>JBEOKA010000526.1:0-12162 GCA_040275325.1 Myxococcaceae bacterium | reverse complement strand
GCCACCCTGACTGGATTTTCTACTGACCATGAAGCTCTCGCGACGAAAGCTGTTCGAGGCAGGGTTGGGCGTGGGCCAGCTGGCGCTACTCGAGCGCTTCGGCCTCGGTGAAGCGCGCGCGCAGACGATGATGGGCAAGCCGACGAAGCTGCTCGCCATCTGGCTCGACGGCGGCCTGCACTGGGAGACGTTCTTCTGTCCCCTCTCCAGCGCCGGCATCACGAAGTTCATCCCCGCGCCGTCGGGTGGGTTGATTCCGTGGGGCTACGCGCCGGCGCAGGTCGAGCACTTCGACCGCACGCCGGTGGACTTGAACGAGCCAGGCCCGAGGCGGAAGTGGCGCGGCCCGATTTTCTGGGACTGGAACAACCCCGGCGCGACGACGGGCGCAGTGGCGAACTCGGGCGGCATGCAGCAGCACCGGCCGTACGGCTACTCGTGGGCCGACCCCGCGTACCGGCTGTACTCGCGCTCGGCGTTGTTGATGGGCGCCGACCAGGGCACCGCGTCGCACTTCTCGGGCATCGTCGCCGGCCTCTGCGGCGTCGCCGGAGCGAACTTTCGCGCGCCTTCGGTTCAGGCCGTCGTCGCCGCCGCCATGGCGAAGCGTTTCCCCGACCGCGCGATTCCCAACGTCACCATCAGCGGCGTGTCTCCCGCGAGCTTGAACCTGCCCAGCATCGCCGCGCCGACGGTGGTGACGAACGACGCGTCGGTCGAGCCCACGCTGTCTGACCGACGTGACGGCTCGTGGAAGGGCCTGCGCGCGCGCACCATGCAGCCCGACGTCTTCTTCGATGGCACGACGGGCATGGGCACGGTGCCGCTCACCACCACCGATGCGTACGCGCTGTCGGCGACGCGCTCGCGCAGAGGCCACTCGAGCCCTGGCACCGACGCGCTGCTCGAGAAGCTCTACGACACGTACAAGGGCGCGAGCCGCACGGTGGCGCGCGACATCTTGAGCATCTTGAGCGGCGTGCGCGGCTATGAGCACCTGGCGACGCGCGACATGCGCTACCCGACGAACTGGACGGCGTGCATCGGCTCGGCCGACAGCTGCGGCTCGGGCGCGTCGCTGGCGAACTACGACTTCGCGCTCAAGCTGCTCAAGTCGAACCTGGTGACGTCGGTGTCGCTGCGCGCGACGAGCATCTCGAACTTCAGCTTCGACACCCACTCGAGCAATGGCCCGCAGATTCACACCAACCACCTGCGCATCGCCTTCGAGGGCATCGGGCGGCTGCTGCTCGAGATGTCCCTGACTCCCGGAGCCGAGGCCGGCAAGACGCTGCTCGACGAGACGCTCGTGTACGTCTTCAGCGACTTCGGCCGCACGTTCCCCAAGTCGGGCAGCGACCATCACCCCGCGACGTGCGCGATTCTGTCGGGAGGCTCCATCATCGGGAACCAGATGGTGGGCGGCTACGACGAGACGCAGAACGGCTCGCCGATGGGCGTGCCCGTGCCACTCATCGAAGAGACCGGCGATGCCGTCACGCGCGAGCCGAAGAGTCAGGACATCGCGGCCACGGTGCTACACGCGTTCGGCCTCGAGAGCGGCAAGGACTACTTCATCCCCGGCGGGTACGGGCACTTCGACGGCGTCGTGGGCTGAGCGCGTCACGTTCACGCCGGCATCGGGAGAACCCGAGCGTGCTGCACATCACGCGCGCCGGTTCGCCAGCGCACACCACGCAGAGAGGACCCGAGCGTGCGGCACATCACACGCGCCGCGTCGCCAGCGCACATCGCAGAGGTCGAGAGGCGTGCGGCACATCACGCGCCGGTTCGCCAGCTCACATCGCAGCGGTCGAGAGGCGTGCAGCGCATCACGTTCGCGCCGGAGCCTCAGCACATCGCGTCGGTTGGTAGAACCCGAGCGCTCCGCACATCACGGGGGTCCAGCGGCATCTTCACGGAGCTGCTCTCCGATCTGCCCGACGCGCTCAGCCTCGCGGCGTTCGACGCAGCGCGGGCTTCGGCCCTGGGGGCTGCAACCGTGACGGGCACCCGGCGCGAGAGCGCGTGAATACACCGCCGCAGGAACCCGAGGCGAAAACCGATGTACAGCGCGCACCGCTGACGCGAGATTCGACGCCTCTCCGGGAGATTCCTCACATGAAGACGTCACGCTGGTTCGCGCTGAGTGCAGTGGTGTGTCTGGCCGGGTGCCCCGAGCCGGACCCGATGATGATGACTGGCGGCGGTAACGCGGGGACTGGCGGCGGCTCCATCGGCGGCGGAGTGGCCGGAGCTGCGGGTGGCACCGCGACGGCGGGCGGCGCGAGCTCGGGTGGCGGTGACGCAGGCGGTTCGGCCGCAGCTGGTGGCTCCGTCGGTGGAGGGGCGACGGCTGGCGGCACCGGCACCGCAGGTGGCTCGGCGACCGGCGGCGGCAACGTCATCGGCCCCTTCAACTACGTCTTCCTGCGCGACTCGTTCTCCTTCGAGAACTACGTCAATGAGAGCCAGTCGCCGATGTTCACCGCGACGAACCTCACCGACGAAGAGGTGCTGCGCATGTTTGGTCCAGCGGTGTGCGCCGATGCCGACGCCGGCACCTGCGTGCTGACGCCGGCGGCGCGGCAGTGGATGCAGACCACCAACGCCGAGATGAACGGCGGGCACTGCGAGGGCATGGCGGTGCTGAGCGCGCTCATCGGGACAGGCAGGGTCAACCCACAGGCGTTCGGCGGCGCGACCGCCTTCGCGCTCCAGCTGCCGCAGAACGTCCCGCTGCAGCGGGAGATTGCGTACTGGTGGGCGCTGCAGGGCACCGAGCCGACCATCTCGTCGGAGCAGCGCCGCATGCGCACGCCGAACCAGATTCTCACTGACTTGAGCAACGGCCTCGACGCCGGCCTCGCCTTCACCTTTGGCCTCTACAAGCGCGACGGTAGCGGCGGCCACGCGAACACCCCGTACCTCATCGAGCCTGCCGACGGCGGTGTGGTGCGCGTGCGCCTGTACGAGAACAACTTCCCCACCGACGTGAAGGCCGTCGAGATCGACACCGTCGCGAACACCTGGCGCTACGAGGCGACGACGAACCCGCAGACGCCCGCCGAGATCTACGAAGGCGACGCCACCTCGAAGAACCTCACCATCACGCCCATCACCTCGCGCCTGCAGCAGGCCGTGTGCCCGTTCTGCGGCGAGGTCGCGATGAACGGCACGACGGTGCGCGGCTCGGCCGTGACGTACCGCGAGCTGCAGCTCTCGGGAGGCGGCCACCTGACCGTGTTCACCGCCGACGCAGGCACGCCCTCCATCTTCCGGAGTGACGCGGGCTGGGTGAACACCCTGGCGCAAGCAAGCATCGGCTCTGCGCGGCGCGGGCCCAGCACGTGGGACGATGAGCTCGACCCCATCTTCCGGTTGCCCTTGACGACGCCGCTCACGGTCGCGCTCGATGGCGATGGCCTGTCGACTGCTTCGCAAGCCTCGGTGTCGTTGGTCGCGCCCGGCTACTCGTTCAGCGTCGAAGGCGTGAGCCTCGACCCCGGTCAGCACGACACGCTCGAATTCTCGGGCGACCCACGCCGCGTCTCGTACTCGACCACTGGACAGGAGACGCCGGTCATCGAGCTCGGCGTGAACCTCGACGGCAACGACTACGTGTTTCAAATCATCGCAGGGGCCGAGACCGGTGGCGTCACCGTCACGCTCGTCAACGACGTGCCGAACGGTGAGCTGCGCGTCGACATCGACGCTCCAGACGGAAACGCCACCTACGGCGTGATGGTGTCACGGCTCGCAGATGATGAAGAGGTCTTCACCCACCTCGCCAACACCGTGGCGACCTCGGCCAGCGTGTTCCTCAACTACCGCGCGTGGGCCGGTCAGGGGCAACCGATGCTCTTCGAGGTCGACACCGACGGCGACGGCACTCCAGACATGTCCCAGATGGTCTCCGACGACATGTGATGGCCGGCGGGAATGGGTCGACGGGGGTGCGAGTTTCCCCCACGGCCGACCCTCGCTGGAGCCGTGATGCACGCCGCCGTCTCTTCACCCGCCACCTTCGACCTCACACCCGAGCTGCAGGTCGTTCGCCACCTCGTCTCACGTCGCACCGAGCGCCCGCTCGACGGCATCGCGCCCCACAGCAGGCTGCACGTCGACCTCGGCATCGGGCTGCTCGGCCTCGCGGTGCTCGCGCTCGAGATTGAAGACGTCACCGGCGTGCTGTTGCCCTTCGACGCCCTGACGAAGGCGGCCAGCATCGAAGACCTCGCCAGGCTGCTCCACCTGCAACGACGCGCCTGACGATGCTCGTCTCGAAGTCCCTTCGCATCAGCCGGTGGAACACTTCACTCGGTTGAGACGTCGCTCGGCCAGCGTGGTTTGCTCCGCGCGACCAAGAAGGAGGGGAACTTCATGAAGCCCATCGACACCCGCGTCGAGACGGTGACGCTGTTTCACCGCGGCGCGACCGTTCGTCGCACGGCCACGCTCGACTTCTCGAGCGGCGTTCCGGCCGAGCTGCTCATCGCCGACCTGCCGCTCTCGTTGCTCGACCACACCGTGCGGGCGCGCGTCGAGTGCACCGGCGGCGCCGTCGTGTTGTCGAACGTGCGCATCGGCCTGTACGCCCCGCCGCGTGGCACGCCCGAGAAGCCGCCAGACCAGAAGGAGCTCGAGGCGACGCACGCGAAGCTCGAGCTGACGCGCGACCGCATCTCGCAGCTCGAGCACGAGCTGGCCCAGCTCAGCAGTGTGTCGGTGAACCCTCGCCCCGCTGCGGAAGAGGGCAAGCCGCCGACGCCGTCGCCGATGTTCGCGCGCGCCTCACTCGAGGCCCTGCTCGAGGACTCTTCGCTCAAGCGCGTCGAGTCGCTGCGCAGCCTTCGCGCCGAAGAGAAGAGGCTGCTCGAGACGCAAGGCCAGCTGAACCGGCGCATCGCGCTCGCGTCGACGGCGACCCACGTTCGCCCCGATGAGCTCAAGAAGTCGGTGACGGTGCAGGTGCTGCCCGGCTCGACGGCGAAGAGCGGCACGCTGGTGCTCGAGTACTTCGTGCTCGGCGCGCGCTGGGCGCCTGCGTACCAGTGCCGCATGTCGCGCGACTGCCGCTCGGCCGACCTGCAGCTGCGCGCGATGGTGTGTCAGCGCTCGGGTGAAGACTGGCGTGGCGTGAAGCTCAAGCTGTCGACGGCCTCGCCCCTGTCGTGGACCGAGCTGCCCGAGCTGTCCGCCATCAAGATTGGCCGCGCACAGGCGCCACCGCCCTCGAAGCGCGGCTTCAGGCCTCCACCGCAGGGCGCGGCCTCGCTCTTCCACGACTTCGACCGCGGCTTGTCGCAGGCGCGCGCGGCCCAGCCCGTGATTCCCACGTGGCACCCGCCGAGCCTCGAACTCGCGCCGCTGCCGTCGCTGCCCATCGCCGCCATCGGGGCCTCGCAGGGCGCCAGCTTCGGCGCGCCTGCTGCCGAGATGCTGTCAGACTCCGACGACGCTGGAATGGTGATGGAGGAAGAGGAGCGGGTCGTCGAGCGCCAGCGCGCCGTCTCGGTCGCAGGCCCCGCGAAGAAGATGTCGCGACGTGAGGCGATGCCACCGCCAGCGCCTGCCGCGGCGCCCATGGCGTCGATGGCCGCCATGCGCCCCTCTGCAGGCCGCGCGATGGCGAAGGAGTCGGTCGCGCGAGACCTCTCGTCGAGTCTCGATGAGCTCTCGGAGGGCGGCTCGGGTGCGGCCCTCGACGTGGTGCTGTACGCGTCGCTCAGGCTCGGGTCTCCGGCCGAGACCACCCGTGGGCAGCTCACGCCCGTCGACCGCCGCCGCGCCTTCGTCGACTCGCTGTCGGCGTTGCAGCTGGCTGCGCCCTTCGACGTGCTGTCCGTCGTCGAGTCGGCCGAACGAATGGGCCACGAGCTGTACAACCTGTCGGCGCCGCAGGGCACGAGTGACGTCCGCGCCGAGGCCGGCTGGTACGACTACGTCTACCCGACCGACGCCACCGTCGATGTCCCCTCCGATGGCACCTGGCACTCCGTTCCCGTCAACACGCGCACCGCGACCGGCGACGTTCGCTACGTGGTGGTGCCGCGCGAAGACCCGCAGGTGTACCGCGTGGCGATGGTGAAGAACCCGCTGCCGTCTCCGCTGCTGCCGGGGCCGGTCGAGGTCTACGTCGCCGGCGAGTACGTGCTGACGACGACGCTGCCCTCGGTGCCGCCCGGCGGAGACTTCAAGCTGTCGCTCGGCGTCGAGCAGGCCGTGAAGGTGGCGCGCAACACCTCGTTCTCGGAGGCGCGCTCGGGCGACAAGGTGGTGGCGACCACCGAGCTGCTCCACGACATCGTCATCGAGGTGGCCAACAACCTCGACCGCGAGGCCACGTTCGAGGTGCGCGAGCGCATTCCCCAGCCTGCGCCCGAGGCCGAGGTCGTCGTCGACGAAGGCAAGGTGGTGCCCGCGTGGGAGCCGTACACGCAGGAGGAGCGCTCGCACGTCGTGCACGGCGGCCGCCGCTGGGTGGTGACGGTGAAGGCCGGCGGCTCGCAGACGCTCAAGGCGCACTACCGGGTGAAGCTGTACGCGAACAACGAGATCGTCGGCGGCAACCGCCGGGAGGTGTGACGTGAAGGACATCATCGTGAAGGACGCGGTCTCGCTCGACGCGAAGGTGGTGAAGGTCACGCTGCTCGAAGACCGCGCGATGGTGCAGCGCACGGGCACCATCACGCTCGAGCCGGGCCAGCACAAGCTGCTCGTCAAAGACGTCGCGCCGGTGCTGCAGGACCTGTCGCTGCGCGCGCAGGCGAAGGGCGCGAAGGTGGTCGATGCTCGCGTGCGTCGCGCCATTCTCGTCACCAGCGACGAGAAGCCCGAGCAGGCGAAGGCGCTCGAGAAAGACGTCGAGGCCCTCACCGAGAAGGTGAAGCAGCTGTCTGAAGACCGCGCGCTCACGCACCAGCGGCGCATTCGCCTCGAAGAGATTCTCGAGCGCGGCTTCTCGGAGCTGCCCGAGGACGTGTCGTGGGGCCTGTCGGCGCCGCAGTGGAAAGAGAGCCTCGAGGGCCTGTACCAGAAGGTGCGCGCGCTGCGGGAGCGCGCCCTGTCGCTCGACCAGCAGCTGCGTGAGGTGACGCGCGACCGCTCGATGCTGGTGGCGCAGCGTCAGGTGTTCGACCGCCCTGACACGCGCTTCACCTCGTGGCTCGAGGCAGACGTGGTGGTGACAACCAAGGCCGCCGTCGAGGTGACGTTCGAGTACACGGTGCCCAACGCGCTCTGGCGGCCCATGCACTCGGCGCGGCTGGCCGATGGGAAGCTGACGTTCGAGAGCCGCGCGTGCGTCTGGCAGAACACCGGCGAAGACTGGAACGAGGCGAAGCTCGTCTTCTCGACGGCGCGCGCGTCGCTCGGCATCGAGCCGCCGCTGCTCGACGACGACCTGCTCACCGCGCAGAAGAAGAACGACAAGGTCGTGGTCGCCGCGCGCGAGGTGGTGATTCAGAAGGCGAAGGCGGGCGCGGGTGGCCCGGGTGCAGCAGCTGCTCCGACGACGGTCGAGCTGCCCGGCGTCGACGATGGCGGCGAGATTCGCAACCTCGAAGCGAAGGGGCCATGCACGGTGCCCTCCAACGGCCGGCCGACGGTGGTGCCGCTCTTCGACTTCGTGGCGACGCCGAAGACGAAGCACGTCTCGTTCCCCGAGCTCGAGCTGCGCGTCTTCCTCACGGCGCTGCAGAAGAACGAGTCACGCTTTCCCGTGCTCGCGGGTCCGGTGGAGCTGCTCCTGCAGAACGGCTTCGTCGGGTGGACGAAGGTGTTGTTCGTCGCGCCGGGCGAGGAATTTCAGCTGTCGTTCGGGCCTGACGAAGCGCTCCGCGTGGCACGCGCCGAGCGCGAGAAAGAGGCCGAGTCGCACGTCGACAAGTGGAAGACGATGTCGCAGTCGGTGTGGCTCTACTTCTCGAACGTCGGCGACGAGAAGCGCACCATCGAGGTGAAGGAGCGCATGCCCGTCTCCGAAATCGAGCAGGTGAAGATCGAGCTGGGCGTCAAGCGCACGACGCCGAAGCCAGACGTCGACAAGAACGGCTTCCTCACGTGGACGCTCGAGCTCGAGCCGCACAGCCAGGCGCAGGTGCGCTTCGCGTACGACGTGTCGACCGCGCCCGGCGTGCAGGGCATGTGACGCCGTTCAGGCCGTCATCGACTCGAGCTCGGCCAGCGCCTGCTCGAAGCCGTCGAGGGTGTCGAGCAACGACTCGGGCGTGAGACGGAGCCCACGTGAGCCTGATGAGCGGCGGCCCTGCAGTGACTTGCGAATCCGCGCCCGCGGCGAATGTGGCTCGCGACGGCGCAGTCGAACTGGGAAACGTGACGCCGCCGAGGTTCGGGTTCGGCGTACGCAGCCACTCGAGCACGGCCTCCTCCGAAGCGAGCAGACGACGCGCCACGAGCTTCAGCTTCTCGCGTCGAAGGCGCAGGTTCGGCAGGCCACACATGCTCACGGGTCGATGGTGTACGAAGCCGCGCATGCGAACGCTCCTCTTTCTGGCTGTCGGGCTCTCGGGTTGTCAGGCCTCGGTGTGGACCGGCACGTGGACGGGCTCTGCCACGCTGAACGACGGCCGCATGCCGACGACCGCGGCAGGCACGCTCACCATCAGCCCGGGCGCGGGGACGCCCGCGGCCTTGATGTTCGGCTTCAAAGGCAAGCTGGCCGGCGGCACGAAGGAGTTCTCGTGTCAGCCCGTGCTCTCGACTGCCAACTCCACCGCGACGACGGCGACGATGGCGACCGGCACCTCGTGCAAGATGACGACGACGCCCGATGACGGCTGCACCAACGACGTCGTCATCAACTCCGGAGAGTTCACCCTGGCGGGCACCATGTTGTCCGGCTCGGGTAATGGGCGGCTGACGAACGCGTGCCCCGGCATGGGCAGCGCGACGTCAGACTTCGGCTTCACGGTGACGGCGCAGGCCGAGAAGTAGTCGGCGCCTCACGGCTCGGTGGGCGCTGCCTCGTCCGCGTCTTCCTGAATCGAGGTGAGCCACGCGAGCACGTCGGTGACGTCCTGCTCGGTGAGAAGGTCGAGGGCTGCCTTCATCGGGTCATCGGCGTCGAGGCGGCGCTCGCCCTTCTTGTAGGCGTCGATTTGGCGGCGCAGGTAGTCGGGGTACTGGCCGACCAGCCGCGGCGCGCGCTTCTCATCTCGCCCCTGCGCCGAAGTACCGTGGCACTTCGCGCACACCTTCCGATACGTCCCCTTGCCCATGCGCACGTCACCCTCGACGCGCGGCACGACCAGCACGCGCTCCAACATCAGCAGGCGGTCGAGCGAGCTGTCGGAGTCTTTGAACTCGGGCAGCTTCGTCGGCAGCGTGATGCTCGCGAGGTACGCGGCGACGTCTTTCATGTCGCGCTCCGAGAGCTCTCGCGGCTCGGTGTACGGGAACATCGGCAGGTTCTTGCGCTTCCGCTCCTGGAACTGCTTGAGCGAGAAGAGCGTGAACGAGGGCGGCTGCCCGGCTAGGCGTGGGTACTCGCCACCCTTTCCTCCTTCTCCATTGGCGCCGTGACAGGCAGCGCACGGGCCGTAGACGTCTTTGCCGTCCTGCACGCTCTGCGCAGCGGCCACCGTCGGGAGCACCAGCACCAGAAGAACGCGTCGAACCATGCTCGCCATCTACGTCTCTCGCGCGGGCTTTGCCTGTTTGACTTTGCAAGTCACTCGCAACTAGACAGCCTGTATGGTCCGTTGGTCGCGCACGGTGCTCTCGAGTCTGTTCGTGCTGTTGATGCTGGCGTCTGGGCATTTGCTGATGGTGGCGGTGAACGCGCTCGAGCTTCGGTACGCGAAGCCCGACCTGGAGGGCGGCCTCGAGGCGCGGCTCTTCAGTGACGTGGCGCTGCGAGAGGAGCTGTCACTCGCCATCACGCGCAGCCGCTCCGAGAAGAGCCGGGCGGTGCTGACGACCGCGCTCCATCGCCTCGACGCCGGCGAGAAGCTCGAGCTCAAGACGTTGCCGGTGACGCCGTTTCTCGGGTGGGCGACGGTGGGCCTCACGGGCCTCGGCCTGCTGCTCGCGTGGCTCACCTCTCGCCTCAAGGGTGACGCCGCGCAGACCATCGTCGGCGTGTTCGCGGGCAACCTGCTGTGGACGGGCGGCGTCGAGTACGGGCTCACCCTGGCCGCGCGCGGGCTCGGCATCGGCAAGACGTTCGCGGTCGTCGACGGTCAGGTGATGGCGGTGTTCGGCGAGTACGTGCTGCTCAAGCACTCGTGGGGCGCGCTCGGGTTGATCATGGCGTACCTGCTGTTCCTCGAGTCGTCGCGCTGCCCTGCGTTCCTCTTCTTCCGGGAGCGGGCGCCGCTGATGCGCGCGGGCCTGATGCATGGTCGCATCGACAACTACGGCCCGCGCACGGCGTTCCAGTACGCGACGACGGTGTGGGGCTTCTACCTGCTGCTCCTGTGGGCGTACGACGAGCAGCTCTTCGGCGTGCACGGCCTCTTCACCACGGCAGTGCTGATGCTCAGCATCGCGGGCTCCATCTTCACCATCTGGCGGCTGCACCAGCACACCGGCTGGGGCCCGGCGATTCGCTACGCCATCGGCGCGATGGTGGTGGTGTGGACGCCGCTCGAGGTGCTCGGCAAGTGGGGCGCGCTGCGTGAGCCGTGGCTGCTGCTCGAGCCGGTGACGGTGGTGCTCTTCTTCGGCGGCCTCGCGCTGGGCACCTGGGCGTTGTGGCGCGCGCAGGGGGCGCGGCTGGCGTCGGCGAACGCCGAGAGCTGAAGACGGATCGCCGGCGAGCGGCACGGCAACCAAGCGCCGTGCGAACTCTCCTCGTGGGTGCGGCGCTGGTCGCCGCAGGCTGTCGTCCCGTCGCCGAATGCCCGTCGCTGCCGGCGGCGCGGCTCGAGCTGGCGCCGAGACTGTTGAGCGAGACCGGGCTCAACGACCCCTCGACGCGCGCCTACGAGCCGCGCTTCGCGCTCTGGAGCGACGGCGCCGCCAAGCGACGGTGGATTCGTCTTCCGCCCGGGAGCCGCATCGACACCTCGAACCCCGACGCCTGGCAGTTCCCCGTGGGGACGAAGCTGTGGAAGGAGTTCGCGCTCGACGGCAAGCGGCTCGAGACGCGGCTGCTGCTGCGCGCCGAAGACGAATGGCTGTTCGTCTCGTACGCGTGGAACGAGGCGCAGACCGACGCCGAGCTGTTGCCCGAAGGCGCGACGGCCGTATTGGGAACGAAGCACTCGATTCCCGCTGCGACGCAGTGTCAGGGCTGTCACCTCGGCACCACGTCGCGCGTGCTGGGTTTCTCTGGCGTGCAGCTCGAGGGCACGGCGCTGTCACCGCAGAAGCTCTTCGACGAGGGCTGGCTGACCACGGCTCCACCCTCGTACGACGTGCCCGGGGACGCGAAGACGCAGGCGGCGCTCGGCTACCTGCACGCCAACTGCAGCCACTGTCACAACCAGACGAGGCCACCCGAAGGCGAGGCGCGCTGCTGGAACCCCGAGCGGCGCTTCGACTTTCAGCTGCGAGTCGCGACCCAGCCGCAGACGAATGCGCTCACCACCATCGGCGCACCGGGCAACCCCTCGTGGCGTGACGTGCTCGACATCGTCGGCCGCACGTCGGCGCAGGGAGGCATGCCGCCGCTCGCGAAAGACGTCGTCGACGCCGAGGGCCTGGCCGCGCTCCGGGCCTTCGTCGAAGCGCGGTGAGCCGACGTCACTCGATGACGATGAACTCGACGCGCCGGTTCTTCTCGCGCCCGTCGGCTGTCGTGTTCGGAGCGATGGGCTTCGAGAACCCGAAACCCTGCGCTTCGAGGCGTGCCGGTTCGATGCCCGCCTTCTCGAGATAGGTCTTCACCGCGCGGGCGCGGGCGGCCGAGAGCGGCTGGTTGAAGGCGGCGCCTCCGCGGTCGTCGGTGTGGCCTTCGATGCGCACGACCTTCACCTCGGGGTGCGCCTTCATCACGCTCGCGACCTCGTCGAGCAGCGGGAAGGAGCGTGGCTGCAGCTCGGCGCGTGACGTCTCGAAGTAGACGGTGCCCTTGAGCTCGATGCGGCCGTCCTTCAGCGCGGCGTTCGTCGGCGCGGGCTCGACCACGGGCGTCTCGACGGGGCGTACCAGCGCGCAGCCGTTCGCATCCTCTCCAGCGGCGTCTGGGCACGC
>JBEOKA010000525.1:0-16007 GCA_040275325.1 Myxococcaceae bacterium | reverse complement strand
GGCGGCTTCGCGACGGGCGGTGGTTTCGCGACGGGCGGTGGCTTCGCGACGGGCGGTGGCTTCGCGACGGGCGGTGGCTTCGCGACGGGCGGCGGCCTCGCGACGGGCGGTGGCCTCGCGACGGGCGGCGGAAACGGGAACTGCTCGGCGGCCAACTGCACGGGCTGCTGCCAGAACGGCGCATGTCAGGGCGGCGCCAGCACGACGGCCTGTGGCCGCAACGGCGTGACGTGTTCGGTGTGTACGCCGGGCATCTGCACGGCGCAGGGCGTCTGCCAGGGCGGCACCGGCGGTGGCGCGGCGACGGGCGGAGGCACCGCGGCCTGCTCGCCGTCGAACTGCCTGGGCTGCTGCAACAACGGCGTCTGTGAAGCGGGCAACGGCAACGCGGCGTGCGGCCGTGGCGGCCAGCAGTGCGCCACCTGCGCGGTCGGCAACAGCTGCTCCTTCGGCCTCTGCATGAGCGGCACGGGCGGTGGTGGTGCTGGCGGTGGCGGGCCTCCGTGCAACACGTGCCTCGCGCAGACGGTCGGCCAGCTCGCCTGCGTGCCCGACGGCAACAGCATCACCACCTGCGGCCGCAACGGCGACTTCTGTCAGAACTGCCAGCGCAATGGCTTCACGGCGTGCACGAATGGCGTGTGCACCGGCCAGGCGACGGGCGGCGGCAGCGCGACAGGCGGCGGCGGCGCGACGGGCGGTGGAGGCACCGGTGGCGGCGCTCCCTCGACGGGCGTGGGCTCGCTGTGCACCTCGTCGAGCACCTGCCAGGCCTCGCTGGGTTCTTCGGCGTACTGCAAGCTGCAGACGACTCCGACGCCAGGCTTCACGGCCACGCAGTACCCCTACGGCTTCTGCACGCTGCCCTGCAGCTCGAACGGCCAGTCGACGTGTGGCACCGGCAACGTGTGCGCGGGCGGCCTGAGCTCGAACATGGCGCTGTGGAACGAGACCGACCGCTTCTGCGTCAACGGCTGCACGATGCAGGGCCAGTGCGCGAGCTCGTTGCGCTGCGTCGACGTGACCGACGGCACCGCGACGGCATCACAAGGTGGCTGCTGGCTCGATGTGGCCAACCCGAGCACCACCTTCAGCGGCGGCGGGCTTCCCACGTCGTTGGGCAGCTCGTGCGCCGACAACGCGGGGTGCGCCAACCCGCCAGACCCGGCGCTGGCGTACTGCTTCGGCGGCACCGAGCTGCCCTACACGGGCTTCCCCGGCGGCCTCTGCCTCACGTACACGGGCTTCGCGCCCGAGTCGTACTGCGTGCAGGCCAACGGCCTCGAGGTCGTCCTTCCGACGCGCTCCGACGGCGGCTACGACTTCTGGTGCGGCCAGAGCTGCTTCGCGCTCGGCAGCTCACCGCGTACGGGCTACCGCTGCACACCCGTCTACTACCCCGACGCAGGCCTCAAGGGCGGCGTGGTGTGGCGGGAGAACTGCACGTCGAACGCCGACTGCACGGGCGCCACAGCCACCCAGTGCAACACGACCTATGGCCAGTGCTGCATCTCTTCGTCGTCGCCCCTGACGGCATCGACCTGCTCGGGGCTGCGCGGGCTCTGAATCTCAGCTCTGAGACGTCACGCGGGGCTTGAGCTCTTCAGCCACCGCGTCGATGGCCTTCGCCAGCACAGCGCCCTCGGCCAGCAGCCGGGCCTTGAGGCGCTGCCGCGAGAAGAAGAGGAAGAACACCCGCGCATCACGAACCGCCGCGGCGCGCCGTTCGAGGTACCAGCGGGTGAACAGCGCCAGCGCCGGGACGAGGGCGATGCTGACGAGGCCCATGGCGCCCAGCTGCAGCCATGACAGCACCACCACCAGCGCCCACCAGAACGGCGCCAGCAACAGCAGCGTCAGCACCTTCACGGTCGACTCGGTGTCCTTCTCGGGCTTCGTCACCACCACCAGGCCGATGGGAATCCAGTACGGCACGAAGAAGACGACCATGCCGACGAAGAAGAGCGGCAGCCCCAGCAACCAGACGAGGTTCCGCAGCACGAAGCGCGCGACGGTGGCCGGGCGGTACTGAAACGTCAGCTCCTGGGGGCGCACCTGCACGAGGTCGAGCCGGCGACGAAACGCGACGACCTCGTGTTTGAGCGCGTCGAAGCGCTCGGGCTGCTCGGCGCGCAACAGCGAGAGCCCACGCGCGAAGGCCTTCTTCCGCTCGACGTCACCTGCTTCGTCACCCTGCTTCAACGCGTAGAGCGCCTCGGCCGTCTCGACGAGGGGCAGGTCCTCCCACTGCTCGAGGTTGAGCGTGATGCCCTGCAGCGCTCCGGCGATGGCGTCGGTGAGCCGGCGAACCGCGTCGGCGTCTCTCGACCCCTCGGCCGTCGCGAACGCAGCCACCTCGAGCGGCGCCCCGACCTCGACGTGCACGAGGCTCTTGAAGCGGTTCTTGTCGGCGTAGGTGATGCCCACGGGCACGATGCGTACGCTGGCACCCTTCGCGTACGCGTCCAGGGCGATGCGCGCGCAGCCCGTCTTCAGCTCGGCCAGCTGTGGCTCGGAGTGGCTCTTGCCCTCGGGGAAAATCGTGATGGCCCGGGCCTTCACCAGCGCGTCGACGCTCGCCGTCAGCGTGGAGTCGTTCTTCGTCGTGTCGCCTGCTCCGTCCTGCTTGCGGAACACCGGCAGCGCGTCGAGCCCTCTGAGAATCCACCCCAGCACGGGCATGCGAAACAGCGGCGCCTTCGCGAGGAATGTGACGTGGCGGCCGACGAGCACGAAGAGCAGCCCCGGGTCGACGAGGCCGTTGGGGTGGTTGCCGACGAAGATGACGGGGCCCTTCGCCGAGAGCGCCTGCGATGGGTCGACGACGGCCTCGACGCGGAAGAAGTTCCGCAGCAGCAGCGACATCACGAAGCGGAAGGCCCGGTAGAACACGTCAGCGCTTGGGGGCGTCGGTGCGCTGCAGGAAGTCCTTCTTCGTCTCGTAGCCCTGCCGAGAGAGGCGCTGCTTCTCGATGAGGTCGGCGGCCTCTTTCAACACGCCGGCCAGTTTGCGCAGGCCATCGGTGACGGCGCGCTCGAGGCGCTCCTGTCGCTCGGCCCTGGCGGCGGTGGAGTTCTCCCGGCGAAAGAGCAGTGGTAGGCGCATGCGTCGCGCGGGCACTCTACGCCCCCGCCCGGAGCAATTCATGACCATCCGACACGTGGGCTTCCTCGGCCTCGGCCTCATGGGCAGCCGCATGGCGCTGAACCTGAAGAAGAAGGGCTTCGAGGTGACGGTGTGGAATCGCTCGGCCGCGCGCGCCGAGGCGCTCCAGGCACACGGCATTCAGGTCGCGAAGACGCCCGCGCAGGTGGCCCAGGTGGCCGATGCGCTCTGCACCTGCGTGGCCGACGTGGCCGCCTTGCGTGAGGTGGCGCTGGGGAAGGACGGACTCTTCTCCACCGCGAAGTCCGGCCAGCTCTTCATCGACTTCTCCACCGTCTCGGTCGCGCTCGTGCAGGAGCTGGGCGCGGCGTTCTCGGCGAAGGGCGTCGACGTCATCGACGCGCCCGTCACCGGCTCGAAGAACGGCGCCGAGAAGGGCACGCTCGTCATCATGGCGGGCGGCTCCGACGCGGCCATGGCGCGCGCGCAGCCCATCTTCCAGGCCGTCGGCGAGAAGGTCGTTCACTGCGGCGTGCTGGGAGCGGGTACCCAGGTGAAGCTCGCCGGCAACGGGCTCATCGCGGCCATGCTGCAGGCGTTCTCGGAGGGGTTGCTGCTCACCTCGAAGGCCGGCGTCGACCCGAAGAAGTTCATCGAGGTGGTGCAGGCCTCGGGCTTTCGCTCGCCGTACTTCGACTTCAAGGGCAAGGCGCTGCTCGAGCGTGACTTCTCGACGCACTTCTCCATCGACCTCATGCACAAGGACCTCACGCTGCTGGTCGAGAACGCCGCGCACCATCGCGTGCCGACGCCCTCGGCTGCGGCCATGAAAGAGACGTACGCGTTCGCGCGCGCCGCCGGGAAAGGCGAGGCCGACATCGGCGCCGTCATCACCGCCTACGAAGATGTCGTGAAGCACCACCTCAAGCAGGGCTGAACCCGGGAGAGCCGTTCGATGTCGACGACGCAGCGAGTGGGAGTGGCAGTGGTTGCGCTGGGCCTGTTGGGGCTCGGCGTGTTCCTGGTGTTGGGCAAGAGCGAGGAGCCGCAGCCGGAGAGTTCTCCTGCACGGGTGCCCGTCGTGGCAGCGCCGACGCCGACGCCGACCGCGCCTTCTGAAGCAGTCGCTCCAGCGCCTTCGGCCCCGGTCGCAGTGGTGCCCACCACGCCACCGCCCGCCGAGACGGCCGCGCCCGGAGCGCCACAGGTCGACTACGCGCCGTCACCCTTCGAGGGCGCCGACTCGGCCGAGCTGCAGTACGCGACCAAGCTCGTCATCGGCGAGAACACCGGCCCCGGCGAGTGGAGAAAGGCCGTCGAGGTCTTTCAGCGCTGCCTCGACCAGAACCCGATGAACCACTTCTGCAAACGCGGCGTGCACGCCGCCTGGGAGCGCATCGACTCTGACGGCGGCCAACCCACCACCACCCTCACCGTGCAGCAGTTCAACCCGCCGACGCTGCGCGGACGCGACGCAAGGCTGCGCCCCGATGGCATTCAGGCTCCCTCGATTCAGGGCTTCGGGGAGTGATTCACAAGCCACGGCGGGTTCATTGACTCTCAATGGATAGCACTTCTGGAAGTGCTTGATTTGCTGAGCGTTTGTGTCGTTCCGACCTGTAAACAGCTTCACAGGCCAGTTGATTTACCGATTTTCACAGGTGGGCTTGAGGCGCTGAGAACCCGAGCGGTATCTGGTCGGCATGAACGACGGCCAGCTGGTGAAGCTCGAGAACGGCGCTCTGGCGCAGGTGAAGCGCGTGGCAGTGAATGGCGCGTCGTACGCGACGCTGCTGGTGGCCATCGAAGTGCCGCCGCCGCCGCGGCGTGAATCCGAGGGTCGCAGCTGATCGTTCGGCTTCCTGAATCCTCCACCCTGCTGGTCTCGTAGGCTGTCCCACCGTGGACGCCTCGGCCGGACAACGCGCTCTCAGCGAGCATCTGCAACGCGACGCCCCTCAACGCGAGGCGTCCGTCGCGCGCTTCATGACCATCGCGAGCGGGCTGTCGGCCGTCGCGTCGTTGGCGCTGGGCCCGCTCATTGGGTGGACGCTGGCCGTGCTGCTCGTCGTGGTGCTGAGCATCATCAGCGTCTTCTTCTTCGTGCAGGACCGCGCGCTGCGCCGCGGCTGGTACCGGCCCGAGCTGCGCTGGGTGAACGTGGCCATCGAGGTGTCGGCGCCGTCGCTGCTCTTCCTCGCCGACAGCAAGCTCTACAGCGTCGAGTACGCGCTGACGGCGCCGCCGCTGGTGGTGTGGGCCACGCTCGTCGCGCTCTCGGGCTTTCGCGGCAGCCGGGCGCTCTCCATCGGCGCCGGCACCATCGCGGCCGTCGAGTACACGCTGCTCTACGTGCTGGTGGCGTGGCCCAGGCTCTCGCCCGAGGCGCTCGTCACCCTCAAGCCGGCGCTGTTCGCGGTGCGCGTGCTGCTGCTCTTCGCGTCGGGCGTCGTCACGGCCGTCTTCGTCGGGCACTTCAATCGCCGCGCGGCCGAGGCCCTGACGGCGGTGCGCGTGAAGGACGTGATGGGCAAGTACCTGCTGCACGAGCGCGTCGGCGCGGGCGGCATGGCCGAGGTGTTCAAGGCGACGTACTCACCCGAGGGCGGCTTCGAGAAGACGGTGGCGCTGAAAAAGATTCTGCCGTCGTACGCCTCTGACGCCGACTTCCTGCGGCAGTTCAGGCTCGAGGCGCAGCTCTGCAGCCGGCTCAACCACCCCAACATCGTGCAGGTGCTCGACTTCGGTCGGCACGACGACTCGTTCTTCCTCGCCATGGAGTACGTCGACGGGCTCTCGCTCAAGCGCGTGCTCGACGTGTACCAGGGCGTGGGCATGCCGCTGTCGGCGGTGACGTACCTCGCGGTCGAGCTGTGTCAGGCGCTCGACTACGTGCACCGGCGCGTCGGCCTCGATGGCAAGCCGATGAACCTCATTCATCGCGATTTGAACCCGCCCAACGTGCTGCTGTCGGTGCTCGGTGAGGTGAAGGTGGCCGACTTCGGCATCGCGCGCGCGGCGAGCCGCACCGACGTCACGCAGGTGGGCATCGTGAAGGGCAAGCCGGGCTACCTCGCGCCGGAGCAGGCGGCCGGCGAGCCCATCGATGGGCGCATCGACCTCTTCGCGCTGGGCATCACGCTGCACGAGGCGCTCACGGGACGACGGCTGTTCCCCATCGGAGATGACCCGGCCTCGGCCCAGGCGGTGTTCACCATGCCGATTCCACGGCCGTCGCAGCTGCGGCCCGAGGTGCCCGAGGCGCTCGAGAACGTGGTGATGAAGCTGCTGCAGCGCGAGCTCGCGTTTCGTACGCGGTCGGCCCGACAGGCGCTCGAGGGCTTCCTCGCGGTGGAGGGAGCCGGCGCTGCGTACCCAACCGGTCAGAAGGAGCTGATGGCAGCGGTGAAGCGCGCGGCCGTGGAGTGGCCCGAGATGGCGAAGCGCGCGCAGCAGGCCGCCCTGCTGCAGGCCGAGACCGACGTGGCCTCGAGCCCCGTCGGCGCGACCGACGCGAACAAGCCGATTCTGCCGTGGTGAGCGCTCCCGCAGCTCGAGGTTGGTGACCTCGGTCGAGCGGAGTCTTGAGCGAGAACGTCCAACACCCTCGACGTCTCTCGAGATGCCGGGGCTGAGGGGCCGAGCCGCACGATGACCTCATCGCCTGACGGGCGTGAGGGCCTCCTCGCGCGCGTTGCGCTCATCGGCAGGGTCGTGGCCGGAGCGTCGATGGTGTCGCGTCTTTGCGCGCGGGCCAGAGCTTGTCGAGCAGGCCCGGAGCGGGCTCCAGTCCGGTCACCGTGACGAACTTCGATGTCGTTGACGGCCAGATGTCGAAGGCCTCACCCGCGCGAACCAGCAACGCACGCTCGGGCGGCTGGGCGGGCTCCCTGCTGATGGTGATTGCAGCCCGCTTCGCCCTGAACGAACGGAGCGACCAACGGCTTCGGTCATCACGACGAACGAGCTCGACGGCGCCGTCGCGAATCGAGCCGAGCTGCGAGGCGGAGACGGCGATGTTCGTCGCGCGCGCGCAGAGCGTGGCGTCTTCATCGACGGGCTCGCCGAGCGGGTCGACGACCTTGAAGCGGTCCGAGTCACAGAACGCGATGAGCGCGCGGTCGGTCGAGAGCGCCTGCGGGCCGTGTTGGGTGAACTGACGGCGAACGGCGCCGCGTGTGTCGAACAGCGTCACGCCACCTCGTTCGAGCGCGACGACTCCCGACGGCGTCGACTCGAGGCTCGTGAGACTCGAGAGCGTGTGCTGCGCGATGAGCTCGAGGCCCGGCGCTTTCAGGAACCAGAGGTGCGCGTCGATGGCGACGACGAGGGCGTCGCGAGTCCACAAGACGTGCGTTGGTGGTGCCCAGCCTCCGCGTGAGCCGAGCCCGTTCGGGTCTGGCTTGAAGTGCTGAAAGCGCCCGCGCCCGCGGCCGGTCTCGTCATACAGCGTGAGCCACTGTTCATCGGCGATGAGCAGCCACGCGCCGTCGTCGGAGAACGAGATGGGTTGGCGCTCGGGGTCGAGGGTCGTCTTCCCCTTCACGAGCACCGCGCCCGACTTCAGGTCGAACAGGCGCCAGCCGGTGGCCAGCGTCACCACCGCGCGCGAGTGTCGTTCGTTCGTCACCACCATCGAGGTCGGCGCGAGCTCGTTGGGCGCGAAGCGCAACGTTCGACCGGCGACGATGAAGGCATCACCTTCACGCGTGGGCTCGTTCGTCGGCTCCAGGAGGACCGGCGTCACGCCCGAGGCGCTCCAGGTCTCGACGCTGCAGCCATCGCGGCGTGAAGTGACCACCGCGCGGTCGTCGAGCAGCTCGAGCTCGGCCCGCACGAGCGACGCGCCGAGGGAGCTCGCCCGGGTCGTGGGCTGTTGGCCAGTGAGCGGCGTGAACTGCACGGTCGAGTCCTGTGCCTCGACGCGCTGCTCACCCACCACCGCCAACACCTGCGCGGCGCTGCGGACCTCGACCGGTGGCTCACCCGGGCGCCAGTGCCACAAGCCGCGCCACGAGCTGAAGACGATTCGGTCGAGCGTGAAGTGAACACGACCGGATCCCGAGAGCTTCACCTCGGCGTGCGCGAGCTCGAGTGGCGGTTCGAGCTGAAAGAGCGAGGCCTTCGTGAAGCCCGACTCGAGCTCTTCGAGAAAGGCGTAGCGGTCGGAGGCGGGGTCGACGAACAGCGCGCCTCTCGGGCGCTGCAACGTTCGCGCGAGCTCGAGTGACCTCGTGAAGAGCAGCACCTTCGTCGCGTCGGCCTCGACCCAGAGGAACGAGCGGCTGAGGTGCACGACGGGCCGGTGGCCGTAGCCACGCATTCGCGGCTCTGTTTCGGGAGGTAGGCTCGCTGAGGCGATGAGCTCGAGCGGGCCGTCGTTACGCACGCGGAGCAGCTCGAGTGAATCGGTGTGCACGACGAGCAACCGGTCGTCGTCGACGACGTGCAGCACCTTCACGAGGGTGGTGGTGAAGACCCGCGGTGAACCGCCTGCGCGCGGCACGACCGTCACCTCGTCGCCCACGCCACGTCCGCCGGACCACGTGTGGAAGCGACGACCGAGCGTGGGAGCTCCGCGATAGGCGGTGTCACGCAGCGAGCGGACCTCACCCGTGCGCCACGCCCACTCGACGGCGAAGTGGTGGCCGGTGACACCGAGCTGCGAGCCCGAGTCGTCGAAGCGAAGGTCTTCGACCTCGTCGAAGAACTGCGTCGCGAGCACGGCGCCGGTGGAGCGCTCGATGATGGCGAGCCGGCCGGTTCGGTCAGCGAACGCACACTCGGACTTCCCACACGTCGCGAAGTCGATGGGCGCAGCGAGCCCGGTGCCGAAGAAGACGCCTGGCGTCGACGGCAGAAGCACCGGCGCTGGCGGTGCTGGCATCGTGACGACTGGGTGCGGTGGCGCAGCAGTCACGCAGCTCGTCAGCAACGCGACGCACGTGAGTCTCATCACAGGGCCGCGAACAGAGCGTGACGTGAAGCGCGCGTCGAGTGTGGACGGGCGAACACATCGAGAGGCAGAAAAGCCGCGCCGCTCGCGGATTGGCCGCCGTTGACGGAACCTGGACCGTCGTGCCGAAGCGTGCTCGAGGCCAGCAGCTGATCAGTGCGAGCGAAGGAACGGCCGCCAACGCGCTGGCTCCGCGCCCTGTAGGCGTTCGACCACCCACATGGCGTCAATGATCTGAACTGGAATCGACAGCAGTCGAGCTCAGTGGGCGAGCCAATCCGAAATGGCCGACAGGCGGAGCAGCTCAATGCTGGTCTGGCAAACGACGCCGAGCTGTTCGAGCTCCTGCTCGATTGGCCCAAGGCGACAAAGCGAGAGCGCCCAGCGCCGAATTCTCCGATCGCCATGTTCGACGATCGCCGGAAACTCGAGCGCGTTCGTCACCGCGTCCGCATCGCCTGGCGCGAGGGCGTCTTTCACCACGGAATCCTTCTCCGAGGCCGCGAGCGACGAGACCGCCGCCTTCGCACCGGGCAGCGCTCCGCACGCGAGCACTGACGCATCGGCATCGCTCAGCGCCTTCACCAGCGCGGCTGGCCTCGGCGGCTCCGAACACGCAGCACAGCTGCGCGACGCCCGCCGGCTTCATCGTGCGCAACCCACCCAGCGCCGCCAAGTCGGATTCTCGCTGACAGCAGTGGCTTGGTTGCTTTCCAGTGAAAGCGGATCAGGCAGAGGAAGGCAAGCCACCGATGTGGCAAGGTGCGCACCTATGCCCAACAAGGTTGGCCGTCAGCAGTTCAACACCGCGCTGCAGAACACCGACATCGACGTTCGCAAAGCCGAGCAGGACCCGTCGCTTCGAGGAGCGATTCCCGCGAACGCCGACCTGAACCACGACGGCAAAATCTCCGGCACCGCCGAGGTCGACCGGCTCTTCACGCAGATCGACTCCTTCGGCCGCAACGCCGCCGCGCAGGAGACGTCGCTGCTCGACCCTTCGGGCCACGGCACGCAGCAGGCGCGCGCGATGCGGGCGCTCGGGCAGCTGACGCAGAACGCCGAGGTGATGGGTTGGACGGCGAGCGTGAACTTCGACCGCGCCGACTTCTCGACCATCACCGCGCCGCCCGGCATGCCGCCAGGAGGTCAGACGATGGTCGCCGCCGCCGCGACGCTCATTCGTGAGCGCAAAGACAACTACGGCACCAATCAACCCTGGTACAACCTCGACCCGAACCACGCGCTGCCTGCGAACGTTCGCCTCGGCGGGCTCGCACAGAGCGACCGCAATCCGAACGGCGTGTGGAAGTGCAACCTCTTCGGCGGAAATGCGCTTTACGTCGCCGGCTTCGAGCCGCCGTATTACGGCAACCGTGGCAAGGGCGAGTACCCGAACGCGAATCAATTCTATACCTTCAGCGACAAATACGCGGCGCAGTTCGGTAACAAGGTTCACTTCAAGATGGTCGACGAAGTTGCGCTCAACGGCCTCGACGAAGCGACGAAGAAGGCGCGGCTCATCGAGGTGCTCCGCAACGCGCAGCCCGGTGACCTGCTGATGGTCGACCACCAGGGCACCGACATCTCCGACGGCGGCCACACGCGCGTCGTCATGGCGAACGACCTGCAGGCCGATGGCACCGGCCAGATTCACTCCGCGCAGGCGACGCAGAGCGAAGGCGCCGTGCGCGGCGAGGGCCTCTCCTCCTTCACCGGTGAAGAGCACGTGTGGATTCTGCGGCCCAACCGCCCGCGCGCGGGTCAGCCGACGGAGCCACCGGTCGTCGCGACACCGACCACCACGCCCACCACAACGCCGACCAACACCAGCGGCACGTACTCGGTGAAGCCGGGTGACACGTTCACGAAGATTGCCAGGACGCAGCTCGGCGATGGCAACCGGTGGCGTGAGATTCAGGCGCTCAACCCGAACATCGACCCGCGCATGCTGAAGGTCGGGCAGTCGCTCAAGCTGCCGAGCTGATCCGCGACAGGCCTGCCCCGACATTTCTGTCAGCGCCCGCGACAACCATCAGAATTGCCATGCGGCATCACGCTTGCTCGGCGGGGCGCCATGCCAACTCGCCTCGTGGTGGTGCTGCTGCTCGGGTTTTCGTGTGGCCGAACCGGGCTCTTCGATGAAGACGGCGTGAGTCTGAGTGGCGGTGCTCCGACCAGCGCGAACAACGCGAGGGTCTGCACCACGCCCCGCACGCCCTGCACTCGCGCACCGAGGCCCGACACGAAGACCCTCGAGTGGCATCGGGGCACCTGCGAGGCGGGGCTCTTCTGTCTGCCGCAGGACGCGCAGGCGTGTGACTTCAGCAAGAGCGACTGCGCGGGCCACTGCGTGTTCCTCGACTTCGACCCGTACCCCAGCGGTCTCCCCAAGACGCAGGTGTACGGCAGCTGCCCCGCGTGCGGTCCCTGCGCGCTCACCTGCTACGGGGTCTCGGGCTGGGAGTGCCCGAAGAACTGCGCGAGCCTCGAGCAACCCATCGGCTTCGTCGACAGCAGCGCCAGGTGCTTCGTGAACTGATCAGGGCGTTTCACGTGTTTCCCAGTTCGACTTCGCCGTCGCGAGCCAACGTCGCCGCGGAAGGAGCGGTGGTGATGATGGGCCGCCGCTCCTCAGGCTCGCTGGGGCTCCGTCTCACGAAAGCGCTTCGCCGAGATGTTGAGGTCTTCACAGTCTCGCAGCGCGATGGGGTGCTTCGGGTCGAGCTCGTCGACGACGGCCCAGCCGCGCGGCCCGTGAACGAGCGCGATGGGGTGCACGGTTCTGGGAGCCGAGCTGGTCGCCCTGACGCGCACGCGCTGCCCACGACGAATCGCCTTCGCGAGTGCGAGCACGCGCTCGTCATCCGTGCCCACCGGCTTCGCCACGAACCGCACCTGCTGACTCGAGCGCAGCGCCGTCTCACGCACGCCATCGGGCAGTGACTCGAGCAGCTTCGCCCTCGCCCGCCTCGCCGCGTCTTCGAGGCCGACCGCTACCAGCTCCGGAATCGGGTGCGAGAGAATCACGCCGAGCGCCTCGGCCTCCTCCGTCGAGAGCCCGGTCAGCCGCGTGCGGTAGTTGAAGCCCAGCTCGACGCCACCCTTCGCGCCCCGATGCACGACGACCGGCAGGCCAGTCTCCCAGCGCCTCGAGGTCTCGCAGCACCGTGCGCCGGTTCACCTCGAGCTCGGCCGCCAGCTGGGCGCAGTTCATTCGCCCGCGGTTCTGCAGCAACAACAACAGCTGGAGCAGCCTCGAGGCGCGCATGACTCCGACCGTTCCAAATACGACAGAAGATGTCACCTTTGGTCGTTCAGGGTGGCGCTCACCCATGAAGACCTTCTCCATCTCGAAGCAGCTCCCGGTGGACCCGGCCCGTGTCTGGGCGGTGCTCACCAACGCCTCCAAACTCGCCAGCGGGCCCATCGGCATCACCAGGCTCGAGGGCACCGTCGCGCTCGGACAGAAGTTGACGCTGTGGACCGAGGCGACCGGCGACCGCCCGTTCAAGCTCACCGTCACCACGCTCGAAGCCGGCAGGCAGATGGTGTGGGAAGGCGGCATGCCGCTCGGGCTCTTCCGCGGCGTGCGGCGTTTCACGCTGACCCCGAAAGACGGCGGCGTACAGTTCGACATGAGCGAGACGTTCAGCGGCCTCATGTCGGGCCTCATCGTGAAGTCGATTCCCGACCTCACGCCGTCGTTCGAGAAGTTCGCCACCGGCCTGTTGGCCCTTGCCCAGAAGGAGTGAACGAAATGGCCGCGAAGAAGCCTGCCGCTGCGAAGAAGGCCGTCACCTACGGAACCGGCACCGTCGACGACCCGTGGATTCTCAAGACGCCGCCGCTGTCGTCCGAGTTTCAGGCGTGGCGTGACGAGACGCTGAAGCCACCCGCTCTCGTCATTCAGGTCGGCACCACGAAGCTCTCGTACGACCTGCGCTGCCTCGATGACTGTGTCGCGATGCTGAAGAAGGCCAAAGACTGGGTCGCGCTCGGAAACGCCGATGAAGGCAAACCGACGCCCGAGGGCAGCGTCGAGGCGTGGGCGCGCTCGCCGAAGAATCCCCTCGGTGGCTACTACGGCCTGCGCAAGGGCTACCGCGGGCGCTTCGCGAACTACGTGACGCCGGTGCTCGAGCTGCTCGGCAAGGTCGAGCTCGAGCACGAGCCGCGCAACAACCGGGTGCGCGCGAAGTAGCGTTCGGGTGTGACCGACCGACGACGCACACCCAGAGTCTCACGGCGAAACTTCCTGCAGGCCTCGGCGCTGACGCTCACGGTGCCGCAGGCGCTCGGCTCGCTCCCGCTCGGCCCCGTCGTCGCCGAAGCGCCGACGACTGGAGCCACCACCACCATCGCCGCGTACCTCCACTCCCGGCTCAAGCAGCACGGCGGCACCACGCTCTTCGGGGTTCCCGGCGCGACGTGTGACCCGTTCTTCGCCGCCGCGAAGGACGCAGGCGTCGACGTCGTCATCACCAGCAGCGACCTCGAGGCGGGCTACGCGGCCGATGGCTTCGCGCGCATGAAGGGCCTGGGCGTCGTCTCGGTCACGTACGGCGTGGGAACGATGAGTCTCATGACAGCCATCGGTGGTGCCTTCGCCGAGCGCAGCCCCGTCGTCATCGTCAACGGCGGCCCGACCCCCGAAGACCTGAAGCTGCAGCAGGAGTTCGGCACGCTCTTCAGTCACTCCACCGGGCGGCCGAGCTCGGACCTGAACATGTTCCGCGAGCTGACCGGCTTCGCCGAGCGCATCGAGAACGCCGCGAGCGCGCCGAAGGTCATCGACCAGGCCATCACCTTCGCCCTCACGCAGCAGCGGCCCGTCTATCTCGAGGTGCCGAAGAACTTGTGGGAGGCGAAGTGCGCCGCGCCGTCCACTCCGCTCGACGTGACGCGACCTCCATCAGGAAAGGAAGCCTCGCTCGCGACCGAGCTGCTCGAGAAGCTGCGCTCAGCATCGGCGCCGGTACTCGTGCTGGGCATCGAGGTGCAGCGCTACGGCCTCGAGGCGCAGGTGACGGCCCTCGTCGAGAGGCTCGGCGTTCCGTTCGTCACGACGCTGCTCTCGAAGGCCGTCATCGACGAACGCACGAAGGGCTTCGCTGGCGTCTACGGTGGTGAGCGCGCCGTGCCTTCGGTGAAGCAGCTCGTCGAAGGCGCCGATGTCGTGGTCGCGCTCGGCTGCGTGCTCGGCAGGCAACACCGCAAGCTGGCGACGCAGCGGCAAGAGACCTTCGCGCTGGCGACGAATGGGACGCTTCGCATCGGCAAGAAGGCCGCGACGAAGTGTGAGCTGTCAGCGCTCATCGCCGAGCTGCAGCGCGCCGAGTGGCAACCGAACCCGAAGCACCTCGCGGGCAAGACGCTCACCGGGCTCACGTTCAAAGAGCGCCGCGCGTCACTGCCGCCGAGCGCTGCTCCGAAAGATGGCGCGCTCACCTTCGACCAGCTGCTCGAGTCGGTCAGCGCCGCGCTCGACGACACCTGCATCGCGATGACCGACACGAGCCTGTCGATGTACCCGGCGGCCGAGCTGCACACGCACGGCGCGAAGTCGTTCGTCTCGAACTCGGTCTGGCAGGCCATCGGCTACTCAGTCGCGGCCGCAGTTGGAGTCGCCGTCGCACAGCCGAAGCGGCCCGTCGTGCTGTGCGGTGATGGCGGGTTTCAGATGACGGCGCAGAGCCTGTCGACGATGGCGCGACGAAAGCTGCCGGCCATCGTGCTCGTGTTGGACAACGGGCTGTACGGCATCGAGCAGTGGCTGCTCGAGCCGCGCTTCTTCCAGGACGCCGCGACGCCACCGAAGCCGCACCTCTCGCTGAACCGGTGGGACTACGTCGGGCTCGCGAAGGCGCTCGGCGTCTCGCAGGCGGTGACGGTCGACACGAAGGCGAAGCTCGACGACGCGCTCAGCAAAGCAAAGGCGAACTCGAAGGAGCCGGCGCTGCTCCACGTCGTGCTGCCGCCGAAGGACCTGCCGTCGCAGCTGAAGGGTGGCGCGTGATGCTGAGCCGTCGAAGCCTCGTCCTCGCGGGTGCTGGGCTCGCGCTACCCGCGTCTGGAGCGCAGCTCCGGAAAGGTGAAATTCTCCCCGACCCGAGCTTCGACCAGTTGCGTGAGACGGCGCCCTTCGTCGTCGGCGTTCGCCCACATCGCACCGGCGGCGTTCGCCTCGAGCTCGAGCCCGAGCTGCTCGCGGGCAAACATGTCATTCACAACTACGGCCACGGCGGCGGTGGCATCACGTTGAGTTGGGGCTGCGCGAGCGTCGTGAAGGACCTCGTCGAAGGTCTGCTGTCGAAGCTCGACAAGAACGACCGCTCCATCGCGGTGCTGGGCACGGGCGTCATCGGCCTCACCGTCGCAACGGAGCTCAAGCGCGCGTGGCCAGAGCTCGCGCTCAGCGTCTACGCGAAAGACCTCGCGGTCTCGTCGACCACCTCGTTCGTCGCGGGCGGGCAGTTCGAGCCGTCGGGCATCTTCACCGAGTACGTGACGCCCGAAGCGAAGCTGGTGCTCGCCACGTATCTGCGCCGCGCGAAGGCCCGCATCGTCGAGCTGCAGAACTCGGGCAACCGGCTGCTCTACGGCGTCGCCGAGCGGAAGAACTACACGCTGGACCAGGTCATCAAGGCGTTCGACGAGGGCACGCCCGAAGACGTCGTCGCGAAGCCGCGCAGAGGCACCCTGCCCTTCAAGTCACTCAATGTTGCCGGCCGCGAGTACAGCAATTGGCTGATGAACCCGACGATTCTGCTGCCGAAGCTCGTCGAGGACTTGAAGGAGAAGCAGGTCGCGTTCGTGCAGCGACAGTTCGAGACACCCGCCGACGTGGCCGCCCTGAAGGAGCGCGTCGTCATCAACTGCACGGGCCTCGGCGCGAAGACGCTCTTCTCGGACGACAAGGTGGTTCCGCAGCGCGGCCACCTC
>JBEOKA010000524.1:0-13005 GCA_040275325.1 Myxococcaceae bacterium | reverse complement strand
GAGAAGGCCCCGGTGATGGGCACGGTGACCGACAGGTCGAGCTCGTTGCCCATGACGGGCTCGGTGCGCGCCGTGTCGGCGGCGATGAAGACGGCGCCTGACGCGGTGTACCAGGTGCCTCGCGGGTCCCACGCGCGCAGGTGGTGAACGTCGAGCCACACGTGCAGCCAGGGCTGCTTGAACCCCGCGGTGCCGCGCGCGCCGACCACGTTCTGCCAGGCCGCGTAGTCCATGAAGCCCAGGTGCGCGTGCCCGGTGGGGAAGAGCTGGTTGAAGGTGGAGTCGACGCCGTCGCCCGGCGCGCCGTCTCCCGTGGCGGCCGCGAGCTCGGCGAACACGTAGAAGCCGCTGTTCGGCAGGGTGTACGTCGCGCGGCCCGCGAAGGCGCCCGCGAGAATGCGCTCCTTCGCCGAGGTGATGCCGGTCTGCAGCGCGCCTTCACCCAGCAGCAGCACCGGGCCGATGGGCAGGAGCCCGCGGGCACCGAGCGTGAGGCGGTTGTGGTCGGCCCTGAAGCCGGTCGCCGCGGTCGAGGGGTCTTCGAGCAGGCCCAGCGCGTAGGCGTCGACGCCGGCCTTGCCGTGGCGATACCGCGCGTAGACGCCGGTGAAGTACGTGCCCGAGTTCTGAAAGCGGGAGCCCGCGCTGTCGGTGAAGAACGCAGGCGGCCGCACGAGCATGCCGAAGCCGTCGATGGTCACGCCCGCGGGCAGCGTCGCGCGAAGGAACACGCCGTCGAACGCGCGCGCAGTCTGTGCCCAGTCGAGGTTGCCGATGAGGCGGTCTTCTCCGTACGAGAGCTCCTGGCGGCCGACGCGCAGGTCGAGCCAGCCGAACTTCACGTCAGCGAAGGCCTGGTGCGCGCCCACCGACGAGAGCAGCGCGGCAGTCGACGGCTCGGCGCCGAACGAGCGCACGTCTTGAAGCTCGACGAGCACGCCGACCTTCCCGAAGGCCGAGCCACGGGCCGAGACCCGGGCGCGGTGGTCGATGCCGAAGGCGAAGTCTCGCGCCGTCGTCGAGAAGTCCTGGTCGTTTCGCGCCTCGGCGCGCGCGAAGTACTGCAGTCCCACGCCGAACGAGAAGTCTCCCGTGCGCCAGCGCAGCGGCCCCTCGTCGAGCGGCGCGGCCATGCTGTGAAAGAGCTCTCCCGACGACTTGCGGCCGGGGCCCCAGGGGCCCTGCACCACGTCGAAACCGAGCGACGCGACCCCCGCGTCGACCAAAGGCGCGCCCGCGTCGACCGGCGGCACCACCACCTCGGCTGGCGCCCCGGCATCGACCGCCTCTTGTGCGGCCGCCTACCCGCGCACCTCCAGGCCCAGGCGTTTCTGCAGCATCACCACCACCACCAGCAGCACCCAGGTCCGCATGTGTTCAGCCTCCGTGGTGGGGGCATGAGCATCGCCTGTGCCACGAGGCGCGACATCTGTTTCGCGGCGTGCCAAATTGAATCAATCAACAGAATCACTGATACTCGAGAGATATCGAGGCAGTTGGTCTTCTGATTGCAGACGTTGACGCCACCACCCGTCGTCCGCCGAAAGAGGCCCCGATGCACGTCCTGCTGATGAACCTCATGTTGTTGAGCGCGTTGCCCGAAGAGAAGGCCGTCTTGACCGAGCCGCCCAACGTGCCGCCGGCCATCACCCGCACGACCCCGGCGAAGGTGCTCGTCGAGCTCGAGGTCATCGAGAAGGTCATGCAGCTGGCCGACGGCGTCGACTACACGTTCTGGACGTTCGGCGGCACGGTGCCGGGCAAGTTCATTCGCATTCGTGAAGGCGACACGGTGGAGTTCTGGCTCGAGAACCACCCGAACAACAAACTGCCGCACAACATCGACCTGCACGCGGTGACGGGCCCGGGCGGCGGCGCGGCGAGCACCTTCACGGCGCCGGGCCACAAGAGCCGCTTCACCTTCCAGGCGCTCAACCCCGGCCTCTACATCTACCACTGCGCCACCGCGCCGGTCGGCATGCACATCGCCAACGGCATGTACGGGCTCATCTACGTGCAGCCGAAGAAGCCGCTGCCGAAGGTCGACCGCGAGTACTACGTGGTGCAGGGCGACTTCTACACGGACGCGGACTTCGGCCAGAAAGGCCTGCAGCCGTTCTCGATGAAGCGCGCCATCGACGAGCGCCCCTCGTACGTGGTGTTCAACGGCAGCGCGTTGTCGATGGTCGGAGACCGCGCCATCAAGGGCAAGGTCGGTGAGACGGTGCGCCTCTTCGTCGGCAACGGCGGCCCGAACCTGGTCTCGAGCTTCCACGTCATCGGCGAGATCTTCGACCGCGTGTACACGGAGGGCGGCACGAAGGCGCAGGAGAACGTGCAGACCACGCTCGTGCCCGCGGGCGGCAGCGCCATCGTCGAGTTCAAGCTCGACACCGACGGCACGTACATTCTCGTCGACCACTCCATCTTCCGAACGTTCAACAAGGGCTCGCTCGGCATGATGAAGGTCGAAGGCCCCGGCAAGAAAGAGGTCTACTCGGGCAAAGAGGTCGACGAGGTGTACCTGGGCGACGAAGCGGTCGCGACGAGCATCAAGGCAGGCCCGGCGGCGGCTCCGGCGGCGCAGACGAAGCCCGACGGCAAGGCGCTGTTCATGACGAGCTGCGCGATGTGTCACCAGGCCGAAGGCCAGGGCGTGCCCGGCGCGTTCCCTCCGCTCGCGAAGAGCGACTACCTGGCGAACCTCGCGAACAACAAGCGCCAGGAGCTCGTCGAGATTGTCCTGCGCGGCAAGACGGGCAAGGTGACCGTGAACGGCACCGAGTACAACGGCGTGATGACGGCGGTGGCCGGGCTCGACGACGAGAAGCTCGCCACGCTGTTGTCGTGGGTGTCGAACCAGTGGGGCAACAAGGCGCCAGCCTTCACCACCGACGAGGTGAAGAAGCTGCGTGAGGCGTTGCCCGAGGTGAAGCCCGCGGCTCCCGCTCACTGACGAGGCCCGCCATGCGCCGAACGCTCTTCATGCTGACGATGGTGCTGAGCGTCACCGGCGCGGCGCAGCCGATGGTGTCGATTCCCGAGGGGCGGTTCTCGCCGCTCTTCGGGCTCGACGTGGGCCAGCAGGCCTTCCCCGTCGGAGCCTTTCGCATCGACGTTCGCCCGGTGACGCGCGCCCGCTTTGGCGCGTTCCTCTCGGCGAACCCGCAGTGGGCGAAGGCGCGCGTTTCGAAGGCGCTCGCCGACGAGAAGTACCTCGATGGCTTCGACGCGAAGACGAACCCCGACGCGCCGGTGACGGGCGTCTCGTACTTCGCCGCGCGGGCCTTCTGCGCCGAGCGTGGTGGGCGGCTGCCGACGACGCTCGAGTGGGAATACGTGGCGGCCGCCGACGAGACGCGCCGCGACGCCTCGCGTGATGGCGACTTCGCGCAGCGCATTCTCGACTGGTACGGCAAACCGAACCGGCCCGACGACCTGCTGCAGCCCGGCAGCCCACGCAACGCGTACGGCGTCGAGGCGCTGCACGGGCTGGTCTGGGAGTGGACCGATGACTTCAACGCCCTCTTCGTCTCGGGTGACAACCGGCAAGACGGCGACAAGGACCCGAAGGCGATGTGCGGCGCAGGCGCGACCGGCAGCGCACGTCGGGAGGACTACGCGGCCTTCATGCGGTACGCGATGCGCTCGAGCCTCGGGCCCCGCGCCTCACTGCCGCGCCTGGGGTTTCGCTGCGTGATGAACGCCGAACGGAGCACGCCATGAGACTTCTGCTCTCGTTGTGTCTGGCCACCTCGGCCTTCGCCGCGCCCGAAGCGAAGAACGTGCTCGCGCTGCCGACGCAGTGGAACACCGAGGCCGGCAAACGCACGACGCTCGAGGCGTGGAAAGGGCGGTGGTACGCGCTCACGTTCGTCTACACCTCGTGCGCTGGCAGCTGTCCGCTGACGACGAAGAAGCTGAAGCGGCTCGACGCGGCGCTCGAGAAGGCGGGCAAGCCGCTCGACCTCGTCATCGTCAGCCTCGACCCGAGCCACGACACGCCCGAGCAGGTGAAGCAGTACCGCGCGCGCTACGGCGTCGAAGAAGCGAAGCGGTGGAACGTGCTGGTCGGCGACGACGCGCAGGTGCGCACGCTGACGATGCTGCTCGAGTTCAAGTACACGAAGAACCCCGAGTCGGGCGTCATTCTGCACGACAACACCGTGTACCTCGTCGGGCCCGACGGTACCGTTCACACGTCGATGTCGTCGCTCGACCAGCCGATGGAGGCGTTCATCGACGCAGTGCCCGCGCTCCCTGCACGAGCGCCGAAACCGCCTTCTCGATGAACGCGCCCATCGGCGGCGCCATGAGCTTTCGCGCCGGGCTGAAGCGGCTGGCGACGAGCACCGAGCGTGCGTGGCTGAACGTCTCGAAGCCCTGACGGCCGTGGTACGCGCCGAGCCCGCTGTGGCCCACGCCGCCGAAGGGCAGTGACTCCTGCGCGAAGTGCACGAGCGTGTCGTTGACGCAGGCTCCGCCAGACTTCACGCGCGAGAGCACACGGTCGGCGCGGTTCGTGTCGTCGTCGAAGTAATAGAACGCGAGCGGGTGGGGCCGTGAGGCGATGCGGCTCAGGGCTTCATCGGTCGACTCGAACGTCTCGACGGGCAGCACGGGGCCGAAGAGCTCTTCCTGCATGGCAATGGCGTCGGGCCGAACGTCGAACAACGCGACCGGCGCCATCACGCGACCACTCGTCGGAGCGTCGCTCAGCAACTCGACCCGCGCGCCCTTCGCCTTCGCGTCTTCGACGATGCCACGGAGCCGTGCGTGCGCCCGCTCGTTGATGATGCCGGTGAGGCCGTCGAGGCGCGGGTACGCCTTCGCCACGCTGCGCTTCAACGCCTCGAGGAAGCGGTGCTCGGTGCCCTTCTTCACCAGCACGTAGTCGGGCGCGATGCAGGTCTGACCCGCGTTGAAGAGCTTGCCGACGACGATGCGCTCGGCGGCGAGGTCGAGGTCGTACGACTCGTGCACGAGCGCGGGAGACTTGCCGCCCAGCTCGAGCGTCACCGGCGTGAGGTTCTTCGCGGCGGCTTCGGCGACGAGGCGGCCCACGTGCGTCGAGCCGGTGAAGAGCAGCGCGTCGAGCGGCAACTGCGTCACCGCGCGCGCGACGTCGGCACCACCCGTCACCACGGCGACCTCTTCTGCGGTGAAGACATCACTCACGAGGCGCGCCAGGAGCGCCGAGGTCTTCGGCGTCAGCTCCGACGGCTTCACCAGCACGCGGTTGCCAGCAGCCAGGGCGGGAGCGAGCGGTCCGAGCGCGAGGTTCACCGGGTAGTTCCACGGCGCGATGATGCCGACGACGCCGCGAGGCAGGTGCTCGACGAAGGCCTTCGACGGCAGGAAGAACGGGTGCGGCCGCGCGGGGGTGCGCTCCATCCACCGGGCGAGGTGACGGCGGGCGTAGCGAACGGCATCGACGGTGAGCAACACGTCGGCGGTCAGCGTCTCCCCACGGCCGCGCACGCTGAAGTCGTCGGCGATGGCCTCGACGAACGCGTCACGGTGGTCGACGAGCAGGCGCTCCAGCCGGGCGAGACGATCGTCACGTTCATCGAACGAAGGTGTGGGCACGGCATCGGCAGCACGGCGCAGATGACCGAAGGCACGAGTGACGGGGTCGAGGGGCGCTTGCATGGGAACTCTCCAGAGAGAACAACTGGCCCGACCACTTCTCCACCCTCGACACCCTCGACGTCAAGGAGGGGGCTTGTGGAAAGCGCAACCAGTCGGCTAACTGGTCGGACCAGTCATGACCCAGACCGCCCGGAAGAACGTCGCAGAGAAGATCGCCACCACCCTGCGCTCCGCCATCGTGAAGGGGCGCCTGCAGCCGGGTGACGCCCTGCCGTCGGAGCGGGAGCTGGCGGAGAAGTACGACGTGAACCGCTCGAGCGTGCGTGAGGCGATGAAGCGCCTCGAGGCGTGGGGGCTGGTGAAGATTCGGCAGGGCGGCGCGACGCGCGTGGCCGACCTGCTGCTCGATGCGGGTCTCGGGCTCGTGCCGGCGCTCGTGGAAGCAGGCGGCGAGATGGGCATGGGCATCATGCGCGACCTGCACGAGGTGCGCGGGCTGTTGCTGGGCTGGGGCGCCGAGCAGGCGGCGAAGAAGGCCGACGCGGCGTCGATGGCACGATTGGAGGAGTTCGCGAAGCAGCTCGCCGACCCGAAGGCGAAGGCCGCTCAGCTGCAGCAGCTCGACTACGACTTCTTTCAAGAGCTGATGCTCATCTCGGGCAACCAGCTGCTCACGCTGCTCTCGCGCGTGGTGCGTGACGTCTACTTCCAGGGTGCCGAGCGGTTTCTGCCGCTGTACCGCTCCGACGTCTTCGACCCGAAGCACCACCGCCGCGCCGTGATGGCGATTCGCGCGAGAGATGCGCAGGCGGCCTCCGATGCGATGCGCGCCCACGCCGCGACCGCGCTCGCCCTGCTCGAGGAGAAGACGCGATGACTGCGCTCAGCTCGCTGTTCTCGAAGGAGCCGGCCGACAACGCGCTCCGGTTTCACGGCCAGCGCGGCCACGTCGAGAGCTACTTCCTTCGCGCGAACGACCCGACTCGTGCACGCGCGTTCTGGTTGAAGCAGTGCGTGCTCGCGCCGCTCGACGGGCCGGCCATCGCCGAGAGCTGGTTCATCTGGTTCGACGGAGAACAGCGCCGCACCATCGCGCAGCGCGTGCAGCAACCGTTCAGCGAAGTCTCGTTCTCGGGTGACGACGTGACCTCGAAGGCCATCACGCTCGACCTGCGTGGGCGGGCGCGTGGGTCGGTCGACGCTCCCGAAGGGACGGCGCGGTTCGACGTCTCGTGGAAGCCGGTCGAGTCTCCGATGGCTGCGCCGTTGTCGATTCTGCCGTGGAAGCTGCTGCGCGCCGGGCCGTTTCCGAAGTCGAAGCTGCTCACACCATCACCGGCCCTGACCTTCTCTGGTTCGCTCACACTTCCCGGTGAGACGGTGAACGTCGACGGCTGGGTCGGCATGCAGGGCCACAACTGGGGCGCCGAGCACACCTTCGAGTACGCGTGGGGCCAGTGCGTCTTCCCCGACGCCGACGCGATGCTCGAAGGCTTCAGCGCGCGGGTGAAGGTGGGCGGTCGCACCACGCCACGCCTCTCGGGCCTCGTCGTTCGTCGCGGCGCGCGCACGTATCGCTTCGACCGCATCTTCGACGGCTGGCGGCAACGCGCGACGGTCGACGACGACCAATGGACGCTCTCGCTGCGCAGCGACGACGGTGACGTCACGCTCGCGATGGACGCGCGCAACCAGCCGATGGTGTGCCTCGGCTACGACAACCCGAACGGCGAACGGTCGTACTGCTTCAACAGCAAGCTCGCGGCGGTCGAAGCGACGGTGCGACCGAGCGACGGAGCGTCGTTCACGTTGAAGAGCGAACACGGCGGCGCGCTCGAGTTCCTTCGCAGGCAGGCCGACCCACGCTTCACCCGCGTCGTCTGAGGAGCCACCACCATGAAGCTCTCGTTCCAGGAAACCATGCGCGGCGAAGTGATGAGCCTGAGCGGGTACGTCTCGCCCATCGCGTTTCACATTCGTACCCGGCAGACGCACGGAGGGCACTTCGAGTTCGACGGCGTCGTGCACGCAGGGCCGTTCGGTGACGAAGCGACGTGCACCGGTGAGCTCACCATCTCGCTCGGAGCGCTCGTGTACGAGGTGCAGTGGAGCGACTTCACGCTGAAGGGAAAGAAGACGCCGACCATCTTCTCGCCGCTGCGCTCGATGACGGTCTTGCCAGTGACGCTCGAGCGCCGCGGAGAGACCGTCGCGTCGGGCACGATGACGTTCGACCTGCTCGACCTGCCCTCGTTTCTCGCGTCGTGGCTGCCGAGGCCCTCCATTCACACGCGCCGCTTCGACGCGCGTCACGCTGCGGTCGCGCGCCGCCAACTCATCGGAGGCTCGTGATGTTCTCAGCCGACGAACTTCGCCGCCTCGAGGTGTTCGCGAGCACGGTGTTGCCGGCGGGGCAGGTGTTGCCTGCGGCGGGAGCTGCCGCTGCAACCCGGGCCGCGGCGCTCATCGGGAAGTTGCCTCACGCGGCGCAGACGGGCTTTCACGCGTTGCTGCGCTCGCTCGATGCGCAGGCGCTGGTCTCGTTCCGCACGCGCTTCTCACAGCTGCCGCTGGGCCGACGCGTCGAGGTGCTGGAAGCGCTCGATGCGAATGAAGCGACGAGCCTCGCGCTGCGGGCGCTGCTCTCTCCCGTGAAGCTCGGGTACTTCGATGACCGCGCGGTGTTCGAAGCGCTGGGCTGCACGTACGAGGTGCATCGTCCGAAGGTGCTCGAGCACGCGCGCTGGCGGGAACAACACGTCGACGCGGCGACGCTGGCGGATGGAGAGACGCTCGAGTGCGACGTCGTCATCGTCGGCACCGGTGCAGGTGGTGCTCCCCTGGCCCACGCGCTCGCGAGCCAGGGCCACGCGGTGCTGCTCGTCGAAGAGGGCGCGTACTTCACCCGTAAGGACTTCACCGGCCGCTCGATGGAGATGATGCAGGCGCTCTATCGACAGAGCGGGCTCACCGTCGCGTTCGGCAACACGGCGATTCCGATTCCCATCGGCAAGGGGGTCGGCGGGACGACGCTCATCAACTCGGGCACGTGTTTTCGGGTTCCGTCATCCGTGCTCGCCAGCTGGCGAACCAACGGGCTCGGCGAGTTCACCGATGACGCGCTCGCGCCGCACTACGAGGCGGTGGAAAAATCCCTCGAGGTGGGCCCGTCGTCGAAGGCCGCGCTCGGAAAACCGGCGGAGCTGATCGCGAAGGGCTGCGATGCGCTCGGGTACTCGCACCACGCGCTCAGGCGAAATGCTCCGGGCTGTGACGGCCAGGGTCTGTGCTGCTTCGGCTGCCCGACGGACGCGAAACGCTCGATGAACGTCTCGTACGTGCCCGCGGCGCTCGACAAGGGCGCGCAGTTGCTCACCGGCTTCAAGGTCGAGCGCGTGCTCTCGGAGCGCGGCGTTGCTTCGGGCGTCGTCGGCACCGCGCAAGGAAAACAGCTCACCGTGCGCGCGAAGGTCGTCGTCGTGTCGTGCGGCTCGCTGATGACGCCGGTGCTGCTCGAGAAGAGCGGGCTCGCGAAGACGTCGGGCCAGCTCGGTCGCAACCTCTCCATTCACCCCGCGTCGGCGGCCATCGGGCTGTTCGAAGAATCAGTGAACCCGTCGCGCACGGTGCCGCAGGGCTACGCCATCGACGAGTTCGCCAGTGAGGGGCTGTTCTTCGAGGGTGGCACCACACCGGCAGACCTCTCGGCCGTCGCGCTCGCCGGCTTCGGCCCGTCGTTCACTGCGTTCATGGAGCAGTTCGACCACACGTTCGGGTTCGGCTTCATGGTGAAGGACACCTCGCGCGGGCGCGTGACGGCGAACCGCGATGGAACGCCGAGCATCTCGTACTGGCTGAACGACCACGACCTGGCGCAGGTGCGGCGCGGCTTCGGCATTCTCGCGCGCGTGTACTTCGCGGCAGGAGCGAAAGAGGTCCGCGTGCCCATTCGTGGCCACGAGCGGCTGCGCTCCCTGCGAGACGTCGAGGCGCTGGAGCAGGCCCGCTTCGCCGCGCGACACGTCGACCTCACCGCGTACCACCCGCTCGGCACGGCCCGCATGGGCGTCGACCCGCTCGCCTCGGTCGTCGACGGCACGCACGAGACCCACGACGTCACCAACCTCTTCATCGTCGATGGCTCTGCAGTGCCCAGCTCGCTCGGCGTGAATCCGCAGCTCACCATCATGGCCATGGCGTTGCGGGCCGCGCGCTTCGTGGGGCAGCGGCTCGAGCGACTCCACGCGAGCTCGGTGCACGATGGCATTCGGGCCAGGGCCGGTTGAACGTCAACTCACCTGACAACAACTCGAATCAAGCGCCGCCGATAACGAGGCTGTGCGTCTGTCGATTCGACCCAGCCCGCTCGTGCTCACGCGTTTTCGCGACGACTTCTGCGTGACACCAGTTCGCCGCCTCGAGTCGAACGTCACGGTCGTCTGTGCGTGCCCGAAACCACCTTCTTCGGAGCACGACCCATGTCGACCACCCGTCTCTTCGTCTTCCTGACACTCTTCACCGCCTGCAGACCCGCCTTCGACACCGTCGACCCTGCGCTCTGTTCAGGCACACGCCCGACTGCTGTCTGTGGCCCCGGCTGTCGCCTGCTGCGCCATGAAGCAGCAGGGCGTTCTCCTCGCACGCTCAACGAAGCACCGCTCGAGCTCACCCGCGAGGTGTCGCCGATGGGTTGGCGCTCGCTCGAGCGAAGTGGACCCAAACCCTCCGTCGGAGGCGTCACCAGCCCGCTCACGGTGAACGAAGTGCTGGCCGCGTCGGGCGACGAGGTGTTGTTCAAGACGGGCCCCGTCATCGCCAGCCTCGACGCGAGCACGGGCGACGTGAGTCGACTGATGGTGACGACCGGCCTGCCCTTTCGTTGGGCGACCGGCCCGGCTGGAGGGTTCTTCGTGCTGTCGGGTCGCAGCATCTCGCCGAGCGCACCGAGACACGGAGAGCGTGTCGTGACGTTGCCGGCAGCGCCGACACTGGTGGCTGCTCCGTCGCGCGCGCCGCTGCCGACCGACGTCACCTCGGGCGTCATTCTCATTCCCACGTCGAACGGCCTGTTCTCGTTTCAGCCTGCCGCGACGGTACCGCTCACACGACTCGCCACTGGCGCCTTCACGAGCGTCGCGCTCTTCGGAGGCGAGGTGTACGCGAGTCGCTGCGCGCCGCTGCCGTCGACGGCCTCGGCACAGCTCGAGGCGACCTCGGTGATTCCACTCGACGCGCCGTGCGAGATTCTTCGCGGCCCCCTCGGAGCGACCGACGCCTTCGTCACCATCGCGACGCAACCGGGCGTCATCGAGCTGCTGCCGAAGGGAGACCGCCTGCTCGTGCGCTCGGCCTTCGAGCTGACGTCGCTGACCCGCAGCGGAGCGCGCGTGCTGCTCTACGCCGTCACCCCGCCTGCTTCGCCGTCGCTGACGTCAGAGCTGGTCCTCGGCCCGCTCGAGGCCGACGCCGCGACACCTTCCTTCCGCTCGGGAATCTGTGTGGTGTCGCTCGACGAGAAGAAGGGCACGACGCTCGAGGAGCCCGCCAACCCGCTCGAGCTCGAGCTGGGGCTCGTTCGCGTGAGCGCCGTACCGGCGAATTGAGCGACTGTCTCAGCTCGACTGACGCCGCAGCGCCAGCACCAGCGGCACACCGATGACGGGCACGAGCCCCAGCCATTGAAGAAGCGGCTGCTGACGAACCCGCGCCTCTTCCGCCGCGAGCAGCGCGCCGAGCACGCAGCAGGCAAAGAAGTCGAGCGTCATCGCGGACGGGAACTGCTGCGTGCGGAAGAGCGTCACGAACCCGCTCACGTCGCCCGTCACGAAGAGCGCGATGAGCGTCAGCCCGAGCGCGGTGAGCACGAGACCGAACAGCCGACTGCCCAGCAGCCGCAGCCACCACGTCTCGGCTGGCCGGCGCGGCAGGTCCCACTGGCGAAGAATCAGGTACGGCAGCAGCGCGTACGCTCCGAGCGCGAAGCTCGCGATGACGAAGGGCCACTTCGGCACGCGCTGCGCCTTCGCGTCGAACGCCAACACCGCGAGGAACGACATCGGCAACACGCCCATCACGTTGAAGAGCGCGAAGAGCGACACGTTGATGCCCTCGAGCTGGCCCGCGAGCATGCGGCGAATGACGTCGTTGGTGTCGGGCGCGGCGGGCGGAGAGAAACCAAACGCCACCACCAGCAGCAGCACCCAGGTAACGAGTGCGACGACGCGGCTCAGGCGGTGGCTCCGGCACGGCGCTTCTTCCACCGGCCCCACAGGTCCCACGCCTCGTGCGTGCCGAAGATGCCCTGCGAGCGCGTCAGCATGATGAGCACCAGCAGCCCGCCGTAGATGGGCATGCGAATCTGGTCGACCTTCTGCGCGAGCGACGCGTCGCCTCCACCCAGCTGCAGGAACACCGTGCGCAGCGCCTCGGGCAACAGGGTGAGAATGACGGCCGCGACGATGGCGCCGGTCGTGCTGCCGAGGCCGCCCGCGACGATCATCACCACCACCTCCATCGACTTCACGAAGGTGAAGCTGCCCGGGTTGATGATGGGCACGAAGTGGGCGAACAGCCCGCCCGCGACACCAGCGAAGAAGCTCGAGACGACGAACGCGCGCACCTTGTAGCTCGTGGTGTCGACACCCATGGCCTCGGCCGCGACCTCGTCTTCACGAATCGCCTTGAGCGAGCGCCCGTGCGACGAATCAGCGAGCCGCCGCGCGAGCAGCACCACGACGAAGACCCAGAACCACACCATGAAGAACGTCGACGTCTGCGGCACTCCCGACACGCCGAGCGCGCCGCCGAAGTTGCCCACGAAGCCACCGATGAGCGACAGCACCGGAATGCCATCGAACGCCTTCGCGATGCTGTCGGAGTTCTGGATGACGACGCGAATGATCTCTCCGAAGCCGAGCGTCACGATGGCCAGGTAGTCGCCGCGCAGGCGGAGGCTGGGCAGGCCGACGAGGAACCCGAAGACACCGGCCGACACGCCGCCGATGAGCAACGAGACGAGCAGGAAGAGCTGATCAGACGCGAGCGGCCCGAGGAACGAGAGCTGTTGATCTTTCAGCAGCAGCGACGTCACGCCCGACACGTACGCGCCGACCGCCATGAAGCCCGCGTGGCCGATGCTGAACTGGCCCGTCATGCCGTTGATGATGTTGAGCGAGACCGCGAGCACGACGTTCACGCCCACGAGCGACGCGAGGTACACGAAGTAGTCCGACGAGCCGAGCGCCCACTGGAGCGCTCCAAGCACCACCACCGCGGCGACGACGGGCAGGAAGGACTTCACGTGCACGGCGTCTACACCAGCGACGCGCCGACACCAGCCGTCACTTCTTCCGTTTCACGCGCTTCTCGAGCGTCGCGCGGCACAGCTTGCGGTCTTCGTAGTAGCGGGAGAAG
>JBEOKA010000523.1:0-8267 GCA_040275325.1 Myxococcaceae bacterium | reverse complement strand
AGTGAGTTCGCCGATGCGGCCCTTTGCAGTTTCGGCGCCAAGGCGTGAGACGCCTCGTTCACAGAGGGTAACGGAACTGCCGCGAGGTGGCGAGTTTCCTTTCTTCTGACGGAGTTTGACACCTCGGGTGACGAATTTTGTCATTCGGCGGGCGGGTGACTTCTGGCACCGTGCGCGCTCATCTGAGGAGGTGTCGTGCGCCGAGCCTGGGTCCTTCCGTTGCTCCTCTTGTCCGGGTTTTCTGGGTTGGCGTACGAGCTTCTGTGGGTGCGACTGCTGACCCTCAGCCTCGGGGCGACGACCGCATCGTTCTCCATCGTCCTGGCGGTGTTCTTCGGAGGCCTCGCGCTCGGCGCACGGTGGGCAGGGCGGCGAAGCGTGAAGGCGCGTCGGCCACTCGCCACCTACGCGCTGCTCGAAGCCGCGACTGGCATTCTGGGGTTCGCGCTGTACCCGCTGCTCAAGAACCTGGGCGTGGTGGTGGCGGCCATTGACCCGGGAACCGGGTCAGGCGCGGTCGTGGTTCGCGTGGTGATCTCCGCGCTCCTCCTTCTCCCCCCCACCTTCCTCATGGGAGCAACCCTGCCCTTCATCGCGGTCGGAACGATCGAGCGCGACGAAACCACTGGCTCGAGCAACGCGCTCATCTACGGCATCAACACCCTCGGCGCCTGTCTGGGGGCATTCTCGATCACCTTCTTCATGCTGCCGAAGCTCGGGGTTCTGGGCTCGACGACGGTGACCGCAGCCGTCAATCTTCTCGTCGCGACCGTCGCCTTCCTGATGAGCCGTCGTGAGGGTGGCGACGGCCCCGCCGCCCCCGCTCCAGTTGGCGAAGAGGCACCGGTCGACCAGCGCAAACACCTGGCGCTCGTCATGGCCGCAACGGTTGGCGGCTTCGTCGCGACGAGCGCACAGGTCGTCTGGGCCCGCCTCTTCGCCATCTCGCTTCGAGGCACGGCCTACGGCGTGGGCTCGGTGCTGGTGGTCGTGCTCGTGGGCATCGCCATTGGCAGCCTGTTGGCGTCAGCCGTCTCGCGGCGCGCGCGGCACCTGCCGACGACCGCGGTCAGCTTCCTCTTGAGCTTCCTGCTCGGCCTCGTGCTCTTCGCCGCGACGGTGCCCCTGATGACCTGGCTCATCGGCACGCTCGGGAACTCACCTTTCATCGGAACCGGCCGACATCTCGTCGAGCTCGGCTTCGTCTTCCTCTTCCTCGGGGTGCCCGCCATCGCCGCGGGTGCGGTGCTCCCCTCCCTCGTCTCTGTTGGAGAAGGCTCTGCGCGAAACGCAGGCCGATGGCTGGCGCAGCTCTACTCGGCCAATACGCTTGGGTGCATCGTCGGCTCACTCGTGACGGGCTTCGTCCTGCTCCCGTCGATCGGGTCCTCTGCCACGCTGTACTCGGTCTTCCTGCTGTTGGGAGTCACCACGGTTCTCTTCGCCATCGCGACCTGTGCCGACCGCCGGGTCGTCGCCGCGGTGACAGTGGTGGCGGTGCTGGCGTCGGCCGCGGTCTTTCCACAGACCGACCCGCGACTCGTCACCGCCGACCCGAACTCGAGTGACTTCTTCTCGTTCTTGAACCGACAGAACGCGTCACTCGCCGCCATCAGCTCCTACTACGAAGGCGATGTGGCGACGGTCACGGTCATTGGAAACACCGAGACACGTGGCCTCTCACTCAACGGACTCGGCCAGGGCTCACGCGCCCGGGTGCCTCCGCTCATCGCCCACGAGTCAGTCCTCGTCGCGACGGTTCCCTGGCTCCACGCGAGACAGCAACACCGGGGGCTGGTGGTTGGGCTTGGCGCCGGCGGCACGGTCGACACCCTCTTGAAGCTCGGCGTCGAGCGCCTCGACGTGGCCGAGCTCGAGCGGGGCGTGATCGACGCCGTCGGCGAGTTGTGGGGCGAGGAGTCGCCACTGAAGGACCGACGCGTCGAGGTGATCAACAACGACGCGCGCCACCACCTGTTGACGACGAGCCGACGCACGCCGGGCGCCTACGACTTCATCACGTCGATGCCCGCGCACCCGTGGGTCGCTTCTGCGTTGTTCACCCGAGAGTTCTTCGAGCTCGCCCGAGAGAACCTGAGCGAAGGGGGCGTGCTCTCGACCTGGTTCGGGCCCGCCGAGATGCCCGACGCGTCGATCGAAGGGCTGTTGGGGGCGTTCACGTCGGTCTTCCCCTACACCATCATCTACTGGGTTCCCGAAGCCAGAGCGTTCTACCTGGTTGGCTCCAGGCAGCCGCTCTCGTTCGACGTCGCAAAAGCCAACACCCTCATCCACCACCCGGCAACCGCAGGCCTGAACAGGCAGCAGACCGAGGCGCTGTTTCTCGCGAGCCGTGTCACGGGCGTGACCACGCCTGCGCGGCCGGCGACGCCCAGGCTCGTGAGCACCGATGACAACGGCCTGATCGAGTTCGGGGCGCAGCGACCAAGAAAGACGGGGGTGCTCGCGTCGCTCACGTACGTGCCCGTGCGCTCGCTCCCCCCGTCGATGGTCGTCAATACCCCCAGCCCCGAGGCCTTCTCACTCGAGGCGCTCGACAACGGGCTTGGCACGCCAGGCGGTCGGCTCCCCTTCGTCGCGACCGACGCGGCGGCAGCGGCGAGGGCCAGCTCGGGAATCGACACCGCGACCCCCAGCCTCGAGGCCTACGCGCGCTTTCGACGACTGCTGGCTGAGGGCAAACGAGCGGAGGCGATCGCCGCGGCGAACGGCATCAGCGACGCGTCGACCGCGACGCGGGCGAGCGTCTTCCTGGCGGCGACCGAGCCTGACCCCACCACGCGGGTGAAGGCCCTCGAGCCCCACCGCGCCAGACCCGATGTGCGCGCGCTGTTGGTCTCACTCGGACAGGCTGACGATGCCACCACCATCGACCCCCCGGGCGAAGACGACGACGCGTTGGGGTGGTTGTTCGTCGCGCCTGAGCGGCTGGCTGACGCCGACGCTGTTCAGCGGGCCAGGGTCTCGAGGGCGCTGATGCAGCGAATTGCTGCCTTCAGTCACCCCTCGCTCGCGCTCAAGGCGCGGCAGCTGTTCACGAGCGCAGGGTGGGACGAGACCGCGGCGTGGGCCGAGACCCTGGTGCTCGACATGGAGCGAGCGGCGAGTGGCGCCCTCGTCGTTCAGGCCCTCGAGGCTGGTGCGAAGGAGCGCTACGCCGACGCGGTGCGACTGCTGCTCGAGGCCAGCAGAATGGCCCCGCTGAGAACGCCCCAGGTCCGCGTCCTGCTCCAGACCGCGCTTCGCGTCGAAGACGCCGCCGCGGTTCGCGCCGCCAGACAGATGCTCCTGTTGCGTGGCCAGGAGCCCGAGACGGTCGACGCCGTCGAAGCGAGCCTCAGGGCCGACAACGCCGCTGAGGCCTCGAAAAAGGTCCAGACGCAGCCGTGAGCGCTCAGACGTCGTCTGGTGAGAGCCCCAGCTTGGCAAGGCGGTAGCGGAAGCTTCGAAACGAGAGCCCGAGCAGCTCGGCGGCCTTCATCTTCGCGCCGCCGGCGCGCTTGAGCGCTTCACTGAGGTAGCGGCGCTCGAGGGTGTCGAGGTGGCGCTCCAGCGAGAAGCCCGGAGTGAGCGCGAGGTCGGGGCCCGCCTCGATCTCGCTGACCGCACCGAGCACGACGGGTGGAAGTGACGACGGCCCCAGCTCGTCCGAGTCGCTCAGCGTCGCCGTCCGCTCGATGATGTTCTGCATGTGACGCACGTTGCCCGGAAACGCGTAGTCCTGGAGCACGGCGATGGCCTCGGGCGTGAAGTGCAGGCCCGGCCGACCGAGCTCGTTGGCGACCCGCTCGAGGAAGAAGTTCGCCAGCGCGGGCGTGTCCTCCCGGCGCCGGCGAAGCGGCGGCACCTCGATCACGATCACGTTGAGACGGAACCAGAGATCTTCGCGAAACCGCCCGGCCTTCACCTCGTCTTCGAGCTTGCGATTGGTCGCGGCAAGAATGCGGGCCTCGAACGGCACCTCGCGGCTGCTCCCGACGGGCTTCACCTTGCGCTCTTGCAGCACGCGGAGCAGCTTCACCTGCGTGCCGAGCGGCAGCTCACCCACTTCGTCGAGCAACACGGTGCCTTCGCCCGCGGCCGCGAGAATGCCCTGTCGATCGGACGAGGCGCCGGTGAACGCGCCCTTCACGTGACCGAACAGCTCACTCTCGAGCACCCCTTCGGCGAGCGCCCCGCAGTTCACGGGAACGAACGGCTGACTGGCGCGCGGGCTCTGCTGGTGAATGGCGCGAGCGACCACCTCTTTGCCCGTGCCGCTCTCGCCCGAGATGAGCACCGTCGAGCGCGTGGGTGCGACCTTCTGCACGACCGACCAGACCTGCTGCATGGCGGGGCTCTGGCCGACGAAGATGCCCGAGCCGGTCGCGCGCAGGCGGCGGTTCTCGACGCGCAGGGTGCGCTTCTCGATCGCGCGCTCGACGAGGAGCATCAGCTCGTCGTTGTCGAACGGCTTGGTGACGTAGTCGTAGGCGCCCTGCCGCATCGCCTCGACGGCCGACGCAGGCGTTCCGTACGCCGTCACGACGATCACCTCTGGCGGCATGCTGAGCGCCCTCGCCGCCTTCACCACCTCGAGGCCCGACTGTTTGCCGATGCGAAAGTCCGTGATGACGAGCTCGGGGACCGAGGCCGCGAGCGCCTTCGTCGCCAGCTCGACCGAGGGCGCCGTTCGAACTTGATGCCCATGCTTCGACAGCAACACCTCGAGGAACTCGAGAATCGAGGGCTCATCGTCGACGACCAGAATCTCAGACATCAGCGCTCCTCTCGGGCTGCAGCACGAATCGAAAGGTCGTGCCCTGATCGGGGCTCGACTCGACGCTCAGCCGGGCTCCGTGGGCGTGCGCGATCGACTGCGCCGTCGACAGGCCCAGCCCCGTGCCATCGGGCTCCTGGCTGTAGAAGGGTTCGAAGAGGTGCGGCAGCTCATCGGGCTTCACCGCGCCCGCGCTGTCCCAGACCTCGAAGAGCGTGGGTGCCGGCGCAGCCAACACGCGCACCCGCACCCTCCCTCGGGGGCCCGCCGCCCGAAAGGCGTTGCGCAGCAGATTGATGAGCACCTGCTTGACCTGCGCGCCGTCGAGCGACTCTTCACGTGGCGCGAGCTGCTCGTCGATGGCGATGCCGCGCGCAGCGGGGTCTGCCCTCAGCACCTCGATGGTCTCGGCGACGAGCGTGTCGACACGCACCCGCGCTCGTTGAGGCGCCTTCGGTCTGGCGAGCTCGAGGTAGTGATCGACGAGGTAGGCGAGCCGGTCGGCTTCGCGAACGATGATGCGGCTCAGGCGCTGTTGCTGAGAGCCATCTGCCGCGTCTGCGAGCAGCATCTGAGCCGACCCGCGCATCGAAGCGAGCGGGTTTCGAACTTCGTGGGCGAGTGTCGCTGAGACCCGGCCGAGCTCGGCCAGCTGGTCGAGCCGCGCCATCTCGTCCTCCTTGCGCCGCACGTCGGTCAGATCCTGGAACACCAGCAGCACGGTCTCGGCATCGAGCGAGCTCGTCGACACCCCCAGAATGCGCTCCCCACGTGGAGTGGTCGAGAGCAACTCCCAGCGTCGACCGACCACCACCGCGAGCACACCGGGAAACACCTGCTCCACTGGCGGCAGGGTGTTGGCGTCGACGCCGAGAATCGCCAGCCCTGCGGGGTTGACGTAGCGAAGGGCGCCCGATTGGCTCTCGACGACGGCCAGCCCCGAGGGAATCGCCGTCACGATGCGATCGCGCAGCTCTTTGGTACGGGCGAGATCTTCTTCGCTCTCGACGAGGCGGCCCCGCGTACGAATGAGCTGCTCGGCGAGGTAACCACTGAGCGCCGCAACCAGGAACTGCGCGAGGACCTGCGTTGCCAGCTCGACGGGCCGCGCTGGCCCCTCGTTGGCCACGGCCGACCACACCATGAGCACCAGTGACGAAAGGGCTGCAACGGCTGCGGCCCCCAGCGCGCCACGCATGCCCAACGCCACCGCGCCGCCGATGATGGCGAGCAGGTAGGTGAACCAGAACGGCGAGTCGCGTCGATCGGTGAGGAGCACGATCGAGGTCGCGAATGCCACGGCCCCCACCACCTGCACCCATGCCAACCACCGACCGGCCGAGCCTCGACGAAGCAACAGCGCCGACACCAGGGTCAGCAGGTAGTCCAGCGCCACCACTCCGAACCAGCCGAAGTCAGCCGCCGAGATGCTCTCGAGTGGCCGACGGCCGCTGATCTGAACCCCCGCCACCACCAGAATGAGGGTGGTCGCGATGGTGCGAAAGAACACGAGCGCGGTCAGGCGCCGGCTGAGGTCCTCGCCGCTGGCTGAGTTGGGGGGAGCGACGGCGGCACTACTTGATCGCACTGGCGATGGTGAAGATCGGCAAGTACATGGCGATGAGGAACCCACCGACCACGCCGCCGAGGAACACCATCATCAGCGGTTCGATCATGGCGGTGAGACTGCCGACCGCGGTGTCGACCTCGTCGTCATAGAAGTCGGCGATCTTGGTCAACATCTGGTCCATGGCGCCGGTGGCTTCGCCGACGCCGATCATCTGCACGACCATCGAGGGGAACACCTTCGTGTCGGCGAGCGGGCCAGCGATGTTCTTGCCCTCTGAGATCTTGGTGCGAACGTGTTGAATCGCGTTCTCGATCGTTCGATTGCCAGCGGTCTTCGCGGTGACGTCGAGGGCATCGAGAATCGGAACGCCCGAGCTGATCATCGTGCCCAGGGTTCGGGTGAACCGGGCGACAGCCACCTTGGTGAGCAGCGAGCCGACGAGGGGAATGTACAGAATGACCTTGTCGAAGAGCTGGCGGCCTCGGGGGTTGCGGTAGAACGCGGTGAAGGCGCCCGCTGCCGCAGCGATGCCCACGATCATGTAGAGGATGTAGGCCTGCAGCCACTTCGAGAGGTCGACGATGAACTGGGTGGGCGCAGGCAGCGACGAGCCAAAGTCCGAGAACATCTTCTCGAAGACCGGGGTCACCTTCAGGAGCAGCAGCGCCGTCACCCCGATACCGACCGTCAAGACGATGATGGGGTACGTGAGCGCGCCCTTGATCTTGCCCTTCAGCTTCTCGGCCTTCTCACGGTAGACCGCGAGGCGGTTCAAGATGGTGTCGAGAATACCGCCGACCTCGCCGGCCGCGCAGAGCTGAACGAAGAGCTCGTCGAATACCTTCGGGTGATCTTTGAGCGCGTCAGAGAACGTGGAGCCACCTTCGACGCGGGTCTTGATCGCGAAGATCACCTTGCGGAAAGCGAGGTTTGGCGTTTGCGACCCGAGAATGTCGAGGCACTGAACCAGGGGCAGACCGGCGTCGATCATGGTCGCGAACTGGCGCACGAAGATCAGCAGGTCCTTGCCGTTGACGCCACCAGTGCCCGGCAGGCTGATGCCCGCATCGAGGAACGTCTTCTTGCGCACCTTGCTCGGGGTCAGACCGAGCGACTTGAGGCGGGCGTCGACGGCAGCAGCGTCGTTCGCCTCCATCTCGCCCTTCTTCACCTCGCCGCTCTTCGTCTTGGCTTCCCAGAGGAAGATCGGAACAGACGACTTCTTCGTCTTGGGAGCGGCGGGCTGGGTGCGAGCGGTTGCTGCGGGCATGGAACGACCTCCGAACGTGGCGAAGCCTACCTCAATTGAGCCCGCTCTCGAAGGAACCGGCCCACCTACTCAGGCCTACCTGCCTGGAGGCGCCCTCGTGGGAATGCCTGACTGCGCCGTGTGCCCGGGCAGCTGCATGCCTCCACCGCCGCCCGTCGCGAGGATGTTCTTCAGCTCGTCGGCGTCGCTCGTGCGGGCGAACGCTTCTTCCATCGAGATCAGCTTTCGCGACAGCAGCTGGCCGAGCGCCTGGTTGAACGTCTGCATGCCGAACTTCGACTGGCCGACCTGCATCGACGAGTAGATCTGGTGAACCTTGTCTTCGCGGATCAGGTTTCTGATCGCGGGGTTGGGGATCATGACCTCGAGCGCCAGCACGCGCCCGTTGCCGCTCGCCTTCGACAGCAGCGACTGAGACATGATGCCCTCGAGCACGAACGAGAGCTGGGCGCGCACCTGCGGCTGTTGGTACGGCGGGAACACGTCGAGAATGCGGTTGATGGTCTGCACGGCGCTGTTCGTATGCAGGGTCGCGAAGGCGATGTGACCCGTCTCGGCGATGACGAGGGCCGCCTCGATGGTCTCGAGGTCTCGCATCTCGCCGACGAGCACCACGTCTGGGTCTTGCCGCAAGATGTACTTGAGCG
>JBEOKA010000522.1:0-7751 GCA_040275325.1 Myxococcaceae bacterium | reverse complement strand
GAGTCACCTGGGTGAACGCGTTCGCGCCGCTCGTGACGAAGACGCGCAGCTGGCCGGCCTGCGAGGTGACGACGTCGGCGCGCGAGTCGTTCGTGAAGTCTGCCGCCCGCGCGAGATCCGCCAGCTGCAGGTTGGGCGCAGCGTTGCGCGTCTGCGAGAAGGGCGCTCCACCATCGGCTGACTGGTTCACCCAGAGATCGGCGTTCAGGTTTCCAAGCTGCGGCACGCGCACGAGATCGGCGCGGCCGTCACCCGTGAAGTCGGCAGCCAGCGCGATGCCGTTCTGCCCGTTGGTGAAGAGAATGACGGGCGTCTGAAAGCCGCTCGGCGTCTGCTGCACGACCCACAACGCGCGCAGGTCGCCGGCGATCAGATCGCTTCTGCCATCGAGCGTGAAGTCGGCGACTCCAAGCGGGAGCAACGTGGCGCCCGCGTCAGCGATGGTGGGAGCCGCGAACCGAGCGTTGCCCTGGTTCTGGAACGTGAAGCGGCCCGAGCCAGCAGTCGCCAGCACGTCGAGTCGTGCGTCGCCCGTCACGTCGACCGCCCAGAAGCGCTGGTCGAGGCCGGCGGTGAAGCCGTGCGGCAGGGTCTCTCCAATGCCCGCGAAGAAGACGCCGTTGGTGCACGCGGTGCGGCACTGGCCGTCGACGCACGCGCCACCCGCGCAGGTGGTGCCACACGCCCCGCAGTTCGCCGGGTCACGCTGCTTGTCGGCGCACGCGGAGTTGCAGCTGTCGATGCACGCCGTCGCGCAGGTCGTTCCCGTGCAGGTCGCCCGCTCGAGCGCTCCGCCCGCTGCGCACGCCGTACACGAGGAGCCGCACGCAGAGGCGACGCCTTCTCCGACGCAGCTCATTCCACAGCGCGTGTTGCCCGCAGCGCACGTCGTGCTGCAGCTCGTGCCATCACAGGTGGGAATGGAGCCGGGCACGCCTTGCGGGCAGCGGGTACACGTGGCGCCGCACGCGAGCACGTCGGTCGCGCGGGCACACTCGCCGTTGCACGGGTTGAAGCCGGTGGCGCACGTGTAGCTGCAGGCGTTGTTCGCACAGACGGCCGTTCCGCCATCGGGAGGCGCGCACGTGGTGCACGCGCTGCCACACGCCGTCACCGAGGTGTCGGGCACGCAGCTGCCGTTGCACTTGTTGAAGTTCGCGTTGCACGTGAAGTCGCACTGGCCCGCGGTGCAGGCCGCCGCGCCGTTCGCCGTGCCGGGGCAGGGCGTGCACGAGGCGCCACACGTCGCAGGTGAAGTGTCTGAGACGCACTGCATGCCGCAGCGGTGAAAACCCGAGTTGCAGACGAAGTCGCAGGCCTGCATTGAGGTGCAGACGGGCGTGCCGTTCGCCGGCGCCGTGCAGGCCATGCAGCGCGTTCCACACGAGCCGACCGCGTCGTCGGGTTGGCAGGTGGCGCCGCAGCGGTGGTACCCGTTGTTGCACTCGAAGTCGCACGCCGCGTTGATGCACGCCGGCCGCGAGTTCTCGGGGAAGGAGCACGGCCCGCAGCGAGTGCCGCACGAGTTCACCGCGGTGTCGTCGGCGCAGACGGTGCCGCACGCGTGGAAGCCGGTCTTGCAGGCCACGCCACACACGCCCGCGGTGCAGGTCGGCGTTCCCGTCGGGGCCGTGCACGGTGTGCAGCGAGCGCCACAGCTGGCGACGTCGTCGTTCGACGCGCACGTCTCTCCACACTTGTGGAAGTTGGCGGGGCAGGTGCCGGCGTCGGGGCGAACGAGATCGCAGCGCTTGTCGGCGCAGGTGTCGCTCGGATCACACTCGCGGCAGAAGAGCCCGCCCGTGCCGCACGCCGCCTTGTCGTTGCCGGGCTGACAGACTCCGGCCGACGTGCAGCACCCGTCGGGGCACGTCGTCGCGTTACAGGGCGGCTCCTCTTTCGGGCACCCCGAGAGCAGAAGGGTGACGAGCACCAGAACCGGAATCGAGCGCACGAACATCGGCCTTTCCATCGTGAGGTCGGCCCTGCTGCCTCACGTGAGCGGGCGGCCTACCTAGCGTCGATGCGTGACGGAGTCACTTGTTCGGGGTGGCCTTGTCGTCTGGCTGCGGCGCGAGAGACGCCAGCGTCTTCGCGGTCGACGAGAGCGTCTTGATGTCCTGCGTCTGGGTCGCCACCCCAGCCTCGGGCTTCTGGGCCGACGGCGTGGGGAAGAAGGCGGCTTCGTCACTCAGCGTCTTGCGCGCGTCGGCCACCCAGGTCGCGAGCTGTTTCTTGCCCATCGCGCGATCCGTCAACGAGGAGTCGAGCGCGTCGAGGCGTTTGAGCACCTGCTCGGCTGACTGGAACCGCGCCGAAGGGTCGCGCACCAGCAACCCGAGCACGATCTCTTCGAGCCCTTCGGGCAGGTCGCTGCGCAGGCCCTTCGGAGACGGAATCGGCGCCTCGAGACAGGCGCGGTAGAGCGAGACGTCATCCACTCCCGTGAAGGGCTTCTGCAGCACCAGCAGCTCGAAGGCCGAGATGCCGAGCGCCCAGAGATCGGCGCGCGTGTCGTAGGGCTGACCGAGCAGCTGCTCAGGGGCCGCGTAGCCGACCTTGCCGCGCAGCATGCCGGCCTCGGTGAGCTGCTCCTTGCCGGCCGCGCGCGCCACGCCGAAGTCGTTCAGCTTCACCTCGCCGATTCGCGAGACGAGCACGTTGGGTGGGTTGACGTCGCGGTGCACGAGCTGCAGCGGCGCGCCCGTCGCCGAGGTGCGTGTGTGAATGTAGTCGAGCGCCTGAGCGAGCTGGTCGATGACGTAGACGCAGGCGGCGAGCGGTAACGGCGTCGCGCCCCGTCGCGCGTGGGTGAGCAGGCGGCTCAGCGGAAGCCCGTCGACGAACTCCATGGCGATGAACCAGGTGTCGCCGTCGGCGCCGAAGTCGAGCACCTGCACCACGTTCGGGTGCGCCAGCCCAGCCCCCAGCTCGGCCTCGCGACGGAAGAGCGCGATCGACTCGGGCCGCTCTGCGTACGAGGGCAGAATTCGTTTCACGGCGACTTTGCGCTCGAAGCCGCCCTCGGGGCTGTAGGTGGCGAGGAACACCTCGGCCATGCCGCCCGCGCCCAGGCGCTCGCCAAGAATGTACTTGCCGACGAGGTCCTTCTTCCGCGCCGCGTGCACCAGGGCACGAATGCGGCCAACGACCGTCGCGCCCACGATGCCGATGGCTGGAGGGATCATCAGCGTCAGCACGATGGGCGGCCCGGCCATGTCGAGCGACAGCAGGCGGCGCAGAATGCTGAGCGTCGCCATCGCGGCGGTGATGCCGATGACGGTCCTCGAGAGCGAGAGCGTCGACAGCGCGACCAGCCCGCAGGGAATCGCCACCGCCGTGGGAATGCCCGCCCACGCCTGCGACAGCCGCTCGGCCTGCATCGCCTGAATGAAGCTGATCGCCGGCAGGTCGACGAAGGCGACGGCGAGCGTGCCCCACTTGCCCAGCGAAGGGACGAAGCGGGTCACCAGGTAGACGATGGTGGCGACGACGGCGAAGAAGAGCACGCCGTAGATGGTGGGCCTCAGATCCGACCCGTCCTGCTTCACGGGCGCGAAGATGACGAGGCAGGCCAGCCCCGAGAGCACGAGCCGAATCTGCGCCATTCGCAGCGCCGCCCCGAGCTGCTCCTCGGCCAACACCTTCTCGAGGTTGGCTTTGACGGCTGGGTTGATGGCGCCCTTCTGGGCCATGCGCGTGCGACCTCCGGAAGACCGACCGCTACCTCGTCACCAGCCACGCCACCAGTGCGCCAAGTGTCAGCGCTCCGCCCAGCAGCACCGCCCACAGGCCGACGGGCCGAGGCGCTGGCTCGGCGGGTTTGGGGACCCGTTTCGGAGCCAGCACGGTGCGCTCTTCCGAGAGCGAGCGTGCCGTCGGGTCGGTGGAGTCTTTGAAGTTCACCCGCTTCAGCGCCGGCGTCGTCGTCTGCAGCGCGGCGGTCGCCAGCGGCACGGTGCGATCTCGTTCGCGGTTCGGCGGCGTCTCGAGGTTGGCCGTGGCGCGCGGGTTCGAGATCTCGTCGAGGGCTGCGCCGAGCTCGGCCATCGGCGTCGCCTGCGTGACGTCTTCGGGCTGCAGCCGCCCTTCGGGATCGGTGATCGACACCACGTCGGCGTCGGGCACCTGCGAGAGCTCCTGCATCGAGAGGCCGAGCTCTTCGAGCTGCGCGTTCGAGAGCACCGGCGCCACGGGCGGCCACGCCGGAGCCTTGCCGCTGACGAGCTTGAGCTCGGCGGGTTTTCTTCGCGGCAGCCCGACGGGACCGACACTCGCGGCGTCGATGAGCGCGTCGAGGAAGGCGTCGACGTCGGCGAAGCGCAGATCGGGTTTGCGGCTCATCGCCTTGAGCAGCACGTCAGAGACCGGGCGGGTGATCTGCGAGTGCAGCAGGTGCGGCGGGCGGGGATCTTCGGTGACACGCGAGGCGAGCATCTCTCCCGTCGGCTCGATGGCGAAGGGCAGCTGGCCCGCGAGCAGCTCGGTGGTGAGCACCGCGAGTGAGTAGAGGTCGCTGCGGCCGTCGAGGTTGGTCGAGCCCGACGCCTGCTCGGGAGACATGTAGTGCGGCGTGCCGAGAATGGTGCCCGGCCGGGTCATGCTCGTGTTCATCGCGCGCATGAGGCCGAAGTCGAGCAGCGTGGCGAAGCCGTCGGGAGCGACCATGACGTTGCCAGGCTTCAAGTCGCGGTGAATGAGCCCCTTCGCGTGCAGGGCCGAGAGCGCGCTGCCGATCTGCACGACGAGCGGGAGCACCTCGGTCAGCGCCATGCGTCGCTTCTCGCGGAAGAGCGTCGTGAGGCGGCGGCCCTCGACGTACTTCATGACGATGCAGGGCACGGTGCCGTCGCGCTCGACGGCGTAGAGGTGCACCAGGTTCGGGTGATCGACCCGCGCCATGTTGCGCGACTCCTGCTCGAAGCGGTGCACCGAGTCGGCGTCTTTCTGCAGCGCGGTGTGCAGGAACTTCACGGCGACGGGGCGACCGACGCTCAGATCTTCTGCGCGGTACACCGTGCCCATGCCGCCCGAGCCGAGGCGCTCCTCGAGCTTCCACTTTCCGTTGACGACGTGGCCCAGGTTCGGGTCGTCGACGATGACGACCTCACGGCACTTGGGGCAGCGGGTGAGCAGCGGCTGAATGATGCCGGGCGCCGTGCGGGGTGGACGAACCGGTACCTCGCGCTCGAGGCCGGTGTTGCAGCGCTGGCAGACGACTCGTACGCGCGGCACGGGGAGCATGTGAGCACGCACGGTCGGCCGGGCCAACCGTTCGAGTGAGCGGTCGATTGCTGGTACGGTTCCTCGCGATGGACGTGACGGGAATCGCGCCGCTGCTCGAGCGCCTCAGAGTGCACTTCAAGCCGCAGGAGATCTGGCTCTTCGGGAGCAGGGCTCGCGGTACGGCTCGGCCTGACAGCGATTGGGATCTGCTGGCGATCGTGCCGGATGACGCAGGGGCCGAGCTGTTCGACCCGATGAACGTCTGGAAGCTGCTTCGGTACGACGACTTCGGTGCTGACGTGGTCGTCTTCCCGCGGAGTGAGTTCGACGAGGATCGTGCGACACCGAACACCATTCCCTTCGCAGTCGCGCTCGAGGGGCTTCCAGTCGAGGTTGCTGGACCGCTCGACTGATCAGCGGCGCGCGCCGAAAGCGGCCGCTTCGATCAACGCTGACACCATCGGGGTCTCGTCGGCCTCACCGGTCTTCGCGAGCGAATACGCCGTTCCATGATCCGGCGACGTTCTCGGCACCGGCAACCCGAGCGTCACGTTCACCGTGTGCACGAAGTCGAGCGTCTTCGTCGCCACCAGGCCCTGGTCATGAAACATCGCCAGCGCGACATCGAACCCGCTGCGATGGGCGAACAATCCATCCGCACCATGCGGGCCCGTCGTCTTCACGCCGCGCCGCGCCGCCTGCTTCATCGCGGGAATCACGACCTCGAGTTCTTCCCGACCGAGCAAGCCACCTTCACCCGCGTGCGGATTCACCCCGCACACCGCGATGACCGGCCGCTTCCCCAGCACGGGCGTCAGCCCCGTGTCGATGAGCGTCAAGGTCTTCACGAGGCCGGGAACCGAGAGCGCCTTCGACACCTTCGCGAGCGGCACATGGTTCGTCGCGAGCGCCACCGACAGCTTCGGGCCCTTCATCAGCATCACGACCTCGACGCCGAACGCCTCGGCCAGCACCTCGGTGTGGCCCATGAAGGGAATACCCGCGCGGCTGATCTGCTCCTTCGACACCGGCGCCGTGCACATCGCCGCGACATCACCGCGCTTCGCGGAATCGATGAGCGCCGCGAAGGCCTCGTACTGCGCCCGCCCACCTGCGCGCGACGGCTCCCCCGCGACCCGATGCGCGGCCTTCAGCGCCGACACCGCGTGAAACTCGACGTCTTTCGAGAAGCGCGATCGATCGCCTTCATCACCGAACACCACGGGCTCCAACACTCGCCGAACGCTCGGCCGACGCAGCGCCTTCGCCGTCACCAGCGGGCCGATGCCGCTCGGATCACCCAGTGAGATGCCGACCCGAACGCGCTTCACAGCTTGATGTCGATGGCCGCAGCCGCGCGAAGCTCCTGCACGTACTGCTCGGTGTACTTCTCGAGCTGCGTGCGCGCGAGCCGCTCCCTCAGCACGTCCTTCAGCTCTTCGTACGGCTTCGCGGCCATCGCGCGTCGCTCTTCCACCTTGATGACGTGCCAGCCGAACTTCGTGCGCACGGGCTCCGAGATGCCGCCGATGGGCATGCCGAACGCCACCTTGTCGAACTCGCCCACCATCACGCCGCGCTTGAAGAACCCGAGGTCGCCACCATCGCTCGCCGACGGGCCTTCGCTCTTCGCCTTCGCGAGGTTCCCGAAGTCGACGCCCGGCTTCTTCGCCTCGGTCATCAGCGCCACGGCCTTCAGCCGCGCCTGCTCGGCCTGCTCCGGCGTCGCCTTGGGCTGCACCTGCACGAGAATGTGCCGCGCGCGCACCTCGAAGTCCTGCAGCTCATCACGCGAGACCTTGTTGTACTCGGCCTTCATGTCCTCCTCGGTCACCTTCACCTTGGAGCGCACCTTGAGGTTCACCAGCTTCAGCTTCGAGAGGTGCTTCTTCATGAACTGCCGGAACGCGGGCACGGTGTAGCCCTCTTGCGCGAGCAGCTGCTCGAACTGCGCGCCGTCGACGTTGTTCTGCCGCTTCACGTCGTCGACGCCGAGATCGACCTCTGCGTCCGACACGTCGATGTTCAGCTCGCGCACCTGGGCGTCCATCAACTTCTCGCCGATGAGGCCGTCGAGCACGCGCTTCACCAGAACGCCGCGCAGCTCGGCCCGCTTCGCCGCGTCAGGCTCGCCACGAAGGCGCTGCAGGTCTGGAGCGGCGCGCGCCTCGACCTCGGACAGCGCGATGACGTCGTTGTTCACGACCGCCGCCACGCGATCGACCAGCTCGGCGTGGGCAGACAGGGCAGCGAGGAGAGTCAGCAGGGGCAGGCGCTTCACGCACGGGGGCATAGCCTCATGACGGCCGTCCGCTCAATCGAATGCACGCGACTGACGAGCGGTTCGAGGCTGGCCAGCTGAGAACTACGGCTCGACAGTCGAGCCGCCGAGCGGCCGGCCAGTGACCGACTGAAACGCCGCGTCGTTCACCTTCACCTGGGCCTTCTCGCGCAGCGCCTTCACGTACGCCGTCTGTCGCTCGGCGCGTAGATCGGTCAGCAGCTTCTGCTCGATCTGCGAGCGC
>JBEOKA010000521.1:0-18985 GCA_040275325.1 Myxococcaceae bacterium | reverse complement strand
TATTCGTTCTGAACGATCGACGCGAGGCGGGCGAGGTCCATGCGCGACTGGGCCTGCGCGAAGAGATCCGGCCTCGAGCGCTCCTTGCAGTTCACCGCCGTGTTCGGGCGCTCGTTGAGCCCGCTGCGCTTCGGCGGGTACTTCTGCCCGCGGTAGGGGCGCTCGAGATCGGCCAGCGAATCGGTGAGCGCCTTCGTGAGATCCTCCGTCAGCGCCAGCTTCGCCTCGTCGCACGAGGCCAGCGCGCGCGCGCAGTCACCGACCGGAGCTCCGTTTGGATCGATGGGCTTCGGCTTCTTCCCCTCGGGCCGCTGCCCCGCGGTCCACGCGCCAGCGGAGTCGAAGCACCAGGTCGCGACCGAATCGAGGCCCACCGACAACGTGCCGCTCTTCTGAGCGAACGTCTTGAGCGGCGCGACGTCATGAAGCGGCGGGGGCTCGCACTCTTGAGGCAGCGGAACTCCGGCCAGCAGGCTGAGAACGACGAGTGACGTCACGGGGGGGTTTCTAGCGCACCAGAAGCCGAGTCACACCGCCTTGAACGCCCGGTCGAGGTCATCGATCAGGTCTTGCGCGTCTTCGACCCCCACCGAGAGGCGAACGAGCCCGTCGGTGATGCCCAGGCGTTCACGGGTCTCTTTCGGAATCGACGCGTGCGTCATGATCGCCGGGTGCTCGATGAGCGACTCGACGCCGCCCAGCGACTCGGCGAGCGCGAAGATCTTCACCGTCTTCAAGAACCGGCGCGCGTTCTCGAGCCCGCCTTTCATGTCGAACGTCATCATGCCGCCGAAGCCCTTCATCTGACGCTTCGCCAGCGCGTGGTGCGGGTGGGTCGTGAGGCCGGGGTACGTGACGGTGTTCACCAGCGGGTGCTTCGCGAGCCACTCGGCGACCTTGAAGGCGTTCTGCTGGTGCCGCTCCATGCGCAGGTGCAGCGTCTTCACGCCGCGCAAGACGAGGAACGCATCCATCGGGCCGGGCACGCCACCGACCGCGTTCTGGTGAAACCCGAGGCGCTGCGCGAGCCCCTGATCGTTCGTGCACGAGAAGCCGCCGATGACGTCGCTGTGCCCGTTCAAGAACTTCGTCGTCGAGTGCGTGACGATGTCGAAGCCGAACTCGAGCGGCCGCTGGAAGTACGGCGTCATGAAGGTGTTGTCGCAGACGCTGATGAGCCCGTGCTTCTTCGCGAGCTCGGCAGCGCGCGCGAGGTCGATCAGCTTCAGCATCGGGTTCGTCGGCGTCTCGACCCACACGAGCCTCGTCTTCGGGGTGATCGCCTGCTCGATGTTCTCGGGCTTCGTCATGTCGACGAACGAGAACGTCAGGCCCATGCGCTTGAAGACCTTGTCGAACTGCCGAAACGTGCCGCCGTAGACGTCGTCGCTGACGATCACATGATCGCCGGTCTCGAGCAGGTGCATGAGGCAGTCGGTCGCGGCGAGGCCAGAGGCGAACGCGAAGCCGTACTTCGCGCCTTCGAGCGCGGCGAGGCAGGCCTCGAGTGCGGTGCGGGTCGGGTTCCGCGTGCGCGAATACTCGTAGCCCTTGTGCTCGCCCGGCCCGGCCTGAACGTAGGTGGACGTGAAGTACACCGGGGTCATGATCGCGCCGGTGGTGGGGTCCGGCTCCTGGCCTGCGTGAATGGCGAGCGTGTCGAAGCGCATGGCCGCGACTTAGCACCCAACCGGTTGATCTCAGGGTTCGGGAAGGCTGCGGGCGGCTCGAGGCATCTCGCTTCAGATGCGGTCACTGCTCCTGGCGATGGCGTTGATCGGGTGCACGGGGGAGATCATCACGCCTCAGGCGACGAGCCCGGTCTGTGGCGAGCCGGCCCGCCTCAAGCGCCTCAACGCGACCGAGTACCGCGCGATGGTGACGCAGCTCTTCCCCGACGGCGGCGTGCGCGGGCTCGAGGTTCCCTTCGCGCAGGCGCGACGCACCGACGTGTTCTCGACGTGGGCCGGGCAGGCGACGATCAGCGAGTACGAGGTCGACGACGTCTGGGCCGCGGCTGACGTCATCGCGACGGAGTGGACTGGCCAGCAGGCGCAGCTCTGCTCGGGCAGCGCTCGTACCCTCGAGTGTCTGCGGCGCGTCTTCGGCCCCGTGTTGACGGCGCTGTGGTCGCGAACGCCGACCGACGAAGAGCTCGGTGTCGTCGCCGCGTCGTTGAACGAAGCTGAGCGTGAGCTCGCTCCGAAGCAGGCGGTCATCGCGACGCTGCGGCCATTGTTGATGAGCCCCGACTTTCTCTTCCGCTCCGAGCTCGGCGTCGATGGCCGGTTGAAGTCGACCGAAGTCGCGACCGCGCTCTCGTTCACGTTGTGGGAGCGGCCACCCGACGCGCAGCTTCGCTCCCTTGCCGATTCCGATGGACTCACCACGACGGACGTCATCGCGAGCGAGACGCGTCGTCTGCTCGAGCACCCTGCGCAGGTGCCAGCCCTTCGCCGCTTCCTGCGTGAGTTCCTCCAGTACGAGAACGCGAAGATGACGTTCAAGGACGGCGCGACGTACCCCTTCCACCGCGCGGGCGAGCTCGTCGACGACACCGAGAAGGTGGTGGAGCGGCTCGTGAGCGATCACGCGCGCTCGGGCCTGCACCGCGCGCTGCTCACCAGCGGTCTCGTCTACGTGCGCCCCTCGACCGCGAAGAGCTATGGCGTCTCGCTGTCGACCGATGCCGGCGTCTTCATGTCCGACCCGACGCGCACGGGCGTGCTCACCCACCCTTCGTGGCTGGTCGCGATGAGCGAGCCCGATCACAACCATCTCGTGCGTCGCGGGCGCTTCGTTCGCGAGCGGCTGTTGTGCGGTGAGGTGCCGATGTTGCCGGGCGGCGTCGTGCCGCAGATCGAGAAGAAGCCCGGCCTCACCTTCCGCCAGCGCATCGAGCAGCACTCGACCGACCCGGCCTGCTCGGGCTGCCACCAGCTGATGGATCCGCTCGGCATGGGCTTCGAGGCGTGGGATCACCTGGGCCGGCCGCAGACGATGGACAACGGTGGTGCGATCTCGACCTCGGGCGCGCTGACCGGAGCAGGCGACCAGGACGGCCCCTACAGCGACGCGAAGCAGCTGATGCAACGTCTCGCGGAGTCACCCGAGGTGAAGGCGTGCTGGGTGAAGCAGGTGTTCCGCTTCGTGCGCGGACGTGACGTCATCGCGACCGATCGCTGCGAGCTCGAGCGCCTCACGCAGCTCTACGACACCTCGGGAGAAGACACGCTCGCGGTGATCGAAGCCATGTTCGCCTCCGAGGCCTTTCTTCAGCGCACGCAGGTGACGCCATGACGATCTCGCGGCGACGGTTCCTCTCGTCCCTCGGGCTCGGAGCCGCGGCTCCCGCGCTGCTGCCGCTCGCCACCCAGCTCTCGCTCAATGCGTGGGGGCAGCCGGCTCCAACAACGAAGAACGTGGTGTTCATCTCGATGAGCGGCGGGCTGCCCGACCTGCAGCTCGGCTGGCCCTCGCGTCGGCCGATGGGCATGAACGACGCCCGTCGCGCGATGACGTTCACCGATTGGGACTACCACCCTGCCCTCGCGCCGCTCGCGCCGTGGCGCGATCGCACCGTCATTCTGCGCAACCTCACGCTCTCGCTCGGCGCCATGCAGCACAGTGGTGGCTACGGCCTGCTCGCGGCGAGAGGGATCGGCGATGGCGAGACGGCGCTCGGAAACACGCCTGCCGGTCAGACGATCGATCAGGTGCTCGCCGATCGCCTCGGCGCCGAGACGCCGTTTCGATCGTTGCTCTTCGGCGTCGATCAAGATCGCCGCAAGGTGATGCACGAGTCGTTGTTCGCGCGCGCCGCCGGGCAGCCTCTCTCTCATCCCGTGCAGGCCTCACGCTTGTTCGAGGCGCTCTTTCCGGTGGCTGCGGCGAATCAGGAGAAGGCCGCGATCGATCGCCGGGTGATGGCGCGCGTGTCGGCCGACGTGAATCGCCTTCGCGCGAACCTCGCTGGGCCCGAGCGCAGACAGCTCGACGGCTACCTCGAGGGCCTCGACGCCTTCGATCGCCGCCGCAGCGGAGCCGCCTGTCTTGCTCCTGCAGCACCACCGACCGAGCGCGGCGCCGTGAAAGAAGTGCCCGTCATGCTCGACCTCGCGGCCACCGCGCTCAAGTGCGGCATGACGAAGGTCGTCGGCTGCTCGGTGGGCGGTGGCAACTCCCACTTCCACTTTCCAGGTCTCGTCGGGCCTCACGTCGGCACGATGTTCGAGGCGCAGGGCTTCGTCGGCGAGCACGGCCACGACGGCGCCGAGAAGTACACCGCAGGCCGCACCATCGCGTGGAACTGGCTGTCGACCGAGGTGGCGAAGTTCCTTCGAGCCCTCGAGGCGCCGGGGCTGTCGGGCCGGCCGATCATCGACGACACCATCGTCGTCCTCTTCTCCGACTCGGGTCACGATCACCACAACCTCGAGAACAGCAACTGGCGCTTCATCGTCATCGCGGGGAAAGACGTTTCCCTGCGAACCGGCGGCCGAATGTTGAGCTTCGCGTGGGACGTGCCCTGGGAGCGACTCAACGCAGAGTCTCGAAGCGTCGCCAGCTTCTACTGCTCGCTCGCCAGCGCCGCGGGCATACCGCTGACCTCGTTCGCGCCCGATGGTGGCGGCGCGAGGACCAACGGCGTGTTGCCCGAACTCGCTTAGCCGAAGCGCTGCTCGGGCGTCGGAGGCGGCACCTCTTTGAGCTCGCGGCCATCACGTCGCCGCGTCTCGCGCTCCTTGTACCGGCGGATCGCGCCCGAGAGGATCTCACCGATGAGCGTCGGGTAGTCCATCCCCTCGCCCTGAGAGATGAGCACCAGGTCGCTCCACCCCGGCGTCAGCCCCGGCAGCGGGTTGCACTCGAGGAAGAAGATGCGCCCCGCTTCGTCCATGCGGAAGTCGATGCGGGCGACGTCTCGGCAGCCCAGCGCCATGAAGGCTCCACGCGCCGCGCTCTTCATGCGCTCGAGCTGCGCGGGCTCGAGCTTCGCCGGCACCTCGTACTTGATGCGATCGTTCGCCTCGAGCTTGTCCTCGAACTTGTAGATGGGCGTCTTGTCGTTGCGATCGGTGAAGACGATCTCCATCGGCGGGAGCACCTTGGGGCGGCGCTCACCGAGCAGACCCACCGTGAACTCGCGGCCGCCGATGTACTCCTCGATGAGCGCAGGTTGATCGTAACGATCGACGAGCTCCTTCACGACGCCACGCAGCTCGGCCTCGGAGTGACACACGCTCTTCTGCACGACGCCCTTGCTGCTGCCCTCGGCGACGGGCTTCACCATCAACGGCCAGCGCGTGAACTGCTTGTCGAGCCGCTCGCGGCCCGTCGTCATCAGCTGGAAGTTCGGCGTGTCGATGCCAGCGGCGCGCACGACCTTCTTCGCGAGCGCCTTGTCGAGCGCGAGAGACAGCGTCGCCGGGTCAGAGCCCGTGTACGGAATGTCGAGCAGCTCGAGCAGCGCCGGCACCTGGCTCTCACGGTTTCGGCCGCGGAAGCCCTCGGCGATGTTGAACACCACGTCGATGGGCGTGGTCGAGAGCACGATCGGCAGCTCGGGCGTGGCCTCGAGATCGACGACCTCGTGCCCGTGGCTCGCGATGGCCTCACGAATCGCCTGCAGCGTGCCCGGCGAGTCGTACTCGGCTTCGTGATCGTGCTGCCCATCGGCGAGCGGCTTGATGCGCTTGACGTTGAAGGTGAAGCCGACGCGCAGCGGCCCCTTGCGCGCGGGCCGTGACGAGCTGCGCGCCTTGTCCTTCACGCGGTGCCGCCTGGCGGCGTTGTCGATGACGGCGCCCACCACCGCGTCGAAGTGCAGCCCCTCGAGCTCGGCGGCCGCGTACAGCCCTGCGCCAGGCTCGAGCGAGGGCAGCGCGTTGATCTCGAGGAAGTACGGCACACCCGCGTCCGACAGCCGGAAGTCGAGCCGGCCCAGGTCGTGACAGTCGAGCTTCTGCACGATCGTGCGCGCGACCTTGCGCAGCCGCTCGCTCATCTCGGGAGAGATGGCCGCGGGCGCCTTCACCGTCACCGACTCGAAGAACTTCGTCTTGAGGTCGTAGTCGTAGATCGAGAACTTCTTCCCGTCGGTGTACTGGCGATCGACCACGTACTCGACGGGAGACAGCACGCCGTCGAAGTCGTTGTCGACGTGCTCGAGGAACGGCACCGTCAGATCCTTGCCGACGATGAACTCCTCGACCAGCACGCCCGCCGGGTACTTCTCGAGCGCCTCGGCCACCTTCTTCTTCAGGCTCTCGACGTTCTCGGCCACCGACGCCTGCGTGATGCCCTTCGAGCTGCCCTCGAAGTTCGGCTTCACGATGACGGGGAAGTGCAGCTCGTCGGCCTTCAAGTCAGACGGCTTCTCGACGAACTGCCAGCCGGGCGTGCGCACGCCGTGTTCCCGCAGCACGAGCTTGGTGAGCTGCTTGTCGAGCGTGAGCGCGAGCACGTAGGCGTCGCTGCCCGTGTACGCGAAGCCCAGCTCTTCGAAGAGCGCAGGGAAGAACGCTTCACGAAACCGGCCGCGGCGCCCCTCAGCGGTGTTGAAGATCAGATCGGGCGAGAAGGCCTCGAGGCGGGCGACCAGCTGCGACGCGGGGCCCGAGACCTCCATCTTCTCGACTCGATGCCCGAGCCGCTCGATGGCCGACGCGAGCGCGTTGACGGTTTCTTCCGTGTCGAACTCGGCCTCTTCTTCAGAGTCCGACAGCCTCAGGTTGTGCGTGAGCGCGATGCGCATGGAGTTCAGGTGGGCGACGTATCGGAAGACTTCTCCGCCGTCGCCTTCAAGCGTGCCGGAGCGCGTGCTGGCTCGGCGAGGGAACCGGTCTGCGGCTGACCGGCGACGACCTTGCCGTCGACGACCTGCGTCTGGGCCCAGAGATCGCCGAGCCGCAGCCCGTCGCGATCGCGCCAGCACTTCACGGCCTCGATGCCGCCGATGACGAGAATGCCCGCTACGAACGCCTTGAAGCCGAGCTCGGGCATCATCGAGAGAATGATGATGAGGCCGAAGGGCGCGTTGCGCAGCACTGAGTCGCGGTTTCGCGCGTTCTGCCGGTTCGGCAGGTAGACGACCTTCACGCCGAACAGCTTCTTGCCCGGGCTCTGCCCCTGAATCATGCCGTCGGCGAAGAGCAGATAGAGCAGCGCGATGACGATGCCGGCAGGGCCGGTCGATTGGTACAGCGTCCACGCGATCAAGACGTCGACCAACCGCGCGCCCCCGCGCAGCAGCAACGACGCTTTCGGGTACGGAGACCCTTCTTCTTCTCCGACGACTCGCAGGCCTGGGCGCTGGGTGGTGGTGCTCATCGACTCACTCGTCTTCTCCGGCCAGCTGTTGCAGGCGCGTCCACGCGTCGACGGGCGCAGCGGAGCTCGCTTCCGCAGCATCGGGCCCGATCACCAATCGGCGCAAGTGTCGATCGGCGTCAGACTCCGAGCGGTAGCGGTGCTCTTCTTCGGCGACGCCTTCGCGCGTGAAGAAGACGAAGCCCATCGAGGGGCGCTTCGACGACTCGCGCATCGCGAACTGCACGCCGTCGAACGTCCACCCCTGGCGGACCCATTCGTTGACGGTGCGCTCGAGCGAGCCTTCGTCGACGTTGGAGATCTCGACGACCTTGTACTGGAGCACCTTCGCCTGCGGTGGCGGCGCGGACTTCGGCGCGCGTCGCGAGGAGCGCGCTTTCTTCACCACCAGGGGCTCACCTTCTTCGAGTCGCTCGCGGTGGCGGGCACGGCCCAGTTCTGCGGCGCGGGAGCAGGACCCGCAGGCTGGTTCGCGTTCGGGTTCTCGGCCGCCTCGACCCAGAAGATGCTGACGACGGTCTTCGCGCCGATCGCGCCGATGGCGCCCAGCACGTAGGGCACGACGGTGGTCGACCAGTTGAGGCCCAACACGAGGCCCGAGAGCAGGAAGACGGCCGCGCCGACGCCGACACCGAAGAGGTTCGCTCTCATGATCTGCGTCGTCGACGGGTTGAACTTGAGCGTCGCGAACGCCATCGCGGCTGCGCCGATGGCCGGGGTGATCATCATCGCGTCGAGGCCCACGCGAATGTTGCCGCCACCAGCGCCGGTCGCCGCGACCATGCCGATGATCAGCGCGGTGTAGATCATCGCCCACGCCGCGCCCGACACCATCAGCGTGCCCTTGTTGAGGGGAATGTCGCCGCCACCGATCACCGTGGTGAGCCAGGCCCCGGCGAGGCTGCCGATCAGAATCGTCCACGTCACGGCAGAGGCGCGATCGGCCGCCGGCGCTGCCATCGCGAGGAGATCAGTCAGCGCTCCGAAGAACGCCGCGCCCACGAACGAGTTCACGATGCCGAAGTTCGCCGTGCGATGGCTGATCCAATGGTTGAACTGCCACCACGCCGACGCGCCGAAGCCGACGCCCGCGCCGATGAGCGTGCCCGCGAGGTACGCGATGCGCGCGCTCTCACCGGTGAACTTGGTCGGGTCCTGCACGCAGCCCATCTGGCCCATGCAGTAGGCGTCGACCGCGCGCGGAATCATCTGCGTCGCCAGCACGCCCAGGCCCGTCATCAGCGTGTGGTGCAGCACGAACGTCATGCTGCCCGGCCCCGAGAGAAACGCGCCTTCGCGGGGGTGACCATCGAGGAACGCTCCCGCCTGCTCGACGGGCGTGCCCATGACGTCGTTGCTCGGCACCAGGTTCGGGTCGGGCTGCGGAGGCGGCGGCGGGTTGATCTCGATGGTGCGCTGCTCGGGAGGCGGAGGCGGCGGCTCCACAGGCGGCGGAGGCGGCTGCTCGACTGGCGGCGTCACCGTCGTCTGCGTCGGCTCGACCACCACGCCAGCGTCGTTCATGCCCGGGTACGGCACCACGATCACCTTCGGCTCGATGGACTCGGTCTGGGCGAACGAGACGAGCGGGAGCAGCAGAACCACAGAGGCGAGGCGCGCGAGGGTGTTCATGCGGTGGAGAACCATACTCTCTTGTGCGAGGAGCGCAGCATGGCGATCACTCCGTACGCTGGTCTGGTTCCCACGATTCACTCCCGCGCGTGGGTGCATGGCAGCGCCGAGCTGCTCGGTGACGTGACGCTGGACGAAGACGTGTCGGTGTGGCCGACCTGTGTGTTGCGCGGCGATTCGGGATCGATCCACCTCGGGGCCCGCACGAACTTTCAGGACGGCTCCGTGGCCCACGCCACCCGTGACGTCTCGAAGACGACGGTGGGCGTCGAGTGCACCATTGGCCATCGCGTCATCTTGCACGGCTGCACGATCGGCAACCGCGTGCTCGTCGGAATGGCCTCGACGGTGCTCGACAACGTCGTCGTCGGAGACGACTGCTTCATCGCGGCCGGCTCGCTGCTCACGCCGGGCAAGGTGTTCGCGCCGAAGAGCTTCATCATGGGCTCACCCGCGAAGCTGGTGCGTGAGGTGAGCGCGAAAGACCTCGAGTGGATCGCGAAGTCGTGGCGCACGTACGTCGAGACGATGAACGGCTACCGCTGAGGCTTCTTCTTCTCGGCGTCTTCCCGATAGATGTCGGCCAGCGCGTGCGCGCGTTCGATCTCGTCGCGGGCGCGATCGAGCTTGAGCACCCGCTCCACCTCGTCGACGCGTGACCGCAGCGCTTCGCTCACCACCAGGCCCGCCGAGAGTCTCGCCTGCGCGCTGAGTCGCTCGGCCTTCAGTGACTCGAGACGCGACATGTGCTCCTGCACGGCGAAGGTCAGCAGGCCCGCGTCTTCGTCGGCGCGCGCGCGGGCCTTGAGCGTCTCTTCGAGGCGGTGCTGGGTGGCCACGCGGTCGTTGCGGAGCACGGTCTCGGCCTTCGCGTCGCCGAGGTCGGCCGCCTCTGAGATGCGGCCTTCGAGATCCTTCAGCTGCTGCTGGTAGCGAGCCTCGTCACGGGCGAACTGCGTCTTGAGCGTGAGCAGGGTCGCGGCCGACTTGCGCAGCTCCTGGCCCTGACGCTCCATGGACTCGAGCACGCTGTCGAACGCGGCGAGTGGATCGTCCGAGCCAGCAGCCTTCGAGGCCTTCTTCTTGAAGAATCCGAACACCGTCGGCGACTCTACGCGAAGGGCCGGCAGATCAGGCGCACGCGTTTTCTCGCGGCCGTCAGCGCAGGCAGGTCGCCGCCGATGGCCTCGAGGTACTTCTGCGTGGGAACTCCGTAGACCGAGAGCAGGTGCGTCACGAGCGCCACCGCTTCACTCGAGCGTGACTCCATCGAGGCCAACGACGCAGCTTCGGCGACCGCGTCGAGAATGTCGGCGAGGCGCTGGGCCGACGGCCCCGGCTTCGTCACTGGCGGGTTCGCGGGGAAGAACGTGTCGAACTGGCCATCGAGGCGCTGCGGCGGCTTCACGGGACGGCCTGCGGCGAGCGCTTCGAGGGCCTCGAGGTGCGGCAACAGCTGCTCGAGCGCCTCGGGCCCCGGCGTGACGTCGGCCGGCAGCAGCGTTCTCCACGCCGAGTCGAAGTCGGTGCGGGCCAGCTTGATCTCCTGATCCGACAGGTGGTGATAGAAAGCGCGGCTCCCCTCCTCCCGCTGCTCGACGATCAGCGACTTGAGATCGGGGTTCTCTTCCCCCAGCGAGATGAACGAGAGCGCGAACTCGAGCCCCTCGAACGGCTTGCGCGTCTTGCGAATCAGCTCGAGGTCGACCCCGTCTTCGCCGTCGGTCACCAGCACGACGGTGGCGCGCGCGAGGTACGGGTCTCGGCCCTGCGCCAGGCGAATGGAGTCGAACGCCGACATGAGCGCGAGCGTGATGTCGGTCTGCCCCTCGGCGGGCGAGGTGCGAAACAGCGCCTCGATCTGCCGCGTCGCCTCCTGCCCCGAGTCGACCCGCGCGAGCCGCGAGGGCGTGTCGTTGAAGAACGAGAAGTAGAGCGGATCGAAGGGCACGCCCTGCTTCGCCTTCACGCGAATGGCGTTGAGCTCGGCGATGAGAATCGCGTCACGGAACCGCGCGCGCGCGCCGTGCATCGAGCCCGAAGCGTCGAGCACGTAGACCCGCACCGCCGTCTTCAACACCCGCTTCGGCTTCGGCGGCGGCTCTTCTTCGAGGTACTGCCTCAGCACCTGCCGGCCTGCCGCGAGGTCGAGCACGATGCTCCCTGGCTGGCTGACGACGAAGTTGTGCACCTGATCGAGGCTGTTGGTGAACTCGTACGTCATGACCTGCGTCGGGTAGGGCACGCGACGCTGCACGGGCCGGGTGGCCTTGAGCTCGGCCTCGACCAGCTCCTCCGAGAGCGAGTCTTCGATGTCGAAGAAGCGCGCACAGCCGGCCGCGAGCTCGAGCGCGCGCTGCTGGTTCTCGTCGAGATCGAACGCGAGCTGCGCCAGCACATCGTTGACGGCATCGGTCTGGGGCGAGCCACCGGCCGGGAGCTGCTCTGGCGCCGCCGCGTTCAGGGCCAGCTGAGGCTCCTTCCAGTTGAGCAGGCGCTTGAGCTCGTGTTGCTCGGCCAGCTTCGCGCGCGCCTTCGGCTCCACGGGCAGCATCGCGTCGAGGCCCCGCTGCGCGAGATCGGCGAGCTGCTTGTCGCCCGCTTCGACCGCGCGTTCATAGAGCGAGCGCATCGAGCGCCACGTCGTCTTTGGATCGCGCCGGGCCGTGTGCCGCAGGTGCTTCACGAGATCGTTGAGCGACTTGACCGCCGGCGCGAGCCGCACCCGATCGCGCGCTTCGGACACCTCGATGCGCAGCTGCCGCATGCGTTCGCGATCGCTGCGCTCTTCCGCGCTCATGCGGAGCAACAGCTCGTGCGCGAGATCGAGATCCTTCCGCTTCTGCGCGGTGTCGGCCACGTTCCCGCGCGCGCGGTCGGCGTAGTACTCGGCCGTGGCGAGGCGGGGGCTGTGGGGAACGGCTCCGCTCGACGCTCTCGGCCGGGCGATGATCTCGAACGGCGTCGCCACGGGCGCCGAGAAGACGGCGGCCACCTTCACGACGCGGGCGAGCTGCACGAACGCGGCCTCGAGCTTCGCCAACCGCCCCGGCTCCAGCTTCTTCCTCGCGGCCAGCCGCTCGGCCTCACGCACCGCGAGCTCGAGCGCCGAGAGCCCGTCACCGGCACGCACCAGCAGGCCGCGGCTCAGCTCTCCCAGCCTTCCCTTCGCCACCGAGAGCTCTCTGAGCAGCTTCGCGTCGGCGGTGGTGTGAACGCCGACGCGATCGAGCTCGGCGTGGAGCCCGTGCACCGGCTCGAGCAGCACCTCACCATTCTCTTCACGGACGAGCGAGCGCAGGCGCTCCATCAGCGGCAGCGCAGGCGCCTCGCCGGCCTTGAGCCGATCGAGGCGGGCACGCAGCTCGTTGAGGCGTTCGGCGAGCATGGGTCACTTCGCCGCGGCGCGGGCGTCGAGCAGCTGCCTCGAGAAGACCTGGAACTCCTCGGCGATGAGCTCGATCGACGACTCGATCTTCCTCGCGGTCTCGCCCCGGTCGCCGGGTTCGTTCACCAGCCGGTTCGCGGCCGACTTGAGCTTGGCGAGCTCGCCATCGCGGGTGACGAGCATGGGCAACCGGCTCTTCAGCAGCACCTCGAACGCGCGCTCGGCCTCGCCGCGATCCTTCACCTGATCGGGCGCGGGCAGCCGCTGGAGCAGCTGCGTCAACCAGGCACGCAGGTAGCGCGCCCGCGACAAGAGCCACGTGAGCTCGCCCGTCGCCAGCGCATCTCGAAGCTGCGCCGACAGCGCAGGCGCGCCCAGCCGAGAGAGCAGCGACGAGAGGTTCTTGAAGGCCAACAGATCGCCATCGGGCGCGTTCGCCACCAACTGCTGACGGTACGCCTGGTACGCCTCGCCGTTCACGACCTGCGCAGCCTCGGGCCCGGCGAGCTTCGGCGGTTGGTTCGCGACGCGGGCGAGCTCCTTCACGCGGCCCTCGATCAGCTCACGCACGGCCCTGACGCACACCTCGGGCGAAGCGCCTTCACGCCCCAGGTTCTCGACCACCGCCTCGACAGTGCGAACGAGCTGCTCCAGCCGGGTGAAGGACTGCGTGGTGAGCGCCTCGCGCGCGTAGGCCTCACCGAGCGGTGTGAGCAGCTCGAGGCGCAGCCCCTGCTGGGCGGTCGAGAGTTCGACGAGCGACGCCTCGAGATCGCGAAGGCGCCGACTGTCCTGGGTCAGCTGCTCGAGCGGGTCGACCTTGCGGCCCTGCACTGGCGTCGTGAACGCTCTGGTCGCGCGGCGACGAAGCGCGATGGCCACCCGTTCGCGCGTCGCCGTGAGCTCGCCGCGGGCGTCGAATTGACCTGCTCCGGCCACCACCGAGGTTTGCAGCACCTCGCTGATGCGCGCGAGCTCTTCGGCCATGTTCGAGGCAAGGCCCGCGATGCCTTCGAGCCTCAAGCCCTCTTCGAACTCGGCCCCTTCGGCGGCCAGGGCGATCAGCTCGGAGGCCTGGCGACAGTAGTCGCGCACGTTGACGGCCACGGCGGGCACGCGAGGCTGCAGCTCGGGCACCTTGCGCACGAGCTCGAGTACGTCGACGAACGAGATGAGCAACGCCAGCCCACCCCGCGCCTCGGTCTGCGCCGAGATGCCCTTCGAGGTACGTGCGTCGAGGCCGACCATGAGGCTCTCGGCTGCTCGAACCAGCGGCGCGCGGTTCTCGGGGTGACGCGGGCCGGGCACGAGCTTGTCCTTGAGCGCTGCGGCGACGGTGCTGGCGACGGCCGGAGACCAGGTGCGCGTCATCGCCTCGGCCGACGCGAGATCGTCGCGCATCTGCAGCTCGGCGGCCTCACGCTCGGCGGCCTTCTCGAGCAGCGGCTTCACCTTGGTGAGCGAGTCGTCGAAGGCCTTGTGCTCGACGCGAATGATCTCGAGCTGCGCCCGCTCGCGTGGGTCGACGGCGGCCTTGAGCAGCGACTCCAGCTCTTCGCCACGAGGCCCCGCCAGCAGGAAGAACGAGTCGAGGTTCGCGAGATCGCCCACCTCGGCCACCAGCTTGCGATCGGGCCGCTTGTACATGCGATCGCGCACCACGGCGGCCTTGAGCGCCCACAGCGCCTTCACCATCGTGCGCTGCGAGAAGTACTTCGTCGGCACGTAGTCGGGCAGCCGCGTCACCTGCGCGACCAGCTCCTTCTCGAGCGTGTCGGCCAGCACCTCGAGGCCTTCGGTCACCACGGCCGGCACCTCGACCGCCGCCACGGCCGACTGGAGCACGTCGAGCTGTTGCAGCGTGAGCCGCTCGTGGAGCGACGGCCGCTGCCCAGCGCTCGCCCGCCACAACATCTGCGCCCGGCTCTGCTTCCTCGCGAACCCACGCGGCGCGAAGCAGATGAACGAGATTCGATCGGCGAAGGCCTGCAACGTCTCGGGCGAGCGCTGCAGCACCTCGGACAGGTAGCGGTTCGACGTCATCAACGCGCACTCGCACCGGCCTGCGGTCGTCTTGCGGCCGTGTTTGAGCTCGCGCTCGTGCAGCACGTTGAGGATCGAGCGCAGCAGCATGTCGCGCCCGTCGAACACCTCGTCGAGGAAGGCGTGCACCGCGCCGAGCATGCCCTCTTCGGTGAGGTACTCGGTGCGGCCCGTCTCGGTCAGCACCTTGAAGTCGACTGGCCCGATGAGATCGGTCTGCACCGTGTTCTCGGCGAGCTGCTTCGAGAACAGCGACGGCTGGTTCGAGCCTTCGTCGACGATGCGCGCCAGCACCGCGTTGGCGACGGCAGACTTCGCCGTACCGGGAGGCCCGATAATCAAGCAGTGCTCACGGCACAGCAGCGCGAGCTCGATCTGTGTGAAGAGCGACTCACGCTCGAGGAAGGCGTCACGCAGCTCGACGAAGAAGCGCCTGAACGCGGTGGCTGCATCCGAGAAGCTGACATCGAGGGCGAGCGAGGCTGGCGCGTTCACAAAGTTCCTTCTGGCTGCGAATCGGCAGGGGCGTCGATGACGGGCGCCAGTATAACGACGATGCCCTGTTTTCCCTCCGAGTGCCGTGATCGAACCACCTGCTCAGGACGAAGTTCTCAGACCGCCGCTCGGGCAGGTCGCCATCGTCGGCCTGCTCAGCGTGGCGGTGCTGTTCCTCACCGTCGGCGCGTCGGCGCAGTTCTTCAACCTCTCGTGGGGCCTGTGGTTCTCCGAGGTGGTGGTCTTCCTCGGCGTGCCGTTCATCGCGCTGCAGGTGACCGGGCGTTCGCCGCTCCGATCGACTGGCCTGGATCAACCGGCCAAAGGCCTCGCCGCGGGGTTCGTGCTGGGGGTGCTCAACTACGCCGCGTGGGCCGTGCCGCTCATGTGGGCCGCGGAGCGCTTCTTCCCCGCCGAGCTCGTCGAGAAGTACAGCGCCGCGCGCCTGTTCGATCGCCAGAGCGGCCTCGAGCTGTCGATTCTGGTCGCAGGCATCAGCCTCGCGGCGCCCTTCTGCGAGGAGTTCTTCTATCGCGGGCTGCTGCAGCGGGGTCTGGCGGAGCGACTGCCCATCGCGCGCGCCATCGTCATCACGGCCCTGCTGTTCAGCCTGATGCACTTCGACCCCGTCGGGTTCCTCGCGAGGTTCGAGCTCGGCATTCTCTTCGGGCTGCTCGCGTGGAGAGGCGGCTCGTTGTGGCCCGCCATCGGCGCGCACGCGGCGAACAACATCACCTCGCTCGTCGTCTTCTTTCTGGCGGGCGGCGATGACGGCGATCTCTCCATTCCGCTCGTCGTCACCATGTTCATCGCCGGCAACGTGGCGTTCATGGGCTGGGTGTTCGGGCTGTCACGGTGGAGCTGGTGGGTGGCTCCGAAGCCCGCAGCCGATGAGGTCGCGCCGTTCGCGCCGTTCTTCAAGTCCGTCGCGCCCTGGGTCGTGGGAGCGCTGATCGGCCTCATCATGCTCGCCCTGCTCGATCGCCGCGGCGTTCAGCTGAACATCATCGACGTGATGACGCCGGTGCCCGCGCCGAAGAAGGACGCGAGCGACGGTGAGCGCGCGGCGTGGAAAGAGCTGCAAGACCTTCGCGCCCGGGTGCGCTCGGGTGACGGCGGAATCGACGAGTACAAAGCCATGCGGCAGCTCGCGGCGCCGCAGGCCGATTAGAGAAACGTGTACGACTTCACGACGAACCGCGGGCCCGCCATGGCGAGGTTCGGCGACTCCGCGTCGACGTCACCCTCCACCGAGATGCGAGCGCCGTTCTTCTTGATCTTCCGGTCGCCGCCCGCGAGCACGTAGAGCTTCCCGTCTTCGGCCTCGAGCATCCACACGCCGGTCTCGAGGTCACGGAACCGCACGGTTCCCTTCATCGTGGTCATGGCGTCACGCCGTCTCGCGCTTGAGCATCGCGCGGGCAATGAAGAGACAGACGATCGCGTTCACCACCAGCCAGGGAATCGCGAGGAACGTGAACGGCAGCCACGCGAGCGCCGGAGCCTTCGCCCACGCCGTGTACGCGAGAATTCCCGCGAATCCGATGGCGAGCCCGCCGACCGCGTGCCGCATGCCCTTGAGCTTGATGGCCAGCAGCGAGAGGACCATCGGAGCCAGCGCGCTGTACACGAGCGGGTTCGCCAGCGAGCCACGGCCGAAGATGATCTTGTTCAGCCAGTCGGGAATCGGAATCACGAACGAGGTCGTCAGCTCGTTGGCCGGCGCGACCCAGCGCACGAAGAAGACGCCCATCGTGGTGAGCACGAGCGGAATCAGGAAGCCCGGCGAGGCGAACACGTTGAGGTAGCCCGGGCGCTCCTTCTTGCCGAGCGTGAGCAGCACGAACGCGAGCATCGCGGCGGCGAAGGCGAACGGCTTCCAGTCCATCGCGCCGTAGCTGAACGCGGAGACGTCAGACGTGCTGACTTCACCCTCCTGCTTCGCGATCTGCGTCTCGGTCGGCAGCAGCTCGTTCAGCTCGCTCGCCGCGCCCATCTTCTTGAGCGCCTGCAGCGCCGCTTCGGCGTCGATCACACCGTGGCCGTACTGATCGGTCCACCCCGTCGCGCCCTTCGGCGGATGAGCGGACGCGAACAGCGCCTTCTCGACCTGGTCGGGGTTCTTCGCGCCAGCCGAGAACAACAGCGCAGCCAGGCCCGCGACGTGCGGCGTCGCCATCGAGGTGCCCTGGTAGGAAGCGTAGACCGCGTGGCCGACGTCCTGCGGGTCGATGGTGTTCTGAATGATGCCCGCCTCTTCGCCCTGCGACTTGTCACCACCGGGCGCGGCGATGTCGAGCTCCTTGCCCCATGAGGAATAGGGAGCGCGCGAACCAGTCGGGCCAACGGCCGCCACGGCGACGGAGCCAGGATACGCCGCGGGGTACTCGACGATCCCACGGCCTCCGTTACCCGCCGCGCACACGACGACGACGCCCTTCTTGCGCGCGTACTCGACGGCCTTCTCCATCACCGCCGAGCGTCCACCACCACCGAGCGACATGTTGATGACGTTGGCGCCGTGATCAGCCGCCCAGCGAATCGCGTCGGCGATGTCAGCCGAGGTGCCGCCACCGAAGTGATCGAGCACCTTCACCGGCATGATGGCGGCTTCGAACGCAACGCCTGCGACGCCTTCTGCGTTGTTGGTGGCCTGCGCGATGGTGCCCGCGACGTGGGTGCCATGACCGTGATCGTCGTTGGCGTGACGATCCTTGTTCACGAAGTCGTAGCCCTCGACGAACTTCGTGCCGCGCAGATCGGGCACCTGACGGAAGTCGTCGTGATCTTCGTACGCGACGCCCGTGTCGAGCACCGCCACCACCACGCCCTTGCCCTTCACGCGATCCCACGCCTTGGGCATGTTGATCATTTTCAGGTTCCACTGCTTCTCGTACGCCGGGTCGTTGGGAACGAAGCTGGCGGTGAAGCGCATCAGCGGCTCGGCGCTCTCGACCTTCGCGTTCTGCCGAATCGTGCCGAGCAGCGCCGCGACGTCACCCTGATAGGTGCCGACGGTGATGGCGCTGTCGACGCCCTCTTCTTCGTCCGCGAGCTCGAGGTCGAGGCCCCAGTCCTTCTCGAGCGCGTCGAACTGCTCCTTGGTGGTGCCGTCTTCGAAGTCGACGACGACGACCTCGGGCAGGTGGAAGGCCACGTCATCGACCTGGGCCGAGACATCGATGGCCGGGCGGTCGAGCGAGACGGCGGCCTCTGCTTCGGCCTTCCTGTCGCAACCAGCCAGCATGATGAGGGTGACTGCACCAACGGCGATCGCGAGTCTGGGAGTGCGCATAGGGAGCCTGTGCAGCGAACGAACGAACGAGGAAACGATTGGATCTCTGCGACTGTTCCAGAGCACCCCGTGAAGTTGCATGAAGTGTTGGAAGCCTAATGTGTCTCAGGGGTTCCCAGTCGAGGCCCCCACCCGTCTGGCGAACGCGACCAGCGCCTTGCCCACCTGAGGAAGATTGCGGTGATAGCTGCGATCGGCGCCCATCACGAGGGTGAGCGCGCCTTCGTCCAGTCGGGCGCTCCACTGCTGTCTGGCCTTCGAGCCTTCGAGCTCGGGCAAGACCACAATGAGGGGAACGGAGGAATCGAACGGCTCGAGCGACGGGTGAATGAGCGCCCAGCCCTCGACCGGGTGCCGCGCGACGAGCTTCTGCCCGACGCGATCGGAGCCGCCAATCGTCACCAGCAGCGGTGCCTCGCCCTCCGCGTTGTCGCGCGCGAGCTCCCAGGCCGCGATCGCGTCTTCGAGCAGCTCATCGTCATGCTTCGACGGCTTGCCCTGGCTGCCCCCCACCCCGCGAAAGTTGAAGCGAAGGCACTGATGGCCGGCCTGTGAGACCGCGAAAGCGATCTCGGCGCCGACGACGTGATCCATGCCGCTGCCTTCGGCGGGCGTGGGCGGCAGCACGAGAATTCCTGGAGCACGCGAGCCCCGGTGTGAGACGCCCTCGAGCACCAGCCCGTTCGGCAACGGAATGAGCGTCGGCCGCTCGAGGAACTGGCCCTTCATCACCATCGAGGCGCTCCAAAAAAGAAAACGGCGGCCAGAGCTGAACTCTGACCGCCGCTTCACTTCACATC
>JBEOKA010000520.1:0-3565 GCA_040275325.1 Myxococcaceae bacterium | reverse complement strand
GCTTCACCCTCGAGGCTTCGGGAGCCCGCCCTTCCCCTCGCTCGCCTCAGAGCCGGTGCGGACGGAGCCCACGACTCGGCGCCGACATTCGAGACGAGACCCACGGAGCGCTGACAAAGTGTCTGCACGGTGCGCTTCGCCTCGTGGATGTCGGTGACCTCGCTCACGCTCTGCGCGCTCGGTGCGCAGGCGACGCTGTGGCGGCGGGTCACGGTCTTCCCGCTCTCGCACCCGCTGTGGTGGGCGACGACGGGCACGGTGCTGTTCGTCTGGCTCTTCGTCGGCCTCGCGTTGCTCGGAGCCCTTCGCGCGCGCCCCGCCCTCACCTTCTTCGTCGCGCAGGCACCAGGCGTGATGCTGATGGCAGGCGGGCTCGCGGGCCGCTTCTCGTTCCCTCGCACCGACGGCAGCTTCTTCGGCGCGCCCTTCGCGGTCGGTGTGCTGTGGCTGGTGACGACGTACCGCTCGTACCGCGCGCTGACTCGCGAGCGACGCCTGATGCTGCTGACAGCGAGCCTGCTCTTCGCGCCGCTCGGCATCGTGCAGGTGCGCGCGAGGGTTCCGGCGGCTCCCGGAACGACTCCGGCGCTCACGCAGCTGCCCACGTCCGCGAGTGACTCCGAGCGCGTCTCGACGGCGTGTGGTTACGGCTCGCTCGAGCTGTCACCGCTGCTCACCTTTCAAGACGCCTCTGACGACGGCTTCTGGCCCGTTCAACGCACGCCCACCGTCGAGCGCGCCATCGAGCGGCCGCGACTGAACGAGCCGAATCGGCGCGCGGCGCTCTCGCTCGAGACGACCGACGCGGGAGCGCTGCTCATCGACGCGGCGACGCTGGTGCCGAAGCCGACCGCGAGCCACCTGAGCCACTTCTCGGACTTCACGGTGAGAGGGCTCTCGAAGCCCTCGGTGCGCTTCGGCGTCACGGGCGCGACGACGTTTCCGGTGAACGCCTTCGACTACCCGAAGGGCAGGCCGGCGCACTTCGGAGCGCTGACGCCCTCGGGAGACTTCGTCATCTGGCGGGCGACGAGCGCCGAGAAGGGCCCCTTCCACGAGCTGGGCCGGGGGCCGTTGCTGCGTGGCGCGCCCCTGTCGATGACACTGCTCGATGACGACGTGGCCCAGTGCACGGTGACGTGGCTCGACTTCTCGGCGCAGGCCGACGTCACGCTCTCTCCCGCGGCTGGTGAAGGCGTGCCGGTGAACGTCGTGCAGTTCGGCAAGCCCGCGAGCGACGAGAGCCGCGTCGTCATCATCACCTCACTCGCGGCGACGGGCATCGGCGAGGGCTTCGACACCGTCGTGCACGCGCAGGGCGTCTATCGAAACCGGGTGCTCGTCGAGCAGCATTGAGGGTCACGCGCGCGACAACAGCTTCGCGGCCACGCCGATGCCGACGACCCCGCCACAACAGCCGAGCACGAGGCTGAGCCACAGCGAGGCGATGACGGCCTTGAGCGTCGTCGTGTTGTGCACGCTGCGCAGCGCCCAGACCTGCAGCACCAGCGAGTAGATGCCGGCGATTCCACCGATGACGGGAATGGCGAGCAGCACGTTGACCGCGTGGCCATACGCGCTGGCCCGCATCGTCGCCGCGAAGGGCTTGCGGTCGGTGACGCCTGCGAAAGCCAGCCCGAGGTGTTGAGCGCCTGAGTTGAGGAAGAACATCGGCGGGTAGATGGCGACCGTGTACACGCCGAGGGCGAGGGCTCCGACGAAGGCGTGCGCGCCGAGCCACTCGTACAGGCTCAGAATGGAGCGAATGGTGTCTCCATTTCCCAGCGGCGCGAGCGACTGCTTCATCTGCGCGCCCTGCGACCAGAAGTTGAAGGCGTTGTACGGAATGGTGACGACGCCGACGAAGGCCGAGACCAGCCAGCCGAAGAAGAACGCGTCTCGCCACGAGCCATCAGGTGTGATGCCCGAGACGTACTCGCCGGGCTTGAGCACCGCCAACTTCGCCTGCGCGAAGAAGGCCTTCACGACACCGAGCTCGGCGCGCCGCTCCCACGGCAGGACCCGGGTCGTGGCACCGACGAGCTTCACGCAGGCAGGGCACTGCTTCGCGTCGTCGAGTTCGCACCGACCGCACACGAAGTTGCCGCAGCGCGGGCACGTGCCGGTCGCCGGCCTGTCGGAGTGGATGGCGCAGGAGGCGTTCATGACCGTGAGCCCTATCGCGGTTTCACCGAGCCGGCACTTGGCTCACCTGGGAATATTGGCGCCGATGTCGCGAAACGGCTCGACCGCCTCGGTTGGAACCCGGCGCAGCGTCGTCTTCTCGATGGTGAAGAGCCCGAACTGCGCGTCGTAGCCCTCGGCCCACTCGAAGTTGTCCATCAGGCTCCAGTGCGCGTAACCCCGCACGTCGGCCCCGTCACGAATCGCCCGCTCGATGGCGGTGACGTGCTGCACGAGGAACGGCGTTCGCAGCTTTCCCGAGCGATCGGCGAGCCCGTTCTCGGTGATGACCATCGGCCAGCCGTACGCCGAGAAGCGCGTGAGAAAACTGTACAGCCCATCGGGATACAGGTCCCACCCCAGGTCCGAGACGGCGCGGCCTTTTCGGTACGTCAATTGAGACAATGACGCCGAGCCCAGGTCGGCCCGAACCATGTCTCGTGTATAATAATTGATTCCCAATACATCGATGCTGCCAGCGAGATCAGGAACGGTCTGGTCGATGGTGATGGCGCCGGGCACCGAGAGCAGCACGCGCCCCGTCTTCAGCGCGCGGGGAATCGCCTCGTTCGCGTAGTCGTCGGTGAGCCCCGCGATGGCGGTGTCGAGTGGGCTCGCGGTGGCGGGCTGAAAGAACCGAACGTGGTGCGCGACCGAGATGCGCGTCGAGAAGCCGTCTCCATCGGCGTCGACGTCGTCGACCTCACGCAGCGCCACCGCCATGCGCGCGTGCGCCTTGAGCATGTTGGCGATGACCTTCGTCTGGGTGACGGTGTCGTCCTTCTTCCCGGGCGGGAAGATGCCGGCGAGGTAGCCCTGTACCGCGTAGACGTTCGGCTCGTTCAACGTCACCCACCAGTCGACCTGGTCCTTCAGGTTGCCTGCGACGCGCCGGGTGAAGCGCTCGAGGTCGGCCTTGCTCGCCTCGTTCTCGAAGCCGCCCGCCTCGACGACCCACTTCGGCAGCGTGAAGTGATGCAGCGTCACCATCGGCTCGATGCCGGCCGCGCGCAGCTTCACGCACCACTCGCGGTAGCGCTGCATCGCCGCGTCGTTCCACTCGCCTTTGCGCGGCTCGAGCCGGCTCCACTCGACGCTGAAGCGGTAGGTGGTAGCGCCGAGCGCCTTCATCGCCGCGAGGTCTTCGTCGAAGCGATTCCAACTGTCGGTCGCGACGGTGGAGCGGTCCTGGTTCTTGATGTGCGGCCGCCCATCGGGGAACGCGCCGGCCTCGAAGTCGGTCCAGTTGTTGTCGAGCCCGCCTTCAATCTGGTGCGCAGCCGTCGCGGTGCCCCACAAGAACCCGCTCGGCAGACCTTTGCCCAACGCCCCGACGTCACCGCTCACGTCATCGAGGCCTGCGCGCGGCTGACAGGCTGTG
>JBEOKA010000519.1:0-6065 GCA_040275325.1 Myxococcaceae bacterium | reverse complement strand
GTCCTCCATCTCGAGCAGGCGCTTGTGGGCGAGAATGCCCTGGGCGCCGACCTGACCGGGGCGCGGCGTGAGCACCTGGTTGAGCTCCATCTCCATGTCTTCGAGCATGCGGCCGAAGCGCATCATCTTGAGGCGGAAGGTCTTGAGGTTGGCGCGGCTGGTGTCGATCTTCTTCACGTCGTGGCCTTCGCGCTGCTCGAGCTCCTTGTGCTTCTGATCGGCGAGGGCCATCGAGTTCTTCTGGTAGCGGTAGGCGGCCTTCTGCGACGAGAGCGACTTGCGGAGCTCACGGCTGCGGGTCTCGACACCAGCGACGGCGTGACGCCACTTGCGGGTGATCGCCTGTTGCTCTTCGCGCTCGGCGGCCTGCTGATCGAGGAAGTCCTGATACGCGGCGTCTTCGTCGTTCATCTCGCCTTCGAGGGCGGCGATCTCCTCACGAATCGCGAGGAGCACGTCTTCACACTCGAAGACGGCCGCCATCGTCTTGGGCAGGTTCTTCTTCTCGGCCAGATGCTCACGCGCGAGATCGCCGAGCATGAAGATGAGGTCGTTGTAGGACTCCTTCGCCATCGGCCGGAGTGTCGGGTCTCACCGCGGCGTCGGCAAGGGTTTCGATCAGGCGCCGAGGCGCAGGCCCACTGAAAAGAGGACGAGGAGCACGAGCAGCAGGCGGGTCGAGCTCCAGGCGCGTGGGCGGCGGCCGATGATGCGGCCGAGCGGAAGCCCGATGGCGGCGCAGACGATCATCACGACGGCGGAGCCGAGCAGCCAGCCGAGCGCCTCCTGCCGAAGAATGAGCGTGGAGCGAAGGCCGAGCCCGCCCCCGGCGATCAGACACGCGACTTCAGCCACGAAGGGAGCCTTCACGAAGGCGATGCCGACGGCGCCGAGCGCGAGCAGCACTGGAACGATCAGCGAAGGCGGCGTGAACGATGCGAGCACGATGCCGGCGCCAAGGATGAGGAGCACGAGCCTGGCCGCTCCGCGTTTGATCGTGCCGGCCGAGAGGAACGCGAGGAAGCACAGCGCCAGGGCTTCGACGACGCCGGTGTCGCGCAGGCCGACGACGAACCCCGAGGCGAGGCGCTGGCCATCGATGACGGAGGGCGGCTTCGGGCGCGGCACCTCGAGCGCGGTGAAGACGCCCTGAGCGAAGCGACGGCCGCGTTCACCTTCGAGCTGGCTGCCGAGCACGACGCGATAGTTCGTCGGCAGAATGCGGAGGATCTTGAAGTCCTGCCGCAGGTCGCCCTCGCCGCAGACCCACTCGGCGCTGAGGGAGATGAAGCCGTCTTCGAGCAGGGCGCGCTCGTTCGCTCGCGTGCAGGGAGCGCCGCCGGCCATGAGCGGCAGGTCGTTCCACACGCCAGCGACGATGGCGTCGGCGCGGGAGTCGAGGTCCTTCTGAGTCAACATCGAGTCGCCATCGGCATCGACGGGAGCGAGCTGGAGCAGCGTAGCGCTGGTGAGGGTGATGATCTCGGTGAGGCCGGTGGGCGTGGTCTCGAGGCGCGCGTAGAGCACGTCGGCGTCATGCGCGAGGGCGGCGGGCGTGACGCTCAGCGTAGCGATGAGGAGGAGGCGCAGGCGACGCATGGCATCGGACCGCGGGGTGTCGTATCAGGCTTCGGCGATGCGGGCGGGGCGAACGAACATGCGCGTGGGGCTGACTGGAGCGTCGAGCGATCTCGGCTGCCTGCTGATGCCAAAGCTGCTGGCCGACGAGCAGATCGCCGAGATCGTGGTCTTCGACGTGGCGCGGCAGGTCGGCTTGCCCGAGCGCGTGAAGTTCGTGCGGCTCGATCTGCTGCGACCGGGAGCGGAGGCCGATCTCGAGCGCCAGCTGTCGGAGGCGCGGCTCGACGCGTTCTTCCACCTCGCCTTCGTGAACTCGCGGGTGCATCGGGCGGCGTTCGCGCACGAGCTCGAGGTGATCGGCACACTGCATCTGCTGGCGGCGGTGGGCGCGGTGAAGGTCAGGCGGTTGATCGTGCCGTCGCTGACGGTGCTGTACGGCGCGCGGCCGAACGCTCCGGCGTACCTGACGGAGTCGGCGCCGTTGCACCCGGTGCAGGGCATTCGCTTCGTGAGCGATCGCGTCGAGGTGGAGCGGCAGTTGGCGGAGTTCTCGGATCGGTTCCCCGAGGTCGAGGTGTTGACGCTGCGCTTCGCGCCGATCGTCGGGCCGACGTCGAACAACCCGTTCACGCGGCTGGTGCGCACGAAGCTGATCCCCACGGTGATGGGCTTCGACCCGCTGTGGCAGGTGATTCACGAAGAAGACGCGGCGCGCGCGCTGCACCTGGCGCTGCACACGAAGGCGCGGGGCGTGTTCAACGTCGTGGGTGAAGGCGTGGCGCCGGTGTCGTCGCTGCTGCTCGCCGCGGGTGCGATGCCGCTGCCCATGCCCGGCCCGATTCTGCGCTCGGCGATCGCGGCGATGGAGGCGGCGAGCCTGCCCGCCAGCCCGTGGGCGCTGATGGACTTCTTCCGGTACACCTGGCTCGCGGACGGTCGCCGTGCCGCGCGCGAGCTCCACTTTCTTCCGCATGTGCCTGCCCACGAGGCGATGGCGTCGATGCGTGAACGGAGAACGTGACGCATGGCTGCCAAACGAGTGCTCGGGAACGATCCGTTCAAGCGTGGAGCCGCGCCGCGGGTCCCCGTCGCGACGAAGCCGGTGCTGACGCCGCAGGCCGAGCGCAAGGCGACTCCGGAGATGCAGACGGTGCAGAAGCCCGTCGCGACCGAGGCGAAGCCGACCGCGCCGCTGAGGCCGTCGAAGAAGTCGAAGGCGATTGGACCTCCCCCGCCCGCTCGGCCACGCCCCGCGGAGCCGCACGTCAACTCTCCGTCGATGTCGGCCGATCCTGTTCCACACGCGGGCGCACCCAGCGCGACGGGTCTTGGAAAGCAGCCCGCTCCGCACTTCAGCTCGCCGTCTCTCTCGGCCGATCCTGTTCCTCACGCGGGAGCGCCCAGCGCGACCGGCCTCGGAAAACAGCCCGCTCCGCACTTCAGCTCGCCGTCTCTCTCGGCCGATCCTGTTCCGCATGCGGGCGCACCCAGCGCGACGGGTCTCGGAAAACAGCCCGCTCCGCACTTCAGCTCGCCGTCTCTCTCGGCCGATCCAGTTCCGCACGCGGGAGCGCCCAGCGCGACGGGTCTCGGAAAGCAGCCCGCGCCGCACTTCAGCTCGCCGTCGCTCTCGGCCGATCCCGTTCGGCATGACGCGACGCCGGAGGCATTCTCGCTGGGACGTGAGCCGGTCGCGCACGCGTCGGCGCCCGAGGTCGTGCCTCCGACGGTGCGTCCGCCCGACGCAGCATTGACCGAGCGCCCGCGAATGCCGGTGGAGCTCAGCCCTGCCCTGCTCTCGCGTGAAGGCGCGCTCGCCTCGGTGAAGGGTGTGGCTGGAGCGTTGCGCGCCGTCATCGGCCGCTCGGGGAAAGACACGCGCGTCGATGCGTACGGGCGTGACGAGGCGTTGGTGCAGTCGCTCCAGCCGCTCGCCGACGCGCTGTACGAGAAGTACTGGCGGGTGACGCTCGAGGGCGTGGGCGACGTTCCCGCGGGAGCCTCGGTGCTGGTCGCGAACCACGCGGGCGCGCTGCCGATCGATGGGCCGTTGCTGCACCACGCGCTGAAAAGGGAGCGCCCCGATCTCGAGCCCGTGCGCTGGCTGCTGGAGGATCAGCTCTTCCACGCGCCCGGCCTCGGCGTGTTGTGGAACCGGATCGGCGCGGTGCGGGCGAGCCCCGAGAACGCGATGCAGCTGTTGGCCGACCGCACGCCGATCGTCGTCTTCCCCGAGGGGTTTCAGGGGCTCTCGAAGCCGTTCGCGCAGCGGTATCAGCTGCAGCGGTTCGGGCGTGGTGGGTACGTGAAGATCGCGGCGCGCGCGGGTGTGCCGATCGTGCCGATCGCGATCGTTGGCGCCGAGGAGTCGGTACCACTGCTGGCGAAGCTGCCCGGTGGACCGTTGGGAATTCCGTTTCTGCCCCTCACGCTGCCGCCGCTGCCTGCGCGGTGGTTCATCAAGTTCGGCACGCCGATCGTGGTGCCGGGTGGAGCCGAGGCCGCGAGCGATCTCGCGCTCGTTCAGAAGACCAACGAGCAGGTGCGCGACACCATCGACGTGATGCTGAAGGACCTCTTGAGCCGTCGTGACGGCGTGTTCTGAGTCAGTTCGGTCTGTCGTTCGCCATCATCTCTGCACAGACGATCTCGACGCCGTCGTCGCGGTAGTGGAGTCGGTCTCCGTGACGTTCGACGGTAGGCGACTTCGTGTTCCAGCTGACGGGCGCACTGATTCGCTCGACCAACACGAAGTGAATGAACCGTCGCAGACCGTCTTGATGGCACTCCACGATGAGGCGCTCATGTGTCTGTGTGAAGCCGTACAGACGCATGGAGCCACGCGTCGACAGGACGGATTCGATGGCTGGCTCGTTCATCCGACTCCTCAGTTGGTGGCGTTCACCCAGCTGACGAGCTCGGGCACCGGCTGAACTTCGCCGCGCACTCCGGGTTCGGCGCTGACGGGCAACGCGAGCATTCCACGCGCTTCGAACACGCCCTTCGCGGCATCTCGCGTCGCCACGTCGGGAGCGAACACGAGACACCCGTCTCCCCCGCCCGCGCCAGACTGCTTCGCCACACAGCCAGTCGTTGCGGCGAGGGCGAGCACGCGCTCGAGGGACTCCGTCTTCGTCGGGCCGAGCGAGAAGAGCAGCGCCTGCAGCTCGGTCGCGGCGGCCTTCGTGCCGGCGAAGTCACCACGCGCGAGGGCCTCTTCGAGCTGGGTGCCGAGCAGCTCGCTCTGCAGCACGAACTTCTCGCGGGCTTTGAGATCGAGCGCGCGCTCCACCTCGGAGATCAGCACCGGCGTCGACGCGCTCTCACCGCTGAACACGTACAGCATCGGCAACCGCGGCGGACTCACGCGCCACACATCGACGGGAGGTGAATTCACGAGCGCTCCGCCGAAGCCGCCCTTGTTCCCGGCGTCGATCAACGCGCTCACGTCGGCGCGGCGGTACCGCACGACATCACCGGCGAAGCAGGCGGCGACATCGGCGCCACTGCCCTTCCCGTTCTGGGCCGAGGCGTGGGCGACGAGGGCGAGCTTCAACGCATCGAACGAGGCGCCCATGGCGGTTCGACACGCCTCGGCGGCGAGCACACAGGCCCGCGCGCTCGAGCCAAAGCCCAGCTTCCGGCCGTTCGACATCGGAGACGACTCGAACGCGATCGAGAACCCGGCGCTGTCCTGGCCGACGGCGCGGAGCGCGAGATCGATCGTGCGGGCGACGAAGTGAAACGACGGCGACGGCGTCGACTCCCACCGCGCGCCGAGGGGCGTGGTGTCTCCAGAGAGGCGGCCTTCGGCGAGCAGCACGTCGACGCGGCGATCAGCGCGCTTTCGCACGTACGACCGAACGCGCGGCCCGACGGCGAGCACCCGCGCCACCCCACCCCACAGCACCGCGTACTCGCCCGAGAGGAAGAGCTTGCCGGGCGCTGAGAGCGTTCGATCCACGCCCTCGTTCTGCATCGGACCTGTGCCGGTGACGAGTTTTCAGAAAGCTCACCGAACCAGCAGCCGTGCCTCGGTGACGAGGGTGTTGCCAGAGACCGCCAGCGTCGTCGAGCCGCTGAAGCGCGCGCCTCGGGCCGAGACGCTCCACCGGCCGGGGCTGAGGCCAGCGAAGGTGGTGTCGCCGTTGAGCTCGACCGCGCGACAGGAGGCCACGACGCCGTTCGAGAGGGTCACCTCGAGGCGGTCTGCGGCGGAGGCGGGGCCCTGCACGGTGAGGTGCAGGCTGGCCGTGCCTGCGAGCGGCGCCTCGACGCAGGCTGGTGGGCCGACTGGAGGCGTGCTCCACGACTCGCCGACGCAGACCTCGCCGGGCGCGCAGCCGGGAACGCTGGGGAGCGTCGGCACCGGCCCGCCAACACCGCCGCCGCCTCCGCCGAGCGCGGGACTGTCGGCCCACCGTTCAGCGCGGGCCAGCCGGGTTCTGGTCGAGGTGAGGCCGTTCCAGCGGGCGCGCAGCTCG
>JBEOKA010000518.1:0-23448 GCA_040275325.1 Myxococcaceae bacterium | reverse complement strand
GCCTCTTCGAGGCGGCCTTCTGCTCGGTGTTGCTCAGGCCGTTCGGCCGACGGCGGTGGTACTGATTCTGGTGCTGATGCTTCGTCGGCAGTGGCGCTGGGTGATCGCCCTCTGGCTCGGAGTCGCGTTGGCGTTCGGCAGCTACCGGGTGCTCCGCAGCGTGGCGGGAGATTCGGTGACTCGAGGGGGCGCGGCCTTCTCGTTGCTGGTCGGGAGCAATCGCGAAAGCGTCGGAGCCTGGAACGGCGCCGATCACCGGTGGTTCGCCGCGAAGACGGATGAGCTGGGGGCCGAAGCGGCAGCGGCGGCAGCGCGAACACGGGCGCTCGAGCGGCTGACCTCGGCGCCGATCGAATCGGTCGTGCTCATGGCTCGAAAGTTCCACGCGCAGTGGGGCCATGGCGCGGTCGCAGTGACCTTCGCGATGGCTGAGCCCGTTGCGCCGATGCTCGCCTGGGCTGATGCGTGGGCGGTGTCACTCTGGGCGTTGGCGCTCTGGCGCGTCTTGAAGGGCCCGACCTTCACCGAGCTCGAACGGTGGGCGGCGGCTGGCCTCGGTGTCGCCGTCGTCGGTCACCTGCTGCTCGAGGCGAATGCCCGCTACGCGCTGCCGTGGATGGTGGGGGTGTTGCTGCTCGCGGCCGCGGCTCCACCGGTCACGAGAACGCCTTGACGCCGTCCTGCACGTCGTACCTCGCCACCGTCTTCTTCCCTCCCGAGGCGTCACGCGAAGGGACCGTCACCAGCGTCCACTCGGGGAGCACGAGCGCGGTGAGCCCGTGTCCAAAGACGGCTCCAGTGTCGATGCCGACTGCCCACCGCGACATCAGCGGTCGATCGAGCACCGAGTGGCCGAAGATGATCCGCTCCGGGCCCTGCCAGAAGTTCGTCCAGAAGCGGTGATCGGCTGGGGCCTTCGACGGCCAGAACGACTTCGTGGCTGGCGGGTTGATGTGCTGCAGGTGGAGCAGGTGATGCGTCGACTGCTGCTCGAGCGGCACCGCGGGGAAACAGCCAGCATGCACGACCGCCGCGCCGAACTCGGGGAGCCGGATGAACAGCGGCAGCTTCGCGAAGTACTCGAAGTGCTCGTCGGCCAGGGCATCACGCGTCTTCAGGTGATCGGGCGTCAGCTTCTCGGCCGCGCGCTTTCGCTGCTGCAGGTGCTTCTCTTCATGGTTGCCCAGCACGCACTCGTACTTCATGGCGAGCTCGACGCACTCGCGAGGCTTCGGGCCGCGATCGACCAGATCGCCCGCGAAGATGACGCGATCGCTCGAGGTGACCGCGAGGCGGTCGAGCAGGGTGATGGCCTCGTCAAAACAGCCATGCAGATCTCCGATGACGATGGTGCGGCTCACGACAGGCTCCTCCCGCCATGGCGGGTGAAAGAAGGGGTAGGAGGCTCGCGCACGCTGTCGTGCAGTGTACCCTCGCCATCCTGCGGGCAACTGACGGGCGCCCAATCCACTGTCTGACCTCGTTCGAAAGGGTGTCTCGAGTGCCGAAAGAGATCGTCCTCCAGCAATGGGTCGAGTGCGAGAGCGACGTCTGCGCGGTGTGGAAGGGGCTGTCTGACACCGAGTGGCTGAACCGCGCGATGGGCAACGAGCGGCTCGCGGTCGCTGGAGCGACGGACACGCAGAGCGCCGCGCGCTACCTGGTGAAGACGCGGCTGGGCGGGTTCGAGGTGACGTGGGCCGAGAAGCCGTACGAGTTCGACTTCATGAAGTCGCTGAAGGTGCGGCGCGACATGCAATCGGGCCCCGTGGAGCGCCTCGACATCGCCTACGCGACCGAGGCGAAGGGCGTGAACAGCCGGGTCTCGGTGACGCTCACGCTGTGGCCTCGCAGCCTGTTCCTCGCGCCAGTCGTGCGCTTCTCGGCGTCGATGACGCTCAAGAAGGTCGTCGACGCGATCGTGCTGCTCGATCAATCGCTCGTACGCAACGGCCGACCACCGGCGCTGCCTCCCGTGCACGCCGTGCAACAGGAGCGCCTGGAACGCGCCGCAGCGCTGCTGCGCGAGACTGGAGGCGGCGAGCTGGGCCGACAGCTGGTCGATCTCGTCGCGGGGGGATCCGACGATCGCGTCATGCGCATCAGGCCGTACGAGCTCGCAGCCGAGTGGAAGGCTCCGAGGCGCGACGTGCTGACGGCATGTCTGTTGGCCGTGCGCGCGGGCCTGCTGCAGCTGCGGTGGGACATCGTCTGCCCGAGCTGTCGAACGGGGGCTTCGTCGATCGACTCGTTGCAGGAGCTGACGACCCACGGCTTCTGCCAGCTCTGCGAGATCGGCTTCGGGCTCGACTTCGACGACGCGGTCGAGGCGACTTTTCGGCCGGTCGAAGGCGTTCGGGTCGTCGAGGTGGGCCCGTTCTGCGTCGGCAGCCCCGCTCGCACGCCCCATGTGGTGAGCCAGGCGATCGTCTCGCAGTCGGGCACGGCCATCCTGCGCGTGCCGGACGAAGAGGGGCTGTTCCGGCTCTTCATGCGCGGGGGCAAAGCAGCGCTCGTGGCGGCGAAAGAGGGCGCTCCCAGCCAGTTCGAGGTTCCCGAAGAGGGCGCGGTCTGGCCTGAGCGGTTTCAGGTGAGCCCACGCGCGGAGATCTCGGTGAGGTCGGTGGGCGAATCGGAGCGGCACGTGAAGCTCGAGAAGGCCGCGTGGGCGAGCCTCGCCGCGACCGCACGCGACGTGATGATGCTGCCGATCTTCCGCCGCGACTTCTCATCGCAGGTGCTCCGGCCCGGCCTCTCGCTCTCGGTGCAGCGCTTCGCGCTCGTGTTCAGCGATCTCACCGGCTCGACCGACATGTACACGCGCGCAGGAGACGCCGAGGCGTTCCGGTTCGTGCAGGCGCACTTCGAGGTGCTCACGAAGGCCCTCGAGCAGCACGGCGGCTCGGTGGTGAAGACGATGGGCGACGCGGTGATGGCGGTGTTCCCCGATGAGCTCGCGGCCGTCGCAGGAGCCCGCCAGATGCTGGTCGACTTCGAGGCGTTTCGGCTGGGCGACCCGCAGGGCGCGCGCACCTCGCTCAAGCTCGGCGTCTTCGGCGGCTCGGGCTTCATCGCCACCGCCAACAAGGTGCTCGACTACTTCGGCCAGACGGTGAACGTCGCCGCGCGGCTGCAGAACGAGGCCAGGCCGGGAGAGATCGTCGTGCCCGCGAATGTGGCGGAGCAGGCGATCGCGCAGGGCCTCATCGAGGCGCACGCCGTCTCTGAGCGGTACGCCGCCAGGCTCAAGGGCGTCGAGGCCCCGCTCGAAGTGGCTCGGGTGAGGCCAGTGCTCCCGGCCAGTGAGCAGGCGGCCTGGCCTGAGCCAAGTGCCTGATCCCGCTCCTGATTGAGCGCTGTCAGGAATCCGTTTGGGGGTTCGTCAGAGCGGCTATGGTCGACGGCCTTCGCCCATGCTCAACGACGACGAACTCTTCGCCGACATCTCGAAACGTAAAGCCGAAGGCCGCGACTTCAAGAAGCAGCTTGGAGAGCTCGTCTTTCGCTGGAGAGACCCCTCCACCACCGTCATTCGGCGCGTTCAGGGCGCGTTCATGAGGGGCTCCCCGGACGACGTCGACGAAGTGTTTCAAGACGCCGCCGCGAAGTTCATGTCTCGTGGGCTCGATCAGTTCCGCGGCGTGTCCGAGCAGATGCCGGGCAAGGCCGCGTCGCCGAAGACGTTCTTCCTGCGCATCGTGAAGCACTGCGCGATCGATCGGTACCGCCGGCAGCGCGAAGAGCTCGCCGAGGGCCCGCGCGGAGATGAGGAAGACGAGCGGGAAGAATCGCTCGCCGAAGCCAACCGCGCCGTCGCGTTCTCTGCGGCGAAGGCCGAGGCCAAAGAAGCGAACGAAGAGTACTGGGCCGCGTTCAGGAAGCTGCAGGAAGAGCACCCGAACGAGGCCGCTGCCTGGGATCTGTACCACCACCAGGACATGGACGATCACGAAGAGGTCGCCCGTCAGCTCGGCATCACCGTCGTCAACTCGTACAAACGCGTCAGCCGCGCGCAGGCGTGGCTCAAGTCGTACGTGCTCGAAGCACGCAAGGAGGAGCAGCCGTGACCGTCTCGCCCATCGAAAAGTATCAGGCCCGCATCGCAGAGCTGGAGTCGTTGAGAGCGGAGCTTGAAGCGGCGAGTCGACCCGGAGATCCGGCGCCAGTGGTGGGACGAATGCTGGAGGCCGCGGGTGATCTGCTCCGGCGGCGCGCGAAGGTGCCGTGTGACGAGAAGCTGATCGACGCCGCGCTCGCGGTGCTGCCCGAGAAGGGGCTCTCTTCCTGGGCTGATGGGGTGAAGGCGGCTGAAGTACGGGCCCGCGTCGAGCGCGCTGCCGATCAAGCCGTCGACGCCGCGATTCCCGAGAGTGACGCCGATGGCAAGACGCTGACGACGTGGGCGATGCAGGCGTTGATGGCGCGTGATCGGCTCGAGTCTGCGCGATTTTCTCTCGAGCGAATGGCCGCAAAGGGCCGCCCGGGAGCCACCGTCGTCCTCGGTCGCCTGTCTCACGAGCTGGCCGCCGCAGACGAGCTCGGTCGCCGGTGTTGTACCCGCCTCACTGCGCTCAACGCCGACCGCCGTGACGAGCTGGCGATTCTGGACAGCGAGCGGCGCGCGGCCGCGTGGTGGTTGTCGGAGAAGTCGGGTCTCGAGCACGACCTGGTGGTGAAAGTGCTCGGTGGTGAAGCCCGCGGAAGCCTCCCGAAAGGCGCCCAGGCAGCCCACGAGCTGGTGATGCAGAAGCGCACGCGGCAGTTCGGGTTCGACGAGTTGTTTCGCTTCGACCTTGGAATGGCCAGCAACGCCGACGCGATTCGCAAAGCCGCCGAGAATGACCCCGAGCTGCAGCTGGCGCTCAAGGCGATGGAAGAGGGCGATCTCGAGATCGCAGCGCTGACGAAGGATGAACCCGTGATGAAGGTTGCTCCGGTGCTGCAGTTGCCCGTCGAGCGCACGGCCAGAGACGCTCCAGAGGTCGTCGAGGAGCGCACCGAGTTCAAGCTGTTGGTGTTCCGCACGAAGCAGCGTGTCCAGGTGGTGGTTCAACCCCGTCGCCAGGATCGCTTCGCCGCCGCCGCCGTCTACCTGCCAGATCAACCTCAGCGCAGCGTGGCCCACGAGGTCGGAGAGCACGGCCTGCACTTCGACGTGGGCGGCGCCGAGCGCGTCAGAGGCGTCGTCGCGAAGGTCGTCGTCACGCTCGTCGATGGAAGAAACGTCACCTCAGAGGTGAAGCTGTAGTGGGAAAACGGGAGGCTTCTTCCGTTCGCGTGGTGCTGGTGACCGCCCCCGATGAAGACGTCGCCGCGAAGCTCGGGCGCACGCTCGTCGAAGAGCGCCTCATCGCCTGCGCGAACCTGATCCCCAGGATCCGCTCCATCTACCGCTGGGAGGGCGCGATTCACGACGAGCCCGAGGTGCTGCTCGTCATGAAGACCCAGGCCGCCCAGGTGGAGCCCCTCATCGCGCGGGTGAAGGCGCTGCACCCGTATCAAGTGCCCGAGGTGCTCTCGGTGCCGGTCGAGCAGGGCTTCGGCAAGTACCTCGACTGGGTGATCGCCGAGACGACGCCCGAACCGCGAGTCACCCGCCAGTTCACGGTCTCTCCGTCGTCGAAGACCGGCGCTTTCAAGGCGGCCATCGACACGCTCGGCCCGGGCTCCGAGCCCACGCGAATCAGGGTCGATCTCAACGAGTACCAGACCGGCATGATCCTGAGGCTGCCCGACGGCAGCGGCGTCTGCGTGATGGATGAGCGAACGGACGTCGTGGCGACGAACGAAGTCGAGGTCGAAGTCTGGGGCCACGGAGCCGCGCGCGCCGACGCCCTGGTCGCCGAGCTGCTCAAGCTGGCTGCAGCTGTCGGCCTCTCCTCGTCAGACGTAAAATGACCTGACTTCCGGGCGCACAACATCCCACCTGCTTCGAGCGACTATTCTCCTGAGGGTTCTTCAAGGAGATCTGCGTGGTTCGGGTCAACTCCAGGGCGAAGGCAGCGAAGACGGCGGCGGCCGAAAAGCGTGCTGCCTCGAAGCGGCTCTCGCAAGACGTCGCCCGCCTCGAGAAGTCGACCTCGGCCGAGGTGACGACGGCCGAAGACGGCACCGTCACGAAGCGCAAGTCGTCGCAGCGCAACGGCGTCGAGACGAACCAGACGCTCACGAAGTCGGAAGGAAAGATGCTCGAGTCGACGCTCGAGTACTCGAAGCACAGCACGCGCCCCGGTCGCGACACCTCGAGTGAGTTCACCGAGCGCACCGACATGCTGGGCCGCCACTCGAGCGAGTCTCGCCTCGAGACCAACTCGCAGAAGGGCGACACGGCGCGCACGACGACTACGACGAAGAGCGCCGACGTCTACGGCATCACCAAGGAGCGTCGCGAGCAGACGGTCGAGAACGCCGCCCGTCGCGCCACGCACTCGAAGTCGAGCGACTCGCGCGGCAACGTTCATACGGCCTCTGACGTCACCACCGTTCGGCAGCAGGGTGATCAGACGGTGACGCGCAACGAGAAGCGGGCGAACGGCTCTGAGCTCGAGACGGCGTCGTCGACCACGTACGAAGACGGCATCTTCACCCTCGGCGGCGGAGCGGATTGGAAGAAGGGCACCAGCGTCAGCAAGAGCGTGCTCCACGAGCGTGAGGCCGACGCGTCGAAGATCGCCGCCCGCGCCGACAAGATCTCGGAGCGCGCCGGCAAGGTGCTCGATTGGATGGGCCTCGAGCCCGCGGAGTGGTCGGGAGAGGTCGACCCGTCGCGCATGCACGAGAAGACGCTCGTCGAAGGCGAGCACGGCTCGGTCGTCGCGAAGTACGGCGTCAGCGGCCAGCAGAGCGCGCAGTTCGACGGCAAGAGCATCAGCGGGCAGTTCAGCCGTGAAGCCGTCGCGAGCGTCACCGCGCAGGCCTCGGGTCGTGTCTCGGGCCGGTTCGGCGAGGCGAGCTACGACGCGCGCGTGAAGGCCGAAGCGCGGGCGAGCGTCGACGCGCAGGGCCGGCTGGATCTCAACGGGCTCAACGCCTCGGTGAACGCGAAGGTCGGCGTCTCGGTCGAAGCCGAGGTCACGGGTCACGCGCAGACGCAGAGCGTGACCATCGGTGGCGTCGAGATGAACGCGGCGGTCGACGGCCACGCGCGCGCCTCGGCTGAAGCGGTCGCGGAAGCCACCGGCACGGTGCAGGTCACCATCGATCCCCCCACGGCCATCGCGAAGGGAGAGATCGGCGCCTCGGCGGTCGCGAAGATCGAAGGCGAAGTGCGCTTCTCGGCGGGGCCGTTCGCGGTGGTGGCGAGCGGCTACGCGAGCGCGGGCGCCGAAGCGCGGGCCTCGGGCATCATCGGCTACGAAGACGGCAAGCTGAAGATCGGCGGCAGCGTCGGCGCGGCGCTCGGCGTCGGCCTCGGTGGCTCGGCGACGGTCGAGATCGACGTGCGGCAGATCGGCCAGATGGTGAAGAACGCCGCCGACGTGAACCACGACGGCAAGGTCGACTTCTGGGACGCGACAGCGGCGGTCGGCAAGACGGCGCGCTGGGCCTCGCGGTGGCTGCACCCTCCCTCTCCCACGCCGTCGATTCCGCGTGAGTTCGTCCGGTTGACTCCTCCTTTCTTCACTCCCCCAATGGTGATGCTGTGGTCCCCATGGCCGATTCCGATCGCTTTCAAAGAGCCGAACGAGCGCTGAAGGCTGGCGCGTACGACGAGGCGAAGAAGCTCTTCCGCGAAGACGAAGAGGCGAAGGGCTCTCGCGCCGACTCCCTGGCGAAGCTGCAATCGGCGGACGCGAAGCTGGCGGCCGGTGATGTGAACGCAGCTGCGACGCTCTACGAAGCCGTGCTCGAGCGGAACCCGTCGGTCGCGGAGGCGTACCAGGGCCTCGCGCGGGTGGCGCTCTTCACCGGCCAACTCGACGCCGCGAAGGTGCACGCGATGGCGGCGGTGCGGCTCGCTCCGCGGCACGGCCTCGGGTGGACGCTCGTCGGCCTCGTGCACGAGAGCCTGAACGAAAACGAGCTCGCCCTCGACGCGCTCAAGAAGGGTGCCGAGCTGTCGGCTGACTCGTTCCTCTGCCAGTTCAACCTCGGCCGGTTCCTCGCTTCGCAGGGCAGGGCGCAGGAGGCGGTGGCTGCCCTCACGCAGGCGACGGGCCTCGCTCCTTCGAACCCCGACGGCTTTCTCTACCTCGGGCTCGCGTATCGCGTCGGCAAGCAGCACCGGCTCGCGCTGCGGGCGCTCGAGAAGGCGAAGGATCTGGCGCCGAAGAACGTCGACGCGTGGGCGACGCTGGGCGACGTGCTGTTCGAGCTGAAGGAGTTCCAGGCCGCGCGCGACATGCTCGATCTCGGCCTCAAGTCGTGTGGCGATCACCCCGCGCTGCTCGAGAAGGCGCTCGCGGCGACGATGATGCTCGACGATGCAGCAGGCGCGGTGGCGTACCTCGAGCGTGAGCTGAAGGTCGCTCCGCAGCACGAGCAGGCGTGGCTCAACCTCGCGAACCTCTCAATGCTCGTCGGAGACTTCGACAAGGCCGAGCGCGTGGCCAAGCAGCTGCTCGAGAAGAACCCGGCGCAGTGGGAGGCGCACTTCGTGCTCGGCAATCTCTACGCGGCGGTGCCGCTGCCCGAGAAGGCCGAAGCGTCGTACCGCAAGGCGATCGACGCGGCGCCCGAGAACTGGCGGCCGCTGGTGAACCTGGCGACCTCGTTCCTCGAGGGCAGCGTGGCCGCAAAGTGGCCCGAGGCGCTGAAGCTGCTCGAAAAGGCCGCGAAGCTGGCTCCGGCGAACGAGTGGCGGGTGCCCTACAACACGGCGCTCGCGCACACCCGACTCGGCAACAAGGCGCAGGCGCTCGAGCTGGTGCGGGCGATCATTCGTGATGCACCGGCGAACCACCCGATGGTTGCTGAGGCGAAGAAGCTCGAGAGCAACCTCAGCTGAGCTACGCCAGCACGGTGGCCCACACCGCTCCATCGTTGGCAGACGTTCGCCGCTTCGCGCTGAGCCGTACCTTCTTTCGTCCCACGACCTTGCCGCGCGCGTTGGCTCGGCTTGGCTTCGTGCAGGCCGACCCGATTCGGGCACCAGCCCGCGCGCAGGACCTGACGCTTCGGCATCGCGTCGTTGGCTATCGCGCAGGCGAGCTGGAGCGGAAGTACCCCTCGTTGCGCATCGAAGAGGACTTCTTCGTCAACGCCGGCTTCGTGACGCGCGAACTCCACCAGTTGATGCACCCGCGCACGCCACGCCAGCCGTGGACGAAGGCGCAGTGGCGCAAGGCGAACGCGGTGCTCGACGAGGTGCGTGCTCGCGGCGTCGCGCACCCACGTGACGTCGATGAAGCGCTCGGGCTGGGCAAGGCGAGCAACTGGTTCGGAGGCCGCTCCAACGTCAGCACGCAGTTGCTCGACGGGCTGCACTACCGCGGGCTGCTGCGTGTCGCGCGACGCGCGGGTGGGGTTCGGCTCTACGCCGTGCGCAAGCAGACCGAGCCGCCAGCCGATCCGCTCGCGGCGCACGACGCGCTCATCGACGCGGTGGTGAACACGTACGCCCCGCTGCCAGCGGCTACGCTGAGCAAGCTGGTGAGTCATCTGCGCGGTGGCGTTCCTCAGTGGAGTCACCTTCGCGCAGCGGCGCTCGCTCGCGCGAAGAAGCGCATTCCCAGCCAGCGGGTCGGCGGCGTCGACTGGTATCTGCCTGACGGCGAGCGGTTGGGTGGTCCGGTGGAGGACGTGGTGCGGCTCCTCGCGCCGTTCGATCCCCTCGTGTGGGATCGGCAGCGCTTCGAGATCCTCTTCGGGTGGACGTATCGCTTCGAAGCGTACACGCCGGCGTCGAAACGAAAGCTCGGGTACTACGCGTTGCCGCTGTTGTGGCGCGATGAGGTCGTCGGCTGGGCGAACGCGACGAACGACGACGGTGTGCTCGACGTGCAGCCGGGCTTCGTCGCGGGCAAGCCTCCAGCTGGAGCCACGTTTCGGCGGGCCTTCGAACAAGAACTCGATCGCCTGGGCACCTTCCTGGGCGCCAAAGCAGAAGGCCGCACCCGATAGCCGGGTACGGCCTTCGAAGCAGAGACCTCGAGCTGATTACTCGGCGTCGGCGTCAGCGTCGGCCGCTTCACGCTCGGCGTCGGCGTTCGCCTTCTCGGCATCAGCCTCGGCTCCCGCCATCGCCTGCTCGAGCTTCGCGTCAGCATCGGCCTTCGCCTGGGCGTTCGCCGCGACCGCCGCCGCCTTCGCCGATTCGATCTTCGCGAGCGCTTCGGTCTTCTTCAGCTCGGCCTTCGCCTTCGCTTCGGCGGCCTTCGACGCGGGGTCCTTCTTCGCCTTTGCCTCTTCGCCGGCCTTCTTCGCGGCTTCCTTCGCGGCGTCGACCTTCGTCTTCCACTCGGCCTTCGCGGCCTCGATCTTCGTCTTGTTCTCGGCCTTCACCGCGTCGACCTTGGCCTTCGCGCCGTCTTTCGCCGCCTTGGCCTTCTCCTGAGCCGCCTTCTTGCGCTCCTCCGCCTTCGCCTTGTTGCCCTTCTTCTTCTCGTCGCGGGCGGCCTTCGCGGCCTTCGGGTCGGGCTTGGCTTCAGCAGCTGCGGGCGCTGCAGCGGCGGCAGGAGCTTCCTTCTCCTTCTTCTTCTCGTCTCCCTTGCCCTGGGCGAACGCGAGCGACGAGACGACGGCAACAGCGAGGATCAAACGCTTCATGGAATGCACTCCTGGGTTGGGTGGAACGAATCGCCGCGAACTCTGGGCACGCCTCGCGACGGACACAACGGGCTTTCATTCACGGGCGTTCGAAGCAGGCCGCGATGCCCTGGCCGACGCCAATGCACATCGACGCCAGGCCGCGTTTGGCTCCGCGCGCCTTCATGGCGTGGAGCAGGGTGGCGGTGATGCGTGCGCCAGACATGCCGAGCGGGTGCCCGAGCGCAATGGCGCCGCCGTTCACGTTCACCTTCGCGTCGTCGAGCCCGAGCTCCCGCATGCAGGCGAGCGACTGCGCGGCGAACGCTTCGTTGAGCTCGATGAGATCGAGTGAACCGACGTCCCACGAGGCCTTCGACAGCGCCTTCTTCGAGGCGGGCACGGGGCCGATGCCCATGGTGCGGGGATCGACGCCGGCCGTCGCGCTCGAGACGAAACGGGCGAGCGGCTCGCGACCTTTCAGCGCGCGTTCACTCATCAACACCACGGCTGACGCACCATCGTTGAGCGACGACGAGTTGCCGGCCGTGACGGAGCCGCCATCACGAAACGCGGCCTTCAGCGTCGACAACTTCTCGAAGGACGAATCAGCGCGCGGCTGCTCGTCCTGCGAGATGACGATCGGCGGGCCCTTCTTCTGCGCGAACTCGACGTTCACCAGCTCGGCGGCGAAGCGCCCTTCCTTCTGGGCGGCGACGGCCTTCTGGTGCGACGCGAGCGCGAAGCGATCTTGATCGTCGCGCGCGATCTTCCACTGCTCGGCGACGTTCTCGGCGGTCTCGCCCATCTGCTCGAGCGGGAACATCGCGGCCAGCTTCGGGTTCGGGTAGCGCCACCCGAGCGCGGTGTCGTAGCCCTCGAGCTTGCCGCTGGGAAACCCGTCGGTTGGCTTCGGCATCGACCACGGCGCCCGCGTCATCGACTCCACGCCGCCGGCGATCACCACGTCGGCTTCACCGAGGCGAATCATGCGCGCGCCCTGAATGATCGCCTCGAGCCCCGAGCCGCACAGCCGATTCACGGTGCCCGCGGGAACCGAGTGGGGAAGCCCGGCGATCAGGGCCGCCATGCGCGCCACGTTGCGGTTGTCTTCTCCCGCCTGGTTCGCGCAGCCCAGGTACAGCTCGTCGACGGCGGCGGGGTCGAGCTTCGTCCGCTCCACCACGGCGCGAATCACCAGCGCGCCGAGATCATCGGGCCGTACGTCTTTCAAGGCTCCACGCAGCTTGCCGATCGGCGTGCGCACCGCGTCCACAACGAAGCACTCGTTCATGGCGTCAGCACCACGTTCCCGAAGGACTTGCGATCGCTCAGCAGCCCATGCGCCTCGGCTGCCTTCTCGAGCGGCATCACCCGATCGAGCACCGGCTTGAACTTCCCTTCTTCTACCAACTGCATGACGCGAAAGAGATCGCCCTTCGAGCCCATCGTCGAGCCGAGCAGCGAGATGCGTTTGTAGAAGAGCACGCGCAGGTCGAGCTTCACGTCGCCGCCGGCCGTCGCGCCGCACGTCACCAGGCGGCCTCCATACGGCAGACACGCGATCGACTTGTCCCAGGTCGACGCGCCCGTGTGCTCGAACACCACGTCGACGAGCTTCTTGTGGGTGAGCTTCTTCACCTCGTCGACGAAGTCGTGCGTCGCGTAGTTGATGACGTGATCGGCGCCGAGCTGGAGCGCCTTCTTCGCCTTTTCTTCCGTCGACGTGGTCGCGATCACCTTCGCGCCGAGCAGCTTCGCGATCTGAATGCCGGCGCTCCCAACGCCCGAGCCGGCTGCGTGAATCAGCACGGTCTCTCCCGCCTGAAGCTGCGCGCGCCGCACGAGCATCGTCCACGCGGTGAGGAACGTGAGCGGCAGGCACGCGGTCTCTTCGAACGAGAGCTGCTTCGGCTTCGGCAGAATGTTCTGGCGAGGCACGCAGACGTACTCGGCGTAGCCGCCGCGAATGTGCTCTCCGAGGATCGTGTACTGGCGGCACAGGTGGTCTTCGCCCTTGAGGCAGCGCTCGCACACGCCGCACGAGACGCCGGGGTTCACGCAGACTTCGGTGCCGGGCTCGAGATCGGCGACCTCCGAGCCCACGCTGTCGATGACGCCCGCGATGTCGGCGCCGAGCACGTGCGGCAGCTGCAGCTTGAGCCCTTGCCAGCCTTTTCGAACCCAGACGTCGAGGTGATTGAGGGCCACGGCCTTCACCTTCACCCGTACCTCACGGGCCTTCGGTTCAGGCGTCGGAAGCTCAATCACTTCGAGCACTTCGGGGCCGCCGTGTCTGGTGAAGCCGACTGCGCGCATGTGATGACTCCGTGTCTTGAAGGGCTGTGGGGCCTCGTGTACAGCCGCGCCTTCTCGAAGTCGCGGTCGGAAGAAATCCACCGAGCAGGCAGGCCGTGCCGGCTCAACGAAAGAAGCGGTTGCTCCATGATGATTCGTACCCTGTTGGTGGCGAGCGTGGTCCTCTCGATGTTCTCGGCGTGTGGTCCGGCGCGGCCCTCGGGAACTGATGGTGGCAAGGGCGGAGGAACGAGCCTGCTCACTGGCGGCGGCATCTCGGGCACGGGTGGCGGCACGTCGGGCACTGGCGGAGGCATGACGACCGCAGGCGGCTCGGCGACGGGCGGCGGCAACGCGACGGGCGGTGGCAACGCGACGGGTGGCGGCAACGCGACCGGTGGCGGCACGACCTCTGACGGCGGCATCTGCCCCAACGGCTTTGGCTGGAACGGCTCGGACTTCTCCATCGCGGCCGCGAAGTGCTCGCGCATCTGTCAGGACTACGTCGAGATTCGCGATGTCGTGATCACCGCGGTCGACGAGCTCAACATCGGCGGGCAGGGCGATCACCAGGCGTACTTCTGGGTGCAGGACACTCGCGACAACCGCCAGGGCATGTGGATTCGCAAGGACTACACGGATCTGCCGCGCACCTACACGCCGCAAGTCGGCGAGCTGATCAACGTTCGCGGCTTCTACCAGTCGCAGTTCTCGACGTGGGATCGCTACGGCTACCGCCGTCACCTCGGTGAGGGCTGTGTCGCGGCCGTGCGCAACGATGGTGGCGTGCTCGTGATCGAGGTCGTCGACGGCGGCTTCGCGAGCCAGCCCGTGACGGCGATGCCCGGCTTTGGCAACTCGATGAACGGCAGCTCGCGGCCCAACCCCGAGCTCGCCTCGAACCGCGTCTTCATTCCCGGCCCGGTGACGCTCACCAACGCCACGCCGCTCCCGCTCTCGCGCATCGGCGTCGACGGCGGCATCAGCGGCTACAACGGCTTCGAGATCACGGGCGGCATTCTCGTCAGCAACTTCTTCACTTTCGGCGAGACGCGCGACGGTGGCTCGGTGCGCTGTGACTGGCGCGCGATCGCGGCTGACGGCGGCACGGTGTCCTTCCCCAACGGCCTCACCGGCATCTGGGACACGTACACCCACGCGCCCTGCATCGGGAACGCGAACTGCGGCAGCGCCCGTGACGCCGGCTCGGTACCGTTCGCGAACAACCAGTTCACCTACGTGCTGTACCCGACCGAGTGCACTGAGCTGCAGGGCTCGGTGCAGTGATCGATGGGCGTTCTCAACGCCTCGATCACCGACGGAGTTGGCCACCTCGAGCTCAACCGGCCCGAGGTGCGCAACGCGATCAACCGCGAACTCATCGATGCGCTGCACGAGACGCTCGATCGCTGGGCTGAGCGTGACGACCTGCGTGCCGTCGTGCTCTCTGGCGCCGGCGGCAAGGCGTTCGCTGGCGGCGCAGACATCGCCGAGCTGAAGGAGCGCACCCACCGTGAGGCGTTCTTCGGCATCAACCAGCGGCTGTTCCAGAAGCTCGAGGACTTTCCGCGGCCGGTGATCGCGGCCATCGACGGCTACGCGCTGGGCGGGGGGCTCGAGCTCGCGCTCTCGTGTGATCTGCGCGTGGCCTCGAAGACGGCGAAGGTGGGCATGCCCGAGGTGTCGCTGGGCATCTTCCCCGGAGCGGGTGGCACCTGGCGGCTCCCCCGCGTCGTCGGGTTCGGGCACGCGAAAGAACTCATCTTCACGGGCCGCATTCTCGACGCCGAAGAGGCCTTCTCGTACGGCTTGTTCGAGCGGCTCGTCGACGCCGACGCGCTGTCGATCGCGAAGGACATCGCCGCGCAGATCGCGAAGAACTCGCCGCTCGCCGTGCAGGTCGCCAAGGTGTCGCTCAACGCGCTGGCGCGGCAGACCAACGCAGAGCCTGTCGAGCGGCTCGCCCAGGCGCTGCTGTTCGACTCGGTCGAGAAGCGCGAACGAATGACCGCCTTCCTCGAGAAGAAGAAGAAGGGCTGAAGGAGTTCGAATGAGCAACGCGAAGGCAGTGGGAGTGATCGGCGCCGGCACCATGGGTCACGGCATCGCGCACGTCTCGGCGCAGGCCGGCTTCGAGGTGGTGCTGTACGACGTGACGAAGGCCGCCGCCGAAGCGGGGCGCGCGAAGATCGAGAAGAACCTCGCCATCGGCGTCGAGAAGAAGAAGGTCACTCCCGAGGCTCGCGACGCGACGCTCGCCCGCATCTCGACGGCCGACTTCCTCGAGTCGCTCTCGCAGTGCCACCTCGTCGTCGAGGCAGCTCCCGAGAAGCTCAGCCTCAAGCAAGACCTGTTCAAGCAGCTCTCGGCGATCTGCCCGAGCGACACGATCCTCGCGTCGAACACGAGCTCGCTCAGCCTCACCGAGATCGCCGCCGCCGCGACCAACCCGGGCCGCGTGGTGGGCCTGCACTTCTTCAACCCCGTGCACCTGATGAAGCTGCTCGAGGTGGTGCGCGCGTTTCAGACGACCGACGAGACGGTGACGCGCGCGAAGGCGTACGGCGCGGTGCTGGGCAAAGAGATGATCGTCGTGAAGGACTCTCCGGGCTTCGCCTCGTCGCGGCTCGGCGTGGCGCTGGGGCTCGAAGCGACCCGCATGCTGGAAGAAGGCGTCGCGTCCGCCGAGGACATCGATCGTGCGATGAAGCTCGGCTACGGCCACCCGATGGGCCCGCTCGAGCTGGGCGATCTCGTCGGCCTCGACGTTCGCCTCGCCATCGCCGAGTACCTCTACGCCGAGACGGGCAGCCCGACGTTCCGCCCGCCCCAGCTGCTCAAGAAGATGGTGCGCGCAGGGAAGGTCGGGAAGAAGTCGGGCGAGGGCTTCTACAAGTACTGATCAGGCCCGGCGCAGCGAGAAGGCGAAGAGCGCCGCGAGCATCAGCAGCAGCGGCCCGGGGCCTACCGACGTGCAGCCGCAGCCACCGATTTGCATCGGGTCGACGCCAGCATCGACGTCGTGCACGTGACCTGCGTCTGCGACCGGAGCGCCGGTTCCCGCGTCGCTCGGCGAGGAACCTGCGTCGCTCGGCGTCGTGCCCGCATCGACCGGAGCGCTCCCCGCGTCGCGGGGCAGAATCGTGAGGGTCGCGCAGTGGTAGTAGAAGCAGGGCGCTCCGTGTGACGACATGAACTCGAGCACCTGCAGCGTGCAGTTGGTGCAGCTCACGTTGTCGGGAATGCGCACCGAGAAGGTCTGCGCACCCGAGAACGTCTGCGAGTGCCGAAGCTGCCCATCGGCGATCACGGGAAACACCGGCGTCGCCTGAATCGTGGTGCTCGCGCAGGCATCGGTCGCGGTCGGGGTCACGGGCGGGGCGGCAGGCAGATCGCCAGGCCCATTGAGCCCGAGCGCGACGCGGTAGTGCCCGGGGTGGAAGATCGTCTCGCGAATTCGAATCGACACGAGATCGCCGGCCGTCACCGTCGTGACCGCGTTCGTCGGCGTGCCGGCTCCAGTCGGCCCACACGGCGCGGTCTTCTGCGGGTCTCCGTAGGGGGCGGCCTGACTCCACGTGGCGGGAGGCGCTTCGAGCCAGAAGTGGGCAGAGGCGGGGAGCGCGAACAAGAGGGTCGCACAGGCGACGCGGACGGCGAGCGGGGGCATGGCCGCGAACCATTTCACACGCGGCCCTCCGTCGCGAACCGTCAACGAAATCACGCATTCGCGCATGGAAGGCTAGGCTCAACCCCTCGACGCAGGGAGTGACGCATCGCCACAGAGGGCCCCCAGAACGCCGTCCCCTACGGGCCGTACCTGCTGCTCAAGCGGCTGGCGGTCGGTGGCATGGCCGAGCTCTACCTCGCGAAGGACACGCGCTCGAACCGCATGGTCGTCTTGAAGCGAATTCTCCCGTACCTCGCGGAGGAGGTGGAGTTCCTCAAGATGTTCCTCGACGAGGCGCGCATCGCGGCGCAGCTGCACCACCCGAACATCGTCGAGGTCTTCGAGCTCGGGCGCCTCGATGGCTCGACCTTCATCTCGATGGAGTGGGTCGACGGCATCGATCTGCGCAAGGTGCTGCTGAAGGAGCAGGAGCGCGAGTCGCCCATTCCTCCCGGCATCGGCGCGTGGGTGATCGCGCGGCTGTGTGAAGGCCTGCACCACGCGCATCAACGGCCTGGCAGCGATGGAAAGCCGCTCGGCATCATTCACCGCGACGTCAGCCCGCAGAACGTCATGGTCAGCTACCGCGGCGACGTGAAGCTGGTCGACTTCGGCATCGCCAAGGCCACCGCGTGGATGAGCCGCTCGAAGCCCGGCGTCATCAAGGGCAAGTTCCTCTACCTCGCGCCCGAGCAGCTCACGCAAGACCGGCTCGATCACCGCGCCGATCTCTTCGCGCTCGGCACGCTCCTCTACGAGCTCACGGTCGGCAAGAGCCCGTTCTACCGGAACACCACCGAGGCGGTGATCTACTCCATTCGCATGGAGGAGCCGGAGCCGCCGCACACGGTGGTGCCGGGCTACCCGATCTCGCTCTCGCGCATCATCATGCGCTGCCTCGAGAAGGACCGGGACAAGCGCTACCAGACGGCCGAAGAGATTCGCGCGGCGCTCGATGGCTTCATTCAGGTCGAGGCGCCCACCACGAAGGACGACGTCGGTCAGTACATGGCCGATCTCTTCGGCGACGACGACGAGCGCACCAGCGTCTACGTGCCGCCGAACGCGCAGACGCAGGCCCAGCCGACGATTCCCGCGCCGCCTCTGCCGAAGCGAAAGCTGCCGAAGCTGAGTGATGATGACGACGATCGCACCGTGTCGATTCCCGGCGCGGTCAGCCCTCGCAGAGTCGCCGAGAAGCCCGGCCCGCCCGTTCCGCGCGAAGAGCCGGCGATCACCGAGCCCATCAAGCCGAAGGCGACGCGTGACGTGATCGCGACGGCTCCGTTCGAGGCACCGCTCAGCCACAGCGAGCCGACGCTCGCGCCTGTGCTCGAGAAGGACTCGATGGAGTTCGGGCCCACCCGCATCTCGCTCTCGGGCCCCACCGAGATGAAGACCGGTGACGTCGTGGCGTTCCTCGAGCCGACCGGTGAGCACCCGCCCATCAACGACGTTCCGAGCGATCCGTCGGTCTCGACCGTCTCTCAGCCGCCCCCGAAGCTCCTCGCGCCGCCCCGAAGGCCGCCACCGCCCATTCCAGACGACGTGACTGGGCCGACGCGCGACCCTCGCGAGCGTGATGACCGCACCGCCGATCAACTGCCGATGCCCCAGAGCCCGGGGCCGCAACGCCCCTCACGCCCGCGGCGGCAGACCTCGGCGCAGCAGCGGCGCGCGAAGGAGCCCTTCGACGTCGAAGATCACATCGCCACCGTCGACATGGCCAGCTTCGAAGACAGCCAGGTCACGAGGCGGCGGCGCGTGGCGGTCGGCTTCATCATCGCGTTGGCCGTGCTCGCGATCGTGCTGCTCGTGTGGGCCTTCTGGCCGTCGTCATCGGTCAAGCCGAAGCCAGGCCAGAAGTCCGCCGCGGAGAAACCGAAGCCCGTCGAGCTGCCGCAACCGCCGCCTCCCTCGATCGTGAAGGTGGCGTTCCGTGGCCAGGCAGGGACGAAGGTGACGGTGGCGGGAACGACGGTGGCCCTCGGCGCGGTGGTCGAGCTGCCGCCGGGGCCCGTCGGGGTCCGCTATGTGTGCCCCGCGAAGCGAAAGCAGAAGCCGCGCACCCTCGAGATCTCGCCTGACATTCCAGCCAACGGCGACGGCGTGACGATCGATCTCCCCTGTCTCTGAGTCTGGCTTTTTCCTTTCTCGAGCGCAGCCTGCTTCTTCACCAGCTTGCACACCTCCGGTTCGGTGCTCGGGCCCGCACAGCGTCCACGCGCACCAGTTGCTTCTGGTGCAACGAACTCGCACCACGACGACTTCGACCAGCAGTATCTGGAGAAGGCCGGCGCGTTCGAGGCGTGGAGCACGCGTTCCGGTCGCGGTCGATCCTGCGTCGAGATGACCGCACGTTCGCTCGGCGTTGCCGTGGGGCGCTCTTCACGGCTCCCCTCATCATCGACTTGCTCGCTTGATTGAGATCACGGCGCTGAACGAGACGGATCACCCGGTGCTGCGCCGTTCGAGACGTGAAGAAGTTGCCCACGGCGTCGTCGAGAGTGGCACCTTTGCGGACCCAATCAGGAGGCGTGCCATGCGGATTCTCATCGTCGCGTTCGTCAGCTTCACCTCAACCCTCGCCTTCGCGCAGCAGGTCAAGGTTCAGACCGGAGCCGCAGAGGTTCAGGTCGACACCGGAAGTGCAGGTGTGCAGGTCAACACTGGCGGGACCTCGGTGAAGACTGGCAAGTCGGGGAAGGTCACCGTCAAGGCCGGCCAGACGACAGTGCAGGCCGATAGCCAGGCTGTGCGCGTCGACACGAAGCCTGGATCGGTGACGGTGAATGCGCCCGTCGTGCAGCCGGCAGTCGTCGTGCAACCCGCTCCCGTTCCGGCACCTGCGATGGAGGTCGGCGACGACGACGAGGATCTGGTGATTCAGGACGACGGCCGCAGCCTCGAGCACACGTGTGGCGCCGATCAGCAGATCATCGTGAATGGAGACTCGAACGTTCTGACGCTCCACGGTCCCTGTAAGGACCTTCACGTCAACGGGGCTCGCAACCGGATCACGATCGACTCGGTTCAGGCGATCACTGCGAACGGTGATGCCAACCAGATTCAGTGGGCCGCCGGGGCGAAGGGCAAGAACCCGAAGGTGTCGACCAATGGCAACCGCAACACCGTCACGAAGCTGCGCTGAGCTACTTGGGCTGGGGCGCAGCGAGCTTCGGAGCCGCCGGCGCGTTGGCCAGCAGTCCCTTGAGCACATCGGCAGGGTTTGGCTTCGACGCCAGCTCGAAGGCCTTCACGAAGAGCTGCGTCGCGAAAGGTGAAGCGTCGGTGGTGTGGAAGACGTGGCGTGCAGTGGCTCGCGCGAGCTCGGCCGCCTCGGCGCGATTCGAGGCCTCGAAGAGTTCGACCATCGACCACAGCCGGCGCCCGTAGACCTGTCGCATGGCCGGCGTGAAGAACGCACCCGCGAGCTCGGCGGCCTTCGCCTGCTGCTTCGCCGCGTCGTCTTTCACCTCGGCAGCATGCTCTGCCATCGCGGTGAGATCCTTCTCGGGCGGCATCCACTGCTTGATCTCAGGCTCGTCGTGCAGCTTTGCCGAGGTCGCGATCGCCTTCGCGTCACCGCCCTCGAGCGCAGGCACCTTCCAGTCGGGGTCGAGCGGCACCACGCCGAGGCGGTTCAGCCCGTCGGCCATCTCTGCGGGGATGTTGGTGCGGCTCCGGTCATTGAGCGTCATCGCGCGACCGAGCTCTTCGATGATTCGCTCGAGTGGCACGAAGACGAGCGACATGTCGGTCTGCGCGCGCAGCTCCTTGATGCGGGTGCGGTAGGTGGCGCGGTTCGTCTGCGCGCGATCGAACTGCACGATGCCGAACTCGTCGCTGATGATCGCCTGGTAGATCTCGATGCCACCCGCGTTGCGCAGCGGGCGGGCGAAGAAGAGCGCGCGATCGCCAGTGCCGAGCACGGGAGACATGGTGCCCAGCATCGCGTCGTCTTCTTTCGAGGGCAGCGGCGCGACGGTCTCGCCAGTGGCCGGCTTCACGTCGGCGACGGCGGCTCCGCCCGACTTGAGCTGGTAGAGCGCCTTCTTCGCGAGCTTGGCGTGCGGCTTCGACTTCGACTGCACCAGCGCCTCGGGCAGCGCGGTCTGCTTCGCCTTCACCCAGGCCGCGAGCACCTCGGCTGCTTTCGCTTCGGGAAGGGCTTCGACCTGCGCCGCCGTCATCGAGAGGAAGTCACTCATGGCGCCGGAATCTACAAGGTCAGCGCCGTCGAACGAGGAAGAAGTCTCCGCGCTGGCCGGCGATGAAGAACTCGGTGTCGAGCCGCGCACCGAAGAGCTGCGACGGGTGAACGCCACGCACGAGGAAGTGATCATAGCTGCTCGCGTACTGCGACCACGGCCGCGGGTCCCACTCGCTGGGGAACGTCGGCGGTGGCTCGCCGCGGTACTTGAGTGGTGAGTGGGGTGTGAGCGCGAACGAGAAATTGGTGAGGCCGCCACGCTCACGAGCGATGACCGTCGACGCGTGCAGGTACACCGGGTGCGTCATCACGCGAGAGCCCGGCGCGAAGACGAGACCCATCACGCGCGGCTTGGCGGCGGCGTCGGCGGCGAGCTCGGCGAGCGGCTTCGACTCGGCGTCGAACGCCTTGAAGCCCTTCCAGAGCGGCCACGCGGTCAGCCCTGCGACGATCACGCCGAGCCACACCGTGCGCTCGGTCCACTCCTTCTTGAGTGGAGGAACACACGCGACGATCAGCGCCGCCGCGAGGTGCGCGTAGCGCGTGTTCAGGTAGTACATGTACCCGCGAATATCGAAGGGCAGCGCGAAGTAGAGGAGCACGCCCAGGCCCGCGAGCCCGACGATGCGCCAGCGCGCAATCATCCCGTCTTTCTGATCGCGCCCCGTGGCCAGCGCCAGCACCACACCGAGCACCGCGAGCGCGAAGGCAATCTTCACCGCGAGCTGATCACCGCCGTCGGGCAGCATGTTGCCGAGCGTGGGCAGGAACTCGTCGCGGTTCTGATCGAACGTCTTCCACGCGAGGTTCTCTTTCGAGAGCATCGGGCCCCACGACTTCCACGGCTGACCCGGAGCGATCTCTGCCGGCTCACCGACGCGAAGCCCGATCCACGCGATGAAGAGCAGCACTCCCGGCAGCACGCCGAGAATCGCGGGCACGCGCGACTTCCAGTGCTTCACACCTCCGGGCGCAGGAGTCGTCAGCAGCAGAAAGGGCAGGGCGACACCGAGCCACGCGAAGACCTGCACGTGGAAGAGGAGCACCGAGACGAGCGCGGCTGCGAGCGCGATCGCCCAGTTGCGTCGTCTCGGCGCGTCTTCAATCGTTCGCACGAAGAACGCGCAGGTGAGGAACGCGAGGGGCAGCGCGGTGCAGTAGTTCAAGAAGCCCCACGCGAAGCTGTCTCCGTACGCGAAGGGAATCGAGAGCAGCGCGGGCCAGGTCGGGCGCTTGAGCGTCTTGAGCAGGAACGCGATCGAGAGCGGCAGGCCCGCGACGTACGCCGCGAGGAAGAGCCGGTTCGCCAGCTCGAGCGGCAGCAGCCAGTTCAGCCACGAGACCACGTAGTAGTAGCCAAGGTAGGGCGTGAGCTGAACGCGGCGCTCGAAGACGTCGGGAAAGAGCGTTGAGAGATCGTCGAGGCGGTGCAGCACCGAGATGAGGTGCAGGTGCTGCGGCAGGTCGACGAGTGGCAGGGCCTGGGTCGCGAAGAGCGGCGCAACCCCGCAGAGTAAGGCCACAATCCAGGCCCAGTGGGTTGGCGTCAGGCGTGGCAGGGCGGGCGTCACGAAGGCGGCGGACCTTCTTTGCTTTGCCTGCACTTGGCAAGCACCTCGGGGGTGATGTAGGTCGCACACCAGTCGGAGAAAGGACGCCTCATGCGCACGTCATCGTTCATCAAGGTTGCTGCGGTCTCGATGGGCTTTGCCTCGTTCGCGTTCGCCTCACCGATTGATCGCCCGGTTCTCGGCGAGCGCACCTCGGCCACCTGCAACTGCAAGAGCGCGGCGGACTGCACGTGCCCCCGCGGTCAGTGCAAGTGCAAGAACTGTGGGTCGCACGCTAAGCCGACGATGCTCGAGTCGCTGAAGGGCAGCTCTGAGAAGACTCGCTTGCCCGAGACGGCTCGTCACGATGCTCGTGGCGGCGTCTTCATCTGAAGCGACCCGCTCCAACGGCTCGAAGTCGCGCGTGTCCTGCGTGACCAGAACCAGCTCGTTCGCTCCTGCAGTGGCTGCGATCTGTCCGTCGATCACAGGAAAGACTCGGCCCCTTCGTTTCAGCTGGGCGCGCGCTCTGGCGTGCCACCTCGCCTCTGCAGCTCCGTACGCCACGATCGGGAATGACGGCTCGATCGTGTCAAAGAGCCAGGAAGAGATGACCTCTCGGCGCCGCGATGGGCCGAGGTTCTCGCACGTTGGGATCGGGCTTCAGCGGCTCCGAGAGAATGTTGCTGTCGAGCAGGTAGGTCGTCATCGGCGCTTGCGGCCCAGGTCGCGCTGCCGAAGTCCCGGGAGTGCCTCGGCGGTTCCTCGCGGAATGGTGCCGACCTTCTTCCGAAACTCGGCGTACGCCTCGGTGAAGCTCGGCCGCGGTCTGGGCAGTGCCTGATCCAGCAACACGATTGCCTGCTGGTTGATGCTCCGTCGTTCCCGCTCGAGTTCTCTGAGTTGGTCCAGGAGCTCGGGAGGAACCTGCTTGAGGGTGAGGGTCGTCATGCGCGCCTCCAAAGTGGTTTCACTCTGGAAGCGGTCGGCCCCACTTGTCGAGTTCGACCCCGCAGCCCGCGCAGGTCCAC
>JBEOKA010000517.1:0-5643 GCA_040275325.1 Myxococcaceae bacterium | reverse complement strand
CGCCGAACCGAGGCAACTCGCGAACGTCTTGAAGGAGCGCTGATGCGATTCGGAGTGCTGTTGATTCTCGGAGTGACCGCGTGTGGTCCAGCTGTGGTGAGCCCCGACGCAGGTGAAGCACCGAGCGCGGGCGGGGCATCGTCGAGCGGTGGCGGGTCGACCGCAGGTGGAGCGGCGAGCGCTGGCGGGTCGACGGCAGGCGGCACTGCGAGCGCAGGCGGCTCCACAGCGGGCGGAAACGCGAGCGCCGGCGGCTCGACGGCAGGCGGAACGGCGAGCGCTGGCGGCAGCGCGATGGGAGGCGGCTCGGCAGCGCGACTGGTGACGCTCGGCGTTGGCGGCGACCGCCGCTACATCACCACCGACGGCAACGTGACGATTCAAGGCGACGTGTTCGACCTCGCGCCGAGCAGCGCCGACTGGAGCGATGGCCACACGGACACGATGATTCGCGGCGCCTGCGCCGGCGCGGGCAAGTTCCTCGCAGTGGGAGGCCAGGGCGACGCGACGTTCCGCTCCACCACCGACGGCCTCACGTGGACCTCGCTCGTCACCCTCAACGGCATGATGGGCCGGCCGCGCGCGAGCTGGTTCGGCGACTGCGCCTTCGGCAACGGCCGCTTCGTCGCTGCGGGAGGCAACGGCGCGCGCTGCTTCTCGACCGACGCCCTCACCTGGCAGTGCCCCGGCGCGTACCAACAGTTCCACCACCGGGCGATTGCGTACGGCGGTGGGCGCTTCGTCACCGTCGGCAACTCGTACGCATCGCCCGCGGCCCACACCTCGAGCATCAGCACCGACGGCTCCACGTGGACCGAGATTCCGACGCTGATGAACCAACAGGCGAACACGATTCTCTACGCGCCCACGCACCAGCGCTTCTACGCCGTCTTCGGCACCATGCTGGGCGAGCTGCGCGACGGTCAGATGCAGTGGGCGCAGGTCGCGGGCGTCGACACGAACGGGCTCAGCGGCATCGCCGTGAAGAACGACACCGTGTTCATCATCGGCCAGCGCACCACCGGCACCAACGCGCGCTACCTGCTGCGCTCGACGGACGGCACGACGTGGACGTCGTCGACTCCAATGATGACCGTGGAGGGCCTGCACTACGACCGCGGCAGCGACCGGTTCATCGGCCTGCGCCGTCAGTACCAGGCGGGCGGCATCTTCACGCCCTATCGAACGAGCTCGCCAGACGCGCTGACGTGGACGCAGGTCGCCGAGCCGATGAGCGTCCATGCGGTCTCGTCGTTCGTCACCGGCGAGCTGCCCTGACGCGGCTACAGCCGGAAGCCCAGCTGCACGGCGGCGGTCTGATAGGTGACGGTGCCCAACGACTCGCGCGTGACCCCGTCGTCTGCGAGCTGCGAGCCGTTGAAGCCAGCCCGCTCGATCATCAGCTTGAGGTCGAAGCCCGCGAGCGGAATGGACAGGGTGACGCGGTCCTTCCGCGCCACACCTGGAATGAAGGGAACCCAGCCGGTCGCCTCGATGATCAGCTGCTCGGTGCGGAACAGTCTCAGCGCGAGGCGAACTGATGGCTCGACGTGAAAGCCGTACGCCCAGGTCTGCCCGCTGGCGTTGTGCTGGTAGCCGGCCTGCAGGCCGACGAAGACGCCCCCGTAGTGCACGCGCAGGCCCGCGTGCAGCGCGTAGCTCGCGTCGACGCTCATCGAGAAGCCGCCCTCGTCCTTCCCGTTGGTGTACTGGCGCTGCGGCGCCGTGAGCAGCCCGATGGTGAAACGCGCCGTCGCGGCGTCATGCACCACGAGCCCGTAGGTCAGCCCGAGCATCTCGAGGAAGTGGTACTGCAGCTCGAACGCGACGTTCGCCGAGACGCGTTGACCGAAGCGCGCTCCGGGCAGCTGCACGTCCCACGGAGAGAGCCCACCGTGGAACCCGACGATCTCGTTCGGCATGCGAATGCCGGCCTTGTACGTCTCGGCCGTGGGCACCGAGACGTCCTTCTCGAGCTGCGCAGCACGGCGGTCGAAAGCGTCCGCCGTCGCCACCGCCCGCTCCTGCCGGTAGGGCTCGGCCGTGGCGAGCGCCGTCGCGCCTTGCGGCACGCGCTTGTCGACGCCCGACTCTGACAGCACGCCGCGCAGCAACTCTGCAGAAGCGCCATGCGCTCCCACGAGCCATCGCGCCGCGTCACCTTCGAGCGTGTGGTCGTGCAGCACGGAACGAACGAAGGCCTCGCCAGCACCAACCTCGTTGCCAGCCGCGAGCGCGCGCGCTCCTTCGTCTCGTGCCAGCCGGGCGCGCAGCTTGCGCACGGCCGCAAACACGACCTCCACGGCCCTCGCACCGGCGGTCGAGCTCGCGTTCAGCTCGGTGGGTCGCAGGCTGAAGTCGGCGGGAATGCGCCGCTCGACCCGGCTGGGCCGGTCGGCCAACCGCCGTCCCGGCACCTCGTAGCTCCAGCCGTCGACTGAGGCACCGCCCTCACCGCTGAAGGGCAGCTCGAGCCGGGTGCCGTCCTCCCAGGTGACGCTCGCGACACCTTCCACGCGCGCGGTGTTCCACCTCGTGCGCACCTCGTAGTTGAGGCTGCGCGTGACATCGCGAACCTTCTGAACATCGACGTCTTCGTAGATGTCCTCGTACACCGTCTTGTAGTCGGGCACGGTGCAGACGCCCTGCCACGTGTAGCCGGGCAGGCTCGAGCCCTGCGAGCACTGCTCCTGGTGCGAGCCGGACTGCACCTGCACCGCGCGCCTCCCAACGAGCTTCTTCTCGCGCACGACGTAGGTCTCTTCGGTCTCGTAGCTGATGGTCTGCCAGGCGCTGCGTTCACCCTCGGCGCGCACGCAGCGCACCAGCCGCAGCTCGAGCGCCATGGGTCGCGCGCCGGTGGTGGTGGCCGCAGCAATCGCCTGCTGAGCCACCGAGGCACAGCTCGCGTCGACGGTCGGGGCCGGCGTGAGGGCCAGGCTCGTCTCCCACTCGGGCTTCAGCGTCTTGCGCTCGGTCTGCGCCGCGCCCCTCAGCGTGCCGGCAGACAGCGTCGCCGCGAGAGACGCCTCGAGGTAGCGGCGAAAGCCATGCGGCAGCTTCTCTGCCTGCTGCGTGTGAAACGCCGCGCCCTCGGCCAGCAGGTCGAGCAGCACCTTCCGCAGCGGGTGCTGCGCATCGGTGCGGGGAATGAAAGGCTCGAGCATCAACACCGCCTCGAGGAAGCGATGGGCGTCGGCCTTCGCGCGCGCCGCGGCCACCACCAGCTGCAGCGCCTGGTCGTGCGCAGCGTCGATGGTCTGGAGCGCTCTCGGCGGCGCGCCCAGCCGGCGGGCCTCGTTGCGCAGCTCGAGCAGGCGGGTGAAGCGGGCAGCCGCGTTCTCGGGCGTCGCAAGCGGGAACGCGCCGGGGCCCAGCAACGCCAGCCGTGCGTCGAGCTTCGCGTCGAGGCTCGCGGCGAGGCCGGCTCGTCGCAGGCGCTCCCGCAGCTGCAGCGTCGCCTCGAGGAACGCCTGGCCCGTGCCGGCCGCGGGCGCCGAGACGGGACGAGCGAGCACGTGCGCCAGCGGCTCGGCGAGCGCGTCGAGCACGCCCTGCGGAGCAGCGACCAGTTTGGCGCGGTCGAAGAGCGTGAGGAGCGCCTCGAGCGCCGCCGCGTCGCCAGCAGGAAGGCTCGCCTCGAGCCTCGGCCCGGTGCACTCGCGCGCGATGACCTCGTCGGTGCGCACCGCCACCGCGCGCGTGGTGTTCGCGTCTCGAGCCTCCTTGCGGAAGGTGAGCAGGCGATCGCAGTGCTCGAGCGCGTTGCGCCGTTCGTCACCGGGCCCGGCCAGGGCATCGAGCTTCGGGCCCCAGGTGCCCTCGACGAGGCGTTGGCGCTTGTCGCGAATGCGCTCCCACTCGAAGTCCATGATGGGCTTCTCGGCGAGGGCAGCGTCGTAGGCGCGCACGGCCTCGGCGGTGTTGCCCCGGCTCGCAGCCTCGTCGGCGAGCTTCTCGCCAGGGGTGACGCAGGCGGTGAGGAACAGCAGCGAAGCGATGGGCGCGCGAAGGACCACGAGAGTCATGCGAAGGCGCCAAGCGTCAAGGACGCTCCACGGCGGGTCAAGCCCAGCCGACGGCTACCACTTCGCGTTCAGCGGCCTGCCGTGCTGCTTCGACACCTCGAAGAGCTCGGCGAACACCTGCTTGAACGGCCCGCGCGCGCGCACGTTCTCGAGGTTCTGGCTCATGCCGGCGACGGCGCGGAAGAACTGCACCGCCTCTTTCGGAGGCTTGATGGTGCCGAGCGAGAGCGCGTTGCGCATGAAGAGGTTGCGCATGTCGCGGTTGATGGCGGCCTCGCCGTAGTCGAAGTCGTCACTGCGGGCGGCGCGACAGGCGATGTCGAGTACGGCCGCCACAAAGGGCCGCGCGGCTTCACGGTCGTCGAACACCATGCCGGCCTTCTCGCTGTCGCCGATGGGGTCGTACGCCGGGCCCCCCAGCAGCGCGTCGAAGAGCTTGCGGTTCGCGAACGTCCACGGGTCGCTCATCTGCTTGATGGCCCCGAAGTCGAGCACACCCAGCGAGCCGTCTTTGAGCAGCATGAAGTTGCCGGGGTGCGGGTCGGCGTGCACGACGCCCGTGCAGAGGAACGGGCCCCACGTGGCGCGCGTGAGCAGCCGCGCGATGCGGAACTTCTCGTCGCTGGTGTGCTGGTCGAGGCGGCCGATGAACTCCTTGAGCGTCTCGCCCTCGAAGAACTCGAGCGTCAACACGCGCTCGGCGGTCAGCTCGTCGAAGACGCGCGGCACCTTCAAGTCGGGAAAGCCGGCGAGCGACTGGGCGAAGCGGCGCGAGCGCTCGGCCTCGACCTGGTAGTCGAGCTCTTCGAGCAACGACTGCTGCACCTCGCGGAAGTAGTCCTTGCCGTGCGACATGCGCGAGGTCGTCGCGACCACCGTCACCATGGCGCCCAGGTTGTCGAGGTCGGCGTGAATCGCGCGCGCGATGTCGGGGTATTGCACCTTCACCGCGACGACCGTGCCGTCCTTCGTCACCGCGCGGTGCACCTGGCCGAGGCTCGCCGAGGCAATCGGCTCCTGCTCGAACGACGCGTACGCCTCTTCGGGCGGCTTGCCGAGCTGGGTGGTGAGCACCTCTTTCACCGTGGCCCACGGCATCGGCGGCGCCTGGTTCTGCAGCTTCGCCACCACCGCGCGAATCTCGGGCGTGAGCAGGTCGGGGTCCATCGAGATGCCCTGGCCGATCTTCATCGCCAGGCCCTTCAAGTCGCCCAGCGTCGCGACCAGCTTCTCGGCGGCGCCGTGCCCCAGCAACGAGACCGACGCGTCTTCACCGTCACGGTTCGCGAAGCGCTTCACCATGCGCGAACCGACGTCGGTCGACAGCTTGGCCGACAAGGTGGCCAGCTTGGCCAGTCGAGCAAAGCGCCCCGTCGAGGGCTTGTAGTCATCGTCGCCAGCCATGGGCCGGAGCCTTAATGGGACGACCCCACGCGCACAAGGCGATGGGAGAGAGAGGAAGGAGGATTTGCGCCCGAGTGAAGAAGCCACGAACTACAGGGCTCATTCTCAAGATGAGTGCGTCTACCGTTCCGCCACGACCCCGTGTGGTGGGGTCGGCTGGAGTCGAACCAGCACGGTCCTTACGGACCAGGTTTGCGTGTAGGGCCTCTTC
>JBEOKA010000516.1:0-9978 GCA_040275325.1 Myxococcaceae bacterium | reverse complement strand
CGCACATGGATCTCGTCGGACAACTCGCATCGCAGCTGGGACTTCCGCAGGGCCAGGCGCAGGGGCTCGCGGGTGGGCTGATGGGCCTCGTGAAGCAGCACGTGGGGCCGGCGGTGGGCGGTCAGGTCGACGCGGCGGTTCCTGAGGCCGCGCAGTGGCAGGGGGCGGAGGCTCCCGCTGCAGCGCCGGCGGCTGATCCGATGGCGGCGATTGGTGGGCTGCTCGGTGGCGCGTCGTCGGGTGGAGCGGCGGGGCTGGGCTCGCTGCTCGGTGGCGTCGGGTCGATGGTCGGCGGAGACGCAGGGGCGGCGATGCAGGCGGCTGGTGGCGCTGCGGCGTTGACGGGCCTTCTCGGCAAGTTCGGCCTCGACGCGGGCAAGGCTGCGCTGATCGCTCCGATTCTCTTCAAGTTCCTGCAGTCGAAGCTGTCGCCCGAGCTCATGCAGACCGTCACGACGGCGCTGCCGATGCTGGCGGGTGGTGGAGCGGCTCCGGCTGCTGGCGGCGCGCCTGCTCAGGATGGCGGCGCGATGGGCATGCTCAGCGGCCTGCTGAAGTAACCCCTCCCCAACTCACTTCGGGCGGGAGCGCTTCTCGCCCTTCACGTCGACCTGCTTCTCGGCGTTGTTGATCTTGTTCTGCAGCGCTTCGCGATCGTCGAGCTCGAGCTTCTCGATCGCGGCGCGCAGCGGAGCGAAGTCGAGGCGCGCGGCCTTCACCGTCTGGCCGCCCTTGATCTCCTCGACCACGAGCACCTGCATGATCTCGCGAATCAGGCTCTCGAGCTCGACGCGCGTATCAGCCGTCATCTGCACGCAGGCCTCGCGCGCGTTCACGAGCTGAGCGCTGCCTTCCTGGTACGCGAGGTCTGGGTTGCGCGACATGGCTTCATCGAAGCGCGACGACCGATTCTTCAGGCGCTCGTAGACGTCGGCGAAGATCGTCAGGCGCTCCTCTTCGGTGCGCACGCCGTCGCGGGCCTTGGCGAGATCGTCGTTGAGCTCATCGCACTTGATCTTCCCGAGCTCGGCGGCGGTGTTCGTCTTGAGCGCGTCGCTGCGAGCAGTCTCGCGCTCGAGGCGTTCGTCTGACGTGATCTCCTTCACGCATGCGGTCGAGAGCGTGAGCGCGCACAACACCGTCAGGGTTCGCGTTGTCATTGGCGGCTGGAGTCTTGAAGGGGTAGAGGCCCAAGTCAACGAGAAGCCTCGTCGCAGAAGGAGCGCGCATGAACCCCGCCCACGAGAAGATCCTCATCCTCGACTTCGGCAGCCAGTACACCCAGCTGATCGCGAGGCGCGTGCGAGAACTCGGCGTCTACTGCGAGATCCACCACCCCGGCATGAGCGTGGCGGACATCAAGGCGATGGCGCCGAAGGGCATCATCCTCTCGGGTGGGCCGGCGTCGGTCGAGGCTGTGGGCGCGCCCACGTGTACGCCCGAAGTCTTCGATCAGGGCGTGCCGGTGTTGGGCATCTGCTACGGCCTGCAGCTGCTCTCGAAGATGCTGGGTGGCCGCGTCGACAAGAGCGCGCACCGGGAGTTCGGGCCGGCGAATGTCGAGGTCGTGACGGCGCGTGGACCGTTCGCGGCCTTCGCGAGTGGCACCTCGCTCAAGGTGTGGATGAGCCACGGCGACCGCGTCGAGCAGCTGCCTCCGCACTTCGTGGCGATCGGGAAGACGCCGAGCGCTCCGTTCGCGGCCGCGGCGCACGAGACGAAGCCGATCTACGGCCTGCAATTCCACCCTGAGGTCGTTCACACGGCGCAGGGCAAGGAGATGCTGCAGTCGTTCCTCTTCACCGACTGCAAGTGCAAGGGCGACTGGACGATGAAGTCGTTCGTCGAGGAGTCGATCTCCGAGATTCGCAAGAAGGTCGGCGACGGGCGCGTGATCTGCGGGCTCTCGGGTGGCGTCGACAGCTCGGTCGCGGCGCTGCTGCTGCACAAGGCCATCGGCGACAAGCTGCAGTGCATCTTCGTCGACAACGGGCTCTTGCGGCACGGTGAGCGCGAGCAGGTGGAAGCGCTCTTCGTCGGCCGGTTCCACGTTCCGCTCAAGACGATCGACGCGCGCGCGCGGTTCCTCGAGAAGCTGAAGGGCGTCACGGACCCGGAGAAGAAGCGCAAGGCGATCGGCTACGAATTCATCTCGGTGTTCGAGGAGTCGGCGAAGGAGTTCACCGACGCGAAGTTCCTCGCGCAGGGCACGCTGTACCCGGATGTGATCGAGTCGGTGTCGGTGAAGGGCCCGTCGGCGACGATCAAGAGCCACCACAACGTCGGCGGCCTCCCCGAGAAGATGAACCTGAAGCTGGTCGAGCCGCTCCGCGAGCTGTTCAAAGACGAAGTTCGCGCGGTCGGTCGTGAGCTGGGCATGCCCGACGAGATGGTGTCGCGGCAGCCGTTCCCCGGACCGGGCCTCGCGATTCGCGTGATCAGTGACATCACGGCCGAGCGGCTCGAGGTGTTGCGCAAGGCCGACTTGATCGTGCAGCAGGAGGTCAAGGAGTCAGGCCTGTACAAGGAGCTGTGGCAGGCGTTCGCGGTGCTGCTGCCGGTGCAGTCGGTCGGCGTGATGGGTGACGAGCGCACCTACGAGAACACCTGCGCGATTCGGGCGGTGACCTCGGTCGATGGCATGACGGCCGACTGGGCTCGCCTGCCGTACGACCTGCTGGGCAAGATGAGCACGCGCATCATCAACGAGGTGCGTGGCATCAACCGTGTCGTGTACGACATCTCGTCGAAGCCGCCCGCCACCATCGAGTGGGAGTAACGCATGCATCTGCTGATCGTTCTCGCCGTCCTCGCGCAGCAGGGGAACCCGAAGGCGCGATTCGTCAGCAAGGGCTCGGTGGTGTTCGACGAGTCGATCATCAGTCTGGAGCCACAGCCGTCGCAGGTGGCTGACGTGGTGATGCAGACCGAGGCCGGCGTGCTGATGAGCGACAACGTGCTCTTCAGCTTCGAGCGCGAGCTCGACACGGTCGGCGGCATGCCGAAGGAGCCGAACCGGCGCTACGCGGTGATTCGCCAGGCGACGACGGTGAAGCGAAGAGGGCAGTCGCTGATCCTCGATGTCGAGGTGGCGTTCGATGACGCGCAGGTGGCGAAGTTCATCTGCGGAAAGTTGTTGAGCGGCTTCGTGGAAGAGCGGGTCGAGCGGCGCGCGGTGCTCTCGGAGCGGCGTATTCGCCTGATCGACGACGAACTGAAGAAGGCGAAGGGCCCGCGGGCAGAGCAGTTGAAGGACGAGCGCGCGAGAGAAGAGCGGAAGCTGCGCGATCGGTTCAATGAGCTGCGAATTCTCGAGGCCTGCTCCGAGCCCTGACGATGCTTCGCGTCTTGATGCTCCTGCTGATTGTCGGATGTCTCGGAGTGTCGTGCGCGGCCGCTCAGGGCCATGACGGTGGAAGCGAAGTCCCGGCGACCGATTCTCGCGTTGACGGCGGGTCAAGTCAGGTCGCGATCGCGGGCGACCTCGGCTCAAAGCGTCCCTGTTCGTCTGTCTGCGCCGACGCTGGTCGTGGTTGCTCTGCCCAGATTTTGCCTGGCTTGGTTTCGCCCGCGCACACGGCTGCCGACTACGGCAACTGCGTTCGCTCGCTACCTTGCGATGCCGTTCCAACTCCAACGCGCGAGTGCATTCGCGGCGAAGAGCTGTCGAGCCTTGTGGGCTATTGGTGCGGTTGCGGGCCTCGACGTGACGCCGGCCCGTAGTTCTTCAATGCTCGCGGTCAATCCGTCTCGGCCTGCGTCATCACCTCACGCAGCTTCTTCACCGCATCGCCGTGCAACTGGCACACGCGCGCTTCACTGACTTCCAGCGCCTGCGCGATCTCTTTGTACGTGAGCCCTTCCACGTAGTGCAGCGACAGCAACAACGACAACCGCTGCGGCAGCTTCCCGATCGCGTCGGTCAATCGCTGCACTGACTGCGCGTGGTCGAGCTTCTCGTCCTGAATCGCCTCGTGACTCACGACCGGAATCTCGGGGTTCAGCTGCATCGCCGGCTGCGACAACGCCTCCAGGCTGTCGACTTCTTCGATCGAGATGCCCAACTTGTTGGCGAGCTCTTCCTGCGTCGGCTCCCGGCCGAACTGCGTCTCGAGCGCGTGTCTCGCTTTGCGCGCCTTGTCGGCATCGGCCCGCAGCCGGCGTGGCAGATGATCCATCTCGCGCAGTTCATCGATCATCGCGCCGCGAATCCGGTGCTCGGCGAAGCTCTCGAACTTCACTGCACGCACGGGGTCGAAGCGCTTCCACGCATCGAGCAACCCGAGCGCGCCCACCGACCACAGATCTCCCGGCTGAACGGCGTTCGCCGTCTTCGCGCTGATGCGTCTTGCGACGCGGTCGATCAGAAACGCGTACTTCTGAACGACCTCGTTGTCGTTGAGGGGTGGAGCCTGCTGTGTCGTCTCGTAGCGGATCGCGGCGCGGTGCATGACGAACTCCCTCTCAGTGCACGCTCGATTCCCGGAGCAGACGGCTCCAAAGGAATTTGAGGCCGCCCTCGAGCTGCACCGGGGGCGGTTCGTGGAACAACGTGTCAGCGACGATGTTGAGCGCGCGCGTCGCGGGTGAGCTCGGGAACAGGCCGACGAGCGGCTTCTGCGACATCACCGCGCGGTGCACGTTCTCGTCTCGCGGCAACCAGCCCAGCCAGCGCATCTTCGCGCCGAGGAACCGGCTCACCACCGACGACAGCTTGTCGAAGATGTCCTTCGCGACCGTCTCGTTCGGAGCCTGGTTCACGACGACGTTGAAGAACCGCGTGCCGCCTTCCTGGCAGAGCACCTTCAGCGTCGCGTACGCGTCGGTGAGCGAGGTCGGCTCGGGGCTCACCACCAGCAGGGCCTCCTGCGCCGCGCCGATGAAGAACAGCACGTTGTCGCCAATGCCCGCGCCGACGTCGATGAACAGAATGTCGAAGTCCTCCTCGAGCTGATCGAGCGCCGACACCAGCCGCAGCCGCTGCGCTTCATCGAGCCGCGTGAGCTGCTGAATGCCGTGACCCGCGGGCAGCACCTTCACGCCTTCAGGCCCTTCAGCGATCACGTCTTTCACCGGCACGTCACCGTCGAGCAGGTGGCCCAGGTGGTAGCGGGGCTTGAGTCCGTAGAGGATCTCGATGTTCGCGAGCCCGAGATCGGCGTCGAGGATCAGCACGCGGTTTCCGGCACGCGCAGCGAGGATCGCCAGGTTCGCCGCGACGTTCGACTTGCCGACGCCGCCCTTGCCGCTGGTGACGCCGATGACACGCAACTTCGACTGCGCCTTACGGTGCTCTTTCATCAGCTCGCGAAGTCCGATGGCCTGGTCCATGACTCAGCGCCCCCCGGCCTTGGCAGTGCTCTCGGCGGTTGGCGTGCCGACGATGAGGTCGACCAGTTCGGTGCTGCTCAACGCGTGAATGTCTTCGGGCACGCGCTGACCGTCGGACACCGCGACGATCGGCCGGCCGATGCGAACGGACGCGGAGAGGAGACTGCCGGTGCCAACCGCTTCGTCGACCTTGGTCACGATGAGCCGTTCCGGAGCCATCGGACGATAGCGCTCGGCCGCGGCGGCCATCTCACGTGCTCCGGTTCCCGCGCTGACGACCAGGTACAGCTGCATGCCTTCGACGGCGCGCAGCATCTCGGCCTGGCGGGCGACGGCTTCACTCACGCTCCGGCCGGCCGTGTCGACGAGCACGAGATCGGCGTTGGCGGTGCGCTCCAGCGCGCGGTTCAGCTCAATGCGATCTCGCGCCACGAACGTTGGCACCGACATGATCTCGCCGTAGCGGAGCACCTGCTCACTCGCGCCGATTCGGTACGTGTCGACGGTGATCAGCGCGACCTTGAGCTTCGACTCCATGATCGCGCGGGCGGCGATCTTGGCGAGGGTGGTGGTCTTGCCGACGCCGGTCGGACCAACGAGCGCGATCGTGCGGCGGCGCTGGTCGGCGAGCCAGGGAGCCCGGCCTCCGATGATCCGCTCCGACACCGCGCTGCGGAGCACTGGCATCAGCGTCTCCATGCGCGTGTCCTTCGCCAGCTCGACCGCCTGCCGCAGACACTCTTCCGCGAGCTCTTCCTCGACGCCGCGCGAGACGAGGTGCGCGTAGAGATCGGTCGCCGCGCCGGGCAGGGAGAGGTCGCGCTCCACGCGTTGGCGGGTGAGCGTCTTCATCTCCTTTTGCATCGCCTCGAAGGCGCCACGCAGGCGAACCAGCTCGTCATTCATCTCACTGCCGCGCGTCTCGATTCCGCGCGCTTCCGTCGCCGCTGTGATCGCCTGCTGCAGGTCGGCCGATGACAGCTGCGTGGTGGTCGTGCGGGCCGGCGGACTCGACAACATCGGGCTCAGCGGTGCGACGTTCTGCGGCGCGGGCTCAGCGGGCGTCGTCTGGTATCGGCGGGGCGTGAGCGAAGGCGGCACCTGAATCGCGGGCATCGTCTGCGTCGTCGTCGTCGGGGCGACCCATGCCTGCGTGTCGAGCGCCTTTGACTGCGGGCCGGGCTCGGGCAGGGCGGCCGTCACCTCGATCTCCTTCGCGCGGAAGAGGCCGTTCGAGACCTCCCTCGTCGCGATGATGATCGCGTCGGGTCCGAGCGCGGCCTTCACCATCGCCAGGGCGCTGCGGCTGTCTGGTGCTCTGAAGGTGCGGAACGTGCTCATGGGAGACTCCTCACGGGTTCAACGAGACGGTGCCGGCGGGCTCGATGGTGGTGCCAGGCACCAGCTCGCGGGCTGAGACGACGCAAAGATCGGGAACGAAGCGCGACATGAAGTCGAAGAGCGGCTTGCGCAGGTCGGTCGGCGCGAGCAGCACCGGGCTCTTTCCAGCAGCGACGAGCGTCGAGGCGCGGGTCTCGAGGCTCGAGATGAGCCGGCGCGCGGTGTCGAGATCGGGAGCGATGGTCGGCTCTCCGTCGTTCTGGCCGAGCGACTGGCGCAGCGCATCTTCGGCAGGCCGCTCGAGCGTGAGCGCGTGAACGACGCCACGTTCAGCGACACGCGAGGTGATCTGCCGGGCGAGGCGACGGCGAACCTGCTCGACGAGAAAGTGAGCGTCCTTGCTGCGGGGCGCGGCGTCGGCGACGGCTTCGAGAATGCTGCGAAGATCACGAACCGAGATGCCTTCACGAAGCAGGCCACGCAGCACCCGCACCAGCTCGCCGAGGCTGACGACGCCGGGCACCGTGTCTTCGACCAGCTTCGGCGCTTCCTTCGCGCAGGTGCCGAGCAGTTCCTGCACTTCCTGGCGGCCGATGAGCTCGTGCGCGTTGCGGCGAATCAGCTCAGACAGGTGCGTGGTGACGACCGACGGACCATCGACCAGCGTGTAGCCACGGGCCTCTGCTGCAGCGCGCTGCTCTGGCGTCACCCATACTGAAGGAAGTCCGAACGCCGGGTCCTTCCCGGGCAGGCCCTCGATGGTCGGCGTGCCGCCGTTCGGCTCGAGACACATGAGCCGGCCCGCGTGAACGACGCCGCGGCCGATCTCGATGCCACGCAGCTTCACGCGGTACTCGGTGCCGTCGAGGCGAAGGTTGTCTTTGAGGTGCACCGACGGGAGCACGAGGCCCATGTCGGTGGCGAGTTGCTTGCGCAGTGCCGTCACGCGGCCGGGCAGCTCGCCGCCCTTCTCGACATCGATGAGCGGCAGCAACGAGTAGCCGACCTCGAGCTCGAGCGTGTCGAGGGCGAGCAGGTCTTGAACGCGCTGCTCTCCGCCCTTCGTCAGCTCTTCCGGCTTCTTCGGAGCGAGCTTCGCCAGCGCCTGCGCCTTCTCGGTGCGCTTCGACATCACCCAGGCACCAATCGCGAGCGGACCAAACGCGAAGAGGGGCAGACCAGGGAGCAACCCGATCAGCGCCAGCACCATCGACGAGTACTTGAGCGCGCGTGGGCTGCCGAAGATCTGCCCACCGACCTGCGTACCGAGGTCTGCGCCTTCGGAGCGGGTGACGAGCACGCCGGCCGCGGTGGAGACGAGCAGCGCAGGCAGCTGCGTGATGAGCCCGTCACCGATGGTGAGCACCGTGTACGTCTCGAGCGCCTGGCTGAACGAGAAGTGGTCGCGAACGAGGCCGGCGATGAGGCCACCGACGATGTTGATGGCGGTGATGATGAGGCCGGCGATCGCGTCTCCGCGAACGAACTTGCTGGCACCGTCCATCGCTCCGAAGAACTCGGTCTCACGCGCGAGCGACTGCCGGCGATCACGCGCCTGCTTGTCATCGATGACGCCAGCGGCGAGGTCGGCGTCGATCGACATCTGCTTGCCGGGCAACGCGTCCAACGTGAAGCGCGCGGCGACTTCAGAGACGCGGCCTGAGCCCTTGGTGATGACCGTGAAGTTCACGACCAGCAGGATCATGAAGACGACCGAGCCGACGATGAGGCTCCCGCCGACCGCGAACCGCCCGAAGGCCTCGATGACGTGACCGGCCGAGCCCGCGCCCTGGCCACCGTTGAGCAGAATGAGCCGCGTGGTGGCGACGTTCAGCGAGAGGCGGAAGAGGGTGGTGATGAGCAGCAGCGACGGGAAGACCGAGAAGTCCATCGGCTTCGTGAGGCCGAGCGCGACGAGCAGCATCGTCACCGACAACGCGACGTTCAGCGCGAGCAGGCCGTCGAGCAGCGGCGCCGGCAACGGCACCACCATGATGGCCAGCACGCCGAGCACCGCGAGCGCGAGGATCGCTTCAGGCGGAACGCGCGACTGCTCGGCGGCCACGGCACTCACAGGCGCACCTCATGGCTCTGCAGCTGGGTCTTGCCGGTGAGGCGGTAGACGAACGCGAGCACCGCCGCGACCGCCTTGAACGTCTCGCGCGGCACCTGACCGCCGGTCTTCACCTTCCGGTACAGCAGTCGCGCGAGGGGAATGTCCTGCACGATCGGAATGCCGTTCGAGCGGGCCGCGTCGCGCATCGCTTCGGCCAGCACGCCCTTGCCCTTGGCGATCACGCGCGGCGCTCCGTCTTCGTCTTTGCGGTAGCGCACGGCGATGGCGATGTGGGTCGGGTTGACGATCAACGCGTCGGCGCGCTTCGTCTCGGCGATGGCGTTCTTCTTCACGAGCTCGCGGTGCTTGCGCTTCCGGGCGCCGCGCATGAGGGGGTCTCCCTCGTCTTCCCTCATCTCTCGCTTGAGCTCGTCGCGGGTCATCATGTGCTTCTTCCGGTAGCGCCGACGAGTCAGTGCAAAGTCGGCACCAGCGAAGAGCGCGAAGAGCAAGAGCAGCCGGAGCAGCGCCTTCGAGAGAGGCGCGTACATTCCCGAGAGCTGATCGGCCGGGCCTGCCTGCAGCAGACCGTGCAGCGTCAAAAACTCGGCGCGGAACGAGGTCCACACGACCCCACCGACTGCCACGAGCTTGACGAGGCTGATGCCGAGATCCTGCGCGAACTCTTTCGACACGAAGTGGGTGATTCGTGAAGGGCTGAAGAGCCGCGAGAAATCGGGCGTCGCGCGATCGTCCCAGAGGTGCGCCCTGGTCTGCGCGAAGGTGAGTGCGATGCCGACAGCGGCGATCGAGAGCACGATCGTCACCACTGGAATCGCGAGCGGCACCAGCAACGTCGGCAACGTCTTGAACGGCGCAGAAGGGGCGAGGCGCACGGTCTCGGAGACCAGCGTGGTGAGCGCGCGCTTGAACGCCGGCGCGACCGTGACGAGCACCAGCGTGCCGGTGATGAAGGCGCCGAGCATGACGAGCTCTTTCGAGAGGGCGACGTCACCCTCTTCGAAGGCCTGCGCGAGCCGCCGTTCACTGGGGTCTTCTGTCCGTTGCTCCTGGTCGTCTTCCTCGGAGGCCATGGCTCAGCTCCGGGCGAAGATTCGGGTGGCGGCATCTGCACACATGCGCGCCGCGTCGGGAGCGACGAAGAACACGGCCAGCACGCCGCAGCCGATGGAGACCGCGAAGCCCAGGTTCTGCAGCGAGAGCTGAGGCGCCGTGCGGCCCAGCGCAGC
>JBEOKA010000515.1:0-24574 GCA_040275325.1 Myxococcaceae bacterium | reverse complement strand
GCGAGATCGGCCCGCGTCGCGGCCACCATGAACGGCGCCTTCACGCCATCGAGGTCGGGGTGCACGCGGGGAAAGTCGACGCCATGCACCGACAGCTGCTTCGCCGTCGACGTGCGCGTCTTCGGGTCGAGCGTGAGCCGCAGCAGCCGTTGAGGCTTGCGCTCGTCTGGCAGCGTGGGGTCGAGCGGGCCGGTCTGACCCGTGAAGCCGAACTCCTGGCCAAAGGTGAAGTCCTCGAAGGCGCAGACATCGAGCACCACCGCGTCACCGTCGTCGAAGGCCTGCCCGTAGTGCACCGCGAACACCGGCGCCTGCGTCGTCACCAGAATCGGCTCACCCGTCGTCACGCCTCGCGCGTCTGCCCCGGGCCGGCGCACGAGCACGATGGCGCGCGCCTTCTCCTGAGCCGTCGACAACATGTCCATCAGCGTCGCGTTGCCGCGGGTCATCGAGAAGTACGTGAGCACGTTCACCGAGAGCGGGTTGAGCGCCAGCACGTAGAACTTCTCGGTGATGACGAAGTCGTGCACGAACGAGGCGACCTCCATCGGCACCTCGACGGCGGTGCGCTGCACGAAGTCGGGCCCAATCTCCCGGAAGACGAGCGAGCTGACGCGGCCCGGCCTCGGAGACACGCCCACCATCACGTTGCGCCGCCGGTCGAGCCGCGTGTGAGCGAGGAAGGCCTCGTTCTCTTGCAGCACGCCGAAGGTCTCGGGCCCCACCGTCGCGAGCGTCGACGGCTCGAGCACGTGCGGCGCCCCGCCCTCCCAGCCGGCGAGCAGCTTTCCTCCGAAGGGCGTGAGCGTGGTGTTCGCCACGTTCTTCACCTGTGGCGCTTCACGGTTCTTCGCCGCGCCGCCAGCCTCAGCCGGGTCGAACGGCAACGTCATGAGGCCGCGGTGCACGAGGTGACCGGCCGCCTTCTCGGCGCGGTACGCGACCGTATCGACGAACCGGGTCGTGAACTTCACGCCGCCATCGGGCTGAAACGCGAAGTCGCGAATGTAGCCGTGCCCGTCGAAGGGGTGCGCGAGCCGCCCGCCGAGCTTGAGCATCGCCGGGCCGTTCCACAACGCGCGGGTTCCACGCAGGGCATCGGGAATGACGCCATCGACGCTCGACGCGGCAATCGACAACGACACCTCTTCGCCGTTGGCAGTGAGCGCCTGGTTCCACGCCACCGTGCGGGCAGAGTCCACCACCACGCGGGTGGGCCGCGTCGTCACACAGGAGGGCGCGAGCAGCGCGGTCGCTCCCAGTCTCAGCAGGGCTCGTCGGGTCGTCATGTCAGGCTCCCTGACCGAAGGTCAGTGTCTGGTCGCACGTCTTCGCGTCACCCTGTTTCGGGTCGAGGAAGACGACGCGCACGGTGTTCGCGTTCGGGTCGAAGGTGAGCGTCGTCGCCTGAAACGCCCCCGACGCGTAGAGGAACTGCGAGGTGGGAAAGAAGTCGCCCCGGTTCGCCTCGTTGCCGGGCTCGAGCACGATGGTGATGGGGTTCACGTTGCCCGCGGGCCCGACGCACACCTCGAAGAACTTCCGTCGCGCGCCCATCGCCTCGACGCGGTGAATCGTGCCGACGTGAATGTCTCCGCTCAGGTACCAGACGTTCTCGAGCCCCTTGCTGTCGATGAACGAGAGCAGCTGCTCGCGCTGAAGCTGCCAGCCCTGCCAGCGATCGTTGCGTGAAGGCCACGACGCCTCGGGGAAGTTGGCGATGGGCACTGAGGTGAGCACCACCTTGAAGTGACACGGGCTCTTCTCGAGCCCCGCTTTGAGCCAGTCGAGCTGCGCCGCCGACACGAACTGCTCTTGCGGCGTCGTGCGGGTGCTGCCCTTTCGTTCCGTGCGCAGATCGAGCACGAAGAACTCGGCGGTGAGCCCCCAGCGGTACGAACGCCAGAGTTCGGCTCCTTCGACGGGCAGCGTCTCTTTGAAGCTGGTCATCGCGCCGACGACGAGGCCGCTGCCCAGCCCCTCGCGCTCGACGTCGATGTTGTTGGCGAACTCGTGATCGTCCCACGTGAAGTAGCCACCAGCGCTCGGCATCAGCGCGCGGTAGCCCGGGTCTGCGAGCTGCTCGCGCCACTTCTGGCGAAAGCTCGCGAGGTCGGTCGCGCCGTCGTTGTACGAGACGTCGCCGAGGTGCAGCCAGAGGTCGATGGGTTGTTTGCCGAGCGTCTCGAGCGGCTTGAACGGGCGGTACTTGTACGAGGCGCAGCTCGTGGCACCGACAGTGAGCGGCTCCTTCCAGTCGTCGGGGAAGGCGGTGCGCACGCGGCCGACCTGCGAGCGCTTCGAGAGGTCTTCAGAGAAGAACGCGTACGAGTACCAGGTGGCCGGAGCGAGCCCCGTCGCGCGCAGCTTCACGTTGCCGTGGTCGGGAACGTCGACCGTCGTCTCTGACACGAGCGCCACTTCGGTCTGGCTGCCGACCTCTCTCCAGACACGCAGCTTCACCTTCGTGAGGCCCTCGGCGCGCGTCCAGACGAGAGCGGAGTCTTTCGCCATCGCGCCCGCGCTCACGGTCTGGGGAAACGAGGCCTCACTCAGCGTCGCCTGCGGCGGCGTCACGCGCATCGCGTTGTCGAAGGGCTGCGGGTCGAGCGTGCGCGGGCCGGCGTCAGGGGTCGAGGTGACGGGTGGGCACGCCTGGGCAGCGAGGAGCGCAGCGCCAGCGACGACGACTTCACGACGGGTGGCCATGCGCGTCTCTTACTCCCGCCAGCCCCAAACGACGACGGCGCCGACCAACTGTGGTCGACGCCGTCTCATTCACCCAGTCATCGCAGGCTTCAGATGAAGTGCGAGAACAGGTTCCAGAACTTGCCGGTGATGATCTGCATCTTCGAGATGTCTTCGACCTTCATCGGCTTCGACTTCGCGATGTCGGGGGTGAAGAGGCGATCGAGCGTGTCCTTCGCGAACTTCTCGTCCTCGACGTTCAGGTTCATCTCGTACACGTGGTACAGCGCGACGTCGTCGAGGTTCGACGAGCCCGTGGTGGTGAACTTGCCGTCGGTCACCATCACCTTGTCGTGGTTGAAGCCCGGGTACTCGTAGATCTTCACGCCGGCGTTCAGCATCTCGGGGTACTTCTGCCGCGCGGCCATGTGGCTGAAGCCGTGGTCCGACTCGCCCGGCAGAATCACGTGCACGTCGACGCCACGCTTGGCGGCCGCGATGAGCGCGTTCTGAATGTCGGGGTTGGTGCAGTACGGGTTCTCGATGTGAATGCTCTTGGTCGCCGTGTTGATGCGATCGAGGTACGTCTGCATGATCGCGCGGTTCTCACCGGGAATGTGCTGCACGGTGGTGATCTTCTGGTTCCCCGGCGCCTCGCCCGGCTTGTACTCGGGGAAGTAGCGGGCCTTCACGGTGGCGTCGTCGCCCTCGATCTTTCCGCCGAGGTGCATCCACGCGTTCATCCACTCGCTCTGCATCTGCTTCACGACGTCGCCTTCGGCCTTCACCATCACGTCGTGGTACTCGTTCAGATAGTGCTCGCCGACGTTCATGCCGCCGGTGAAGCCGGTCTTGCCGTCGACCACGACGATCTTGCGGTGGTCGGGGTGGTTCATGATCTGGCTGTCGCGCGTGACGTCGACGACGTGGTTCGAGCGCGTCTCGATGCCGGCGTCCTGCAGCTTCTTGAGCAGCTTGTTCGAGCCTGACATCGGGTTCATCAGCTGCGAGCCGATGCCGTCCATCATGACCTTCACGTCGACGCCGCGCTCCTTGGCTGCGATGAGCTTGTCGACCATCTGGTTGCCCAGCTTGTCGTCGTTGAAGATGTAGTAGCTCATGTGAATGTGATCTTTGGCGCCGTCGATGGCCTCGAAGACCTTGGGGAACGCCGTGTCACCCTGAATGAGCAGCTCGATCTTGTTGTTGGTGGTGGGCTTGTAGGTGTTGACGAGCTCGGACTCAGAGATGGTGCCCTGGTTGCGGAGCACGTTGACCTTCTCGGCGATGCCGCTCGTCGGGCCACCGCCCGGCTTCACGAGTGACGCGTCGAGGGTCGCGAGCGCACGGCGAAGGTCGCCACCCGAGAGCTCCGAGTTGAGCGCCTTGCGCAGGCTCTGACCGGTCTGGGCCTCGAACGCCCTGGCGAGCGACGCGACGAACGCGGGCGGCTGGTGCTCGAGCGTCTTGAGCACGGCGGCCTCGTCGGTGCCCATGCCCTTCATCGCCTTCGTCAGCGTGGCGACCGCGTCGCTCACCGGGTTGCCCGGCTGGGTCGTCGGCGTGGTGACTTCACCCTTCGGCTTCGCGCCACCGGTGGCAGCCCAGCCCTGGGCAGCAGGCGCCTGGGTCGAAGCAGGCTTCTCGGGCGTCTTCGCAGGCGCAGGAGCGGGCGTGTTGGCGACGGTGTTCGTCTGGTTGCGGTTGACTTTCATGGTCGTGGAGTTTCTCGAGAGAGCGTGTGCGTTGAAGAGATCAGGAGGTCTGGCCGCTGGCGAACCGCCGGGCCGCGGACTCGTCGTCGAACGTGCCGTAGAGCTTCTCGGCGCCGACTTCCTTCGTGGCCTTGTTCGCCTCGGTGACGAGCTCTTTCTGCTTCACGAGGTGGGCGACGACCTCGAGGCCCTTGTCGGCCGCGCTCATCTCGATCTTCTGCATCGCGCCCGCGCCGCCGTCGTCACACGAGGTGACGTTGCGCAGATCGAAGAGCAACCCGAAGGGGCGGCCCGAGAGGCGCTCGACCTGTCCCTGCACGTCGGTGGTGATGGGGTTCGCCGCCGCAGCGGTGAGATCGCCCTCGAGGCGAATGTTCAGAAACGCCAGGCCCGAGTCCTGCTGCTCGAGCTTCACGGAGTGCTTCAGCGGCTGCGCCATGGGTCATGCTCCCTTCGGGAAAGACGAACATGCGCATTGAGCGCACAAATGGGGCCTTTGTCGAGTGGCCAGCGGTGGAACACCCGAAGGTGACGTGCTGCGCAACGGGCTACTTCGCGAGGCGCTTCGCACGGCCGCGAGCAGCAAGATCAGCCGTGTACGCCGCGACGTCTTTGATGGCTTCTTCGGGCAGCACGGTCTTCCACGGGATCATCGCGGCTCCGGGTTTGCCCGAACCTTCACGAACGACGTGGGCGATGTTCTGGGTGGTGAAGCGCGCGGCGCCGTCGGCGGCGGTGAGATCGACAGGCTTGATCACCAGGCCCTTGCCGATGTGTCCGGTGCCGTCACCGTTCTCTCCGTGACAGTGATGACAGTACGTCTTGTACACGCGCTCACCGCGGTTCGGAGCGGCCTCGAAGGTGACGGTCACCTTCGTCTTGTCTCCGTTGAGTGAGACCGAGCCATCTTGCGCTGGCGCAGCGACGGCAGTGAGCAGCACCAGGAACGTGAGCGATCGCTTCATGAAGTCACCTCGCAGCGGAAGGTCGCAGCGTCGTCGCTCCCACGCGCGAAGTCCTTGATGCTCGGCAAACAAGCGCTCGTGCTAACCAATCGTCATCATGCGAACGGTGCTGCTCTGTCTTTTCGCGACCCAGGCGATGGCTCAGGTGCCCGTCGAGCGTCAGCCCGACCTGACAGTTTTCAAGCCAGCGGTGAGTGCGGCGCTGAAGAAGGCGCTTCACACGCGAGAGGTGCTCGAAGCCGCGAAGCCGGGAAAGGTCGACGTGAAGGCGCTCGAGGCCGACCTGCTCTCGATGGACTTCGTCGAGGCGTGCGCGTTCGGCTCGTTCGAGAAGAGCTACTCGTGCCCGGCCGAGACGCTCGAGAACCTCTCATTCACGCGAACGACAGCGGAGGGAGATCTTTCCTTTCAGCTGCAGGGCACGGTGGCCGAGCCGAAGGTGACGCACACGAACTTTCAATCACCGCCGAGCACGAAGACGCAGGTGTTCGTCTCGAAGGGTGAGCCGTATCTGCAAGTGACGGCGTTCGGAGCGAAGGAGTACCACCGCGTGCTCTCGTACGAAGCCGGCGTGCTGGTGGTGAAGCTGACGAAGGACGGCAAGCTGCGCTCGAAGTCTCCGAAGTGGTTCGCGCAGGTGCGGGTGGCGATTCCGAGGCTGTTCGAGTCCACAGGGCGCTGACGGTCTGCCAGAGTCGCGCGTCCCATGAACAAGCGACTCCTTCTGGTTTTCGTGTCGTTCGCAGCCGCGTGCGGGTCGATGCCGGGAGCTGATGCCGGCGTCTCCGCAGGCGGTACTGCTTCCGCTGGTGGAACTGCTTCCGCGGGCGGAACCGCATCGGCTGGTGGAACTGCTTCCGCGGGCGGAACCGCATCGGCAGGCGGAACCGCATCGGCAGGCGGAACCGCATCGGCAGGCGGAACCGCATCGGCTGGTGGAACTGCGTCGGCTGGCGGAACCGCATCGGCTGGTGGAACTGCGTCGGCTGGTGGAACTGCGTCGGCTGGCGGAACTGCGTCGGCAGGGGGAACTGCTTCCGCGGGCGGCACTGCTTCTGCGGGTGGCACCGGCGGTCCTCTCACGCTGCCGGATGGCGGACTCGGCAGCGTGTTCGTCGCCGAGCTCAAGGGCACGAGCGAAGTTCCACCGAACGGCTCCACGGCGACGGGCTTCGCGACGTTCGTCCTCGACCCATCGAACACCCTGCTCGTCTACCGGGTCACGCACTCGCTCGCGGCTCCGACGGGCGCGCACCTTCACCTGGGCATCGCGACGGAGGTCGGGCCGGTGTCGATCGCCTTCCCGAGCGCGAGCTCGCCCATCACCGGCGCCATCACCACCACCGTCGCGCAAGCGAACGCGATTCGCAGCGGGCGCATGTACGTGAACGTTCACACGAGCGCGTTCGCGGGCGGCGAGATCCGTGGGCCGCTCCTTCGCGAGGGAGAACGCGCCCTGACAGCCTCGATGACGGGCGCGCAGGTCGTGCCGGCTGTCACCACGCAGGCCTTCGGGGGACTCCAGTACATGCTGAACGTCGACGCGGGCGTGCTGCGCTGCGCGGGCTTCTACGCCGGCATGGTTCAAACCGGCGCCACGCTCTACGCCGGAGACGCAGGCACGAACGGCACGGCGCTCGCGCCCATCGACCCGATGGCCATGGCCGACGGCGGCCTGCTGTTCAGCACTGATCAGATCATTCAGCCTGCCCTCATCGATCTGCTCCTCACCGGACGCACCTACGGCGTCGTTCGGTCCTCGTCATTCCCGATGGGTGAGATTCGGGGCCAGGTGCAGCCGCTGCCCTGACCCTCACCACGTGTTGCGCCGCACACACGGCCGCTTTCGCGCCGACGAGCACCCTTGCTGCACCGTTCCGCGCTGGGGCTTGATGATGATGATGCGACGACACGCGCGGGTCAGCGCCGCAGGGCCGGGCGCGCCACGGAGCAGCGACGGCACCTCACGCTGCATCAGCGGCCACACCGCGGCGAAGGTCGAGCTCGCGGTGAGCAGCGCGACGAGCACCGCGATCATCGAACGCCCTCCTCGGTGACGGTGGTGTTGCGAATGATGATGATCTGCTTCTGCCGAAGCCGCTGCACGGCCGCCATGCGTTCACCATCGAAGAGCGTGCGAATCGACGTGTAGTGGTTTCGTTCGGTGCCCATGTCGATGTCGTCTTCGTTGCGGAGCGACAACGTCAGCGCCCCCAGCTCCTGTGCGAGCACGAGAATCTCGGCCTCTTCGGGAATGACGAGCAGCGACACGTTCGCGTACTCACGCTGGCCCTCGGGCACCAGGTTCACGTTGGTCGTGCCGGTGATCTTCCCCGTCGCGAGCACCACGACGTTCTGCATCAGCGTCACCGCGACCTGCTCGGCCGTGTTCGGGTCCTTGAAGGTGCCGATGATGTCGACGTGATCGTTCGGGCGCACCCAGCCACCGACCGACTGCGCCCCCTTCGTCTCGATGGTGATGGCGCGCGCCTTCTTCTGCACCTTCGTCGACAGGCGCTCGGCGGCCTTCGTGGTCTCGAACTGACTCCACAAGAGCGGGTCGCCGGCCTGCACCGGCACCAGCACCTTCTGGTTCACGATGTACGAAGCGGAGTCTGGCTTCACGATGGACGAGGTGACGAACTGCTCGGGAATCGAGCGCTGGCTCACCATCTCCATCGTCACCACCGAGCCCTCGCTCAGGTCGGTGCTCGCGACGACGACGGGCACCAGGTTCCACCCGCGGCGCACGTCCATCTCCTTCTTCTTCACGGCCGAGAACGCGATGACGCCGGCGATGAGCCCGAGCGCGAGGGCGACGAAGAGCGGCGTCTTTCCTTTGATCATGGCGGGCTCCCAAATGTGAGGCGTTGAAGAGAGGAGCCGCCCGCTGGAATTCCGTTAACGAAGCTCCGCGAACCAATGGGATTCAAGCGGTTGGGCGAATTGCCACGGCGGCTGCCGGGCGCTAGGGGACCTCGCCGTGTCGTCCTTCTTCCGTCTGACCGTCCTCTCACTCTTCGCGGCGTGCAGCCCAGCCGGCGCGCTCATGCCCGACGGTGATGCGGGCGTCGCCATGGCGACGACCGACGCCGGTTCGCTGCCGTTGCTCGAGCTCGGCACCGGCACGCAGTCATTCAGCCCACTCACCAACGGCCAGATGGTGACCATCATCGCGGGCCCGCAGGGCGGCTTTCACGTGTGGGCTGCCGCGCGCACGCGGGCACCGCTCGACCCGATGCTCCTCAAGCTGACGGTGAAGGTGAAGCTCAACGGCACCGAGCTGTCGTCGACCGACTACAAGGTGAACCTCGTCAAGAACGGCCCGTACTCCGAGTGGTACGCGATGACGGCGCTCGTCGACGACCCTGCTCGAGTCAGGGGAAACAGCACCGTCATCGAGCTCATCGCCACCGACAGCGCTGGCCGCACCGCGACCGACTCCCGAACCATCATTCCCGTTGGACCGTGAAGAAGAGAGCACCATGAAGATCGCCGCCCCCACCCTCCTCGCCTTCGTGCTCGCCTTCAGCGGCTGCGGAGGCACTCGTCCTCCTTGCAGCGCCTCGACCTGCGAAGGCTGCTGCGACGCGACGGGCGTCTGCCGAATCGGCACCACGAACGACGCGTGTGGCGCGAAGGGCGGAGCATGCGCCGTCTGCACCTCGGCGTGCATGGCGGGCGCGTGCAGTGTCACGGGTGGAATGGACGCGGGCTCGACGATGGACGCGGGTATGACCTGCCAGCCGTCGACCGAGGCGCCGACCGGCCGCAGCGATCTCGGCGGCGTCTACGACCCGATGTCGGGCGAGCTGGCCATCTTCGGAGGCGACCCGGGCGTCGCGGTGAACTGCCAGTCGATGCCGGGCTTCTCGGAAGAGACGTGGCTGTACAACCCCACCTGCAACACGTGGCGGCTCTCGAGCGAGCAGGGCCCCTCGCCGCGCAACCGTCACGCCACCGCGTACGACAGCATGCGCCGGCGAATGATCGTCTTCGGTGGGCGCTGGCGCATGGGCTCGAGCGGCAACTACACGACGTACAACGACACCCACGCGCTGCAGCTCGGTGTGGCCGGCGCTTCAGGCCACACGTGGCAGGAGCTGCAGACGCTCGGCACTCGCCCACCTGCGCTCTCGAACTCCGCCGGCGTGTACGACCCGATGGGCGACCGCTTCATCATCTTCGGAGGCAACACGAGCAACAACGGCGGCACCTTCGCCCCGAACGGCAAGGTGTACGCGCTGGCGTTCTCGAACAACACCTGGAGCGAGCTGGTGCCGACCGCGGGCACGATTCCGGCGCGGCTGTTCCACGCGGTGGAGCTCGACGCGAAGCGCAACCGGCTGGTGGTGTTCGGCGGCGGCGATGAGAACGCCTTCCTCGGGCCGTTCTTCAACGACGTGTACACGTTCGATCTCGCGACCCGCGTGTGGGCGCCGCTCACGTTGACGGGCACGCCGCCGGTGGCGCGTATTCGGCCCGCGATGGTGGCCGACGCCGCGAGAGATCGTCTGCTCGTCTTCGGTGGTCACGACGACGGAGCGCTGGGCGAGACGAACGACCTCTGGGCCATCGATCTCGCAGCCAACCGCTGGCAGCGCGTGCGCACCGGAGACACCCTGCTCACCCAGGGCGCCGGCTTCTGCGACTTCCCCTCGAACTTCACGACGCCCGACCTCATGTCCCCCGAGCGGCGTGAAGGCGTCGTGTTCGTGCCTGCGGGCGCCGACAGCTTCCTGATGTTCGGTGGCCGCTCGGACTGCGGCACGGTGAACGACGTGTGGAAGCTGAACGCCGCGACGAACACGTGGGAGACGCTCAAGCCTGCCTTCGCGGGCCTGTCGTGTCAGCGCAGCGGCAAGACGAACTGCACCAAGCTGTGCTTCTAACGGCTGCCGCGCTTCGAGCCTCGCGAGAGCCCGGCGCCTGCGCGACCGGTGCGCGCGGGGTGGAGCGCGAGGAACGGGTTGCTCGCCGCTTTCGCCTTCGGGGTGGGCTTCGACTTCTTCGCGGCGGGCTGCTTTGGCGTGTTGGGCATCAGCCCTCGTAGCAGCTCAGCGTTTTCCCGGTCGTGAGATGACGGCCTCGCACCGGCCCTCGACGCAATTGGCGTAGCTGAACGGGTGGCCGACGCACGAGGGGCAGCGGGCGTTCGCCGGAACCGGAGCGGGCGCTTTCGTGTTGCGCGGCCTCGACAACGTCACCGGGCAACAGCACGCGTCTTTCGTGCAGGTCGTCTTCGGTGGAGCAACGTCTTCGACCAGCACGCAGTCCGCCGCGACGCGACACTCGGCGTCCTTTCGGACGGCCTCGCACTGCCTGGCCACGCACGCCGCGACGTACGACGAGGCGTCGAGGCCCTGGCACTTCACGTCAGCGCACTTCGGCGCCGTGCAGTCGAGCGTCTTGCACTCGGCGCGCTCGTCGGTGCCTTTCGGAATCGCTCGCACGGTCGGGCAGCAGGCGCCGCAGCAGCCCGCGAACGTCGTCAGCTCGCACTGGCTGTCGCGCGAACACTCCGCGCGCGGAGGAAGGTCAACGAGCACGAGGCTCGTCACGAGGGCGAACAGGGGCATGGCCTCAGAAGAGCTCGATTGACCCCGCACTGGCCAGCACCTGCTCGCTGACGAGCGAGTCCTTGCGGGCTTCGAACTCACCGAACGCCGCGCTCTGGCCGGCCTGCGCACGCACGAAGGCCTCGTGCATCGCGCTGAGCAGCTGGCTCAGACGATCGGTGCTCTGCAGCTCGGCCATCGCCGCGTTCATCTCGCCAGTCAGCACCTCACCGTCACGGCGCGCCGCCTCGAGCTTTCCGCGTGCGAGGCGCTCACTGTCGGCGAGCTGCTTCTTCAGCTCGGTCACCCGCACGCCGAGCGATGACATCTCGGCGTCGAGCTGTTCCTTCACGTGCTGGCTGCTGGTCGACAGCTGCGGCAACAACCTCGCCAGCTTCTGCGTCAGCGTGGTGGTGCTCGCGCTGGCCGCCGTCACCTGCTGGGCGAGCTCGAACAGGGCTCCGGCAATCGACAGAAAGCCCGAGCCAGCCTCTCCCAGCCGTGCAGCCTCGAGACGGGCGTTGAAGGTGGCCAGGCGGCTCGAGGTGGCGAAGTGGCTGATGGTGGTCGAGAGCTGGCCGAGCTGCGTGACGGTGCCGGCGGCCTCACCGACGAGGTAGTGGTGGTTGTGCTGCTCCGAGACGAGGTTCGTGCGCAGCTCGTTGAGGGAGTTGAACAGTGAACTGAGCGAGGTCGACAGCGTGGCCTCGTGGCTCGACTGGTTGAAGACCTCGGCCAGCTCGCCCACCGCGCCGCTCTGTCGACGCGCGGTCTCCTCCATCGCGCTCAGCCGCCGCGTCAGCTCGACCGCAGAGGTCTCGGCCATGCCCTTGGCGGTGCTCACGACGCCGAGCGCTTCGTCGATGACCGACATCGGCGTCGCCCCCGTCTGCCAGCAGGCGAACGTCACTCCACTGCCCTGGGCAACGATGCCTTCGGGCCATTCACACAGCCAGAGCGGCCTCGCGCCGGGTACCAGCTCACGGAGCGCGGCCCTGGCTGCCTCACGCGTGAAGGAGCCCTGAACACAGCGGGCGACGGAGCCCACGACCCAGAACATGGTCTGCTGAGGTCCGTCACCTCCTTCGAGCTTCGCGGCGATGGTCGAGGCGATCTGCACGTCGTCGCTCCCAGCAATTCTGGAACCATGAGGCGGCGCTCTCGAAGAAGCGCGCGGCGATGGTGGGTGAGGTGTGACCGGTGGGCGTTGGGGAACCCGTGGGAATGGAGGTCGAGTGGAGATCTCCCGCGAACTTGCTGCGTCAGAGACCTGACGAGCCTCGGGCACAACCGCTGCACAGCGTCGCGACCGTGAAACTGGAGCTTCCAGAACGTCTTCAGGCCGCGGTGCTCGATGAGCTGGTCTCGCGCGTTCAAGCGCTCGACGCCGAAGAAGCGATCGAGGTCGACGCGTCGAAGGTGGAGCGCGTCGACACGGCAGGGCTGCAGCTGTTGTTGGTGTTGCAGCGGCGGCCCCACGTGAGCCTCGAGTGCTCACCAGCCATCACGGCTGCGGCGCGCACGCTGGGCCTCGAGCTTTGACGGCAGTCGAAACACACACGGGAGAAGCACCACATGGCTCGTATTCTCGCGATCGACGACTCGCCGTCGATTCGTGCGCTCGTCAGCGCGGCGCTGGGCACCGATGGGCATGGCGTCACCGCCGCCTGTGACGGAGCCGAGGGCCTCACCCTGGCTTCGGGTCAGGCCTTCGACCTCGTCATCACCGACTTCAACATGCCGAAGCTGAACGGCCTCGAGTTCATCAAGCGCTACCGCGAGAAGCACAAGTTCACGCCGGTACTGGTGCTCACGACCGAGGTGAACCCGACGCTGCGGCAATCGGCCAAGGCGGCGGGCGCCACGGGCTGGCTGGTGAAGCCGTTTCAGGCCGAAGCGCTGCGCACCCTCGTCAAGAACCTGCTCGCATGAACCCGACGCCCTCTGACGCCCAGGAAGCCCTGCGGCAGACGTTCCTCGAAGACGCGCGTGAGAACCTCGCCGTCGCCGAGAAGTACCTGCTCGCGATGGACGCGGGCACACTCAGCGCCGACGAGCTCGCGTCGCTCTTCCGCGCCATTCACTCCATCAAGGGCAGCGCCGGCTCGTTCGGCTTCTCGGCCGTCACCGAGAGCGCGCACGGCATGGAGTCGTACCTCGACGAGGTGCGCGCTGGCCGTCGGCAGCCCAACCATGAAGCGGTGGCCGTGCTGCTGCGCGGCGTCGATCTGCTCAAGCGCCTGGTGGAGTCGCCCGAGGTGCCGCTGCAGCAGGAGCGCGCCGAGCTCGAGGCCGCCCTCTCCCGCCTCGACGAGGTCGCTGGCCCGCCATGGCGCTTCACCTTCGCGCCACCTCAGGGGCTGCTGGCGGTGGGCCCTGATCCCATCAAGCTGCTGGCCGGGCTGCGCGAGCTCGGTGACGTACAACTCACCTGTGACACCTCGCGGCTTCCCGCGCTGGGCACCTTCGAGCCGCTGACGGCCTACCTCTCGTGGACAGCCACCATTCCGGGCTCGGTGCCGAAGGAGCGCATCGAGTCGCTGTTCGACTGGGTCGATGGTGGCTGGGCGCTCACCCGCGAAGAGCCGGTGGTCGCCGGCCCCACGCCGTCGAGCCCCGTGCCGAGCGCCTCCACGTCCGCCCCCGCACCCGACTTCGTGTCGCAGACGATTCGGGTGCCCGTCGACAAGCTCGACCAGCTGATGAACATGGTGGGCGAGCTCGTCATCACCCAGTCGATGCTGGGCGAGGTCGACCCCGCGCGGCCGCTCGCGCAGGCCCGCATCGCGAAGATCAGCGAGGGCCTCAGCCAGCTCGCGCGCAACACCCGCCACCTGCAAGAGAGCGTGATGCGGCTGCGCAGCCAGCCGCTGTCGACCGTCTTCGGCCGCCTGCCACGCACGGTGCACGCGCTGTGCGATCAGCTGGGCAAACGCGTCAACCTGCAGGTCACCGGAGACGGCACCGAGCTCGACAAGACGGTCGTCGAGAAGCTGGGCGACCCGCTGGTGCACCTGGTGCGCAACTGCGTCGATCACGGCATCGAGGCTCCGGCCGATCGCCTCTCTGCGGGAAAGCCCGAGGCAGGCACCTTGAGCATCTCGTCGTTCGCACGCGGCAAGGACGTGTACATCGAGATTCAAGACGACGGCCGCGGCCTCGACGAAGCGGCGATTCTCGCGAAGGCGAAAGACCGGGGCCTGGTCGAGCCCGAGGCCGAGCTCTCACCGTCGGCGATCGCGCAGCTCATCTTCCTGCCGGGCCTGTCGACGGCGAAGGAGGTCACCGACATCTCGGGCCGCGGCGTAGGGATGGATGTGGTGCGCCAGAACGTGCGCTCGCTGGGCGGTGAGATCAGCATCACCTCGGTGCCGCACAAGGGCACGAAGTTCACCCTGCGCCTGCCGCTCACCCTCGCCATCATGGAGGGGCAGCTGGTGCGCATCGGGCGCCGCCTCTACGTCATTCCCCTGCTCTCGATCGTCGAGTCGATTCAGCCCGACTGGTCGCTGCTCCAACCCTGCGGCCACCAGCAGGGCTACCGCATGCGCGGCGAGCTCATTCCCGTCGTCGATCTGCCCGCGCGCCTCGAGCGCCTCACCGGAGACAACAGCCATTGCCTGATGGTGGTGGTCGAGACCGATCGTGGCCGCGTCGGGTTGCTGGTGAACGAGCTGCTCAGCCAGCAACAGGTCGTCGTGAAGTCGCTCGAGGCGAACTACGGCGCCGTCGACGGGCTGGCCGGCGCCACCATTCTCGGTGACGGCTCGGTGTCACTCATTCTCGAACCCAACGCGCTGCACGACGCCGAACAACTCGCTGCGTGAGGAGCTCCATGCCGACCCCTGCCATCACGACGGCCCCGCCGTCTCCCACCCCCACCACCGGTCAACGCTAGCAGTTGCTCACGTTCTTCGTTCGAGGCCAGGAGTTCGGCACCGAGATTCTGCGCGTCAGAGAGCTGCAGAGCTGGGTCGAGCCGACGCCGATCCCCCAGGCGCCCAACTGGCTCAAGGGCGTCATCAACCTTCGTGGAGAGATCGTGCCCATCGCCGATCTGCGCGAGCGCCTGGGCTTCGAAGCGCTCGCGTACGGCCCCCTCACGGTGGTCGTCGTCATTCGCGTCAACGCCTCGGGCCGCGACCGCACGCTCGGCCTCGTCGTCGACGCCATGAGCGAGGTCCTCACCATCGAGGGCGTGCAGCCCGCGCCGCAGCTGACCGGAGGCGACCGGCCGTGGGCTCGCGGCATCGCCCGCACCGAGAAGGGCCTCATCACGCTGCTCGACGTCGACGCGCTCTTTGCCGACCTCGGTTCGACCCAGGACTGAAACCCACTTCACACGCTCCACACAGAGGACACCCATGAAGAAGAAGACTCCGACTCGCCGCCGCAGCAGCCAAAGCCCCCTGAGCCTCGACGTCATCGGCGCCCACCACCTCGTCGCGCGCTTCGACGCGGCTGGCGCCTTCGTCAGCGGCAGCCCCGCCTTCTTCGCGGCGACCGGCTTCTCCGACAGCGCGCCTGCCGCCTCGCAGTTGATGGGCGCCGACGGCTGGAAGCGGGTGACCGAGGGCCAGGGCGCTCCAGCCTTCTTCGTGGGCCAGCAGGGTCAGCACGTGTGGCTGGCGGGCTCGGCGAGCCGCCTCGAGAACAAGGGCAAGGTGCAGGGCTACGTCGTCGTCGCGAGCGACATCGGCCAGGCGCACGAGCAGGCCGTCGACGCCCAGGGCAAGCTCGCCGCCATCGACCGCGTGCAGGCCACCATCGAGTTCTCGCTCGACGGCAAGGTGCTCTTCGCCAACGACAACTTCTGCAAGACGCTGGGCTACGCCGCGAACGAGATCGTCGGTCAGCACCACCGCCTCTTCTGCGACCCCGCCTACGCCTCGTCGCCCGAGTACGCGCAGTTCTGGCAGAAGCTGAACCGCGGCGAGTTCGAGGCTGGCGTCTTCCGCCGCATCGGCAAGGGCGGCAAAGAGGTGTGGATTCAGGCCTCGTACAACCCCGTGTTCGACGACTCGGGCAAGCCCGTGAAGGTGGTGAAGTTCGCGACCGACGTCACCGAGCGCCGCAACGCCGACGCCGAGACGGCCGCGAAGATGGCCGCTCTCGACCGCGTGCAGGCCGTCATCGAGTTCACGCCCGACGGCAAGGTGGTGCACGCCAACGAAAACTTCCTCAAGACGCTCGGCTACGCGCTCGACGAGGTGAAGGGCCAGCACCACCGCATCTTCTGCGACCCCGCCTACACCGCGAGCGCCGAGTACGGGCTGTTCTGGCAGAAGCTGAACCGCGGCGAGTTCGAGGCGGGCATCTTCCGCCGCATCGGCAAGGGCAACAAAGAGGTGTGGATTCAGGCGTCGTACAACCCGGTGCTCGACGGCAACGGCAAGGTGACGAAGGTCGTCAAGTACGCCATCGACATCACCGACGCGCAGAACCGCTCGTCTGAGAACGCCGGCAAGATGGCCGCCATCGATCGCACCCAGGCCAGCATCGAGTTCTCGCTCGACGGCAAGGTGCTCTGGGCGAACGACAATTTCCTCAAGACGCTCGGCTACTCACTCGAAGACATCAAAGGTCAGCACCACCGCATCTTCTGCGAGCCCAGCTACGCCAACAGTCACGACTACGTGGCCTTCTGGCAGAAGCTGAACCGCGGCGAGATCGACGCTGGCCTCTACAAGCGCGTCGGCAAGGGCGGCAAAGAGGTGTGGATTCAGGCCGCCTACACGCCCATCGCCGACGCCGCGGGCCGGCTCTCGAAGGTGGTGAAGTACGCGACCGACGTGACGGCGACGCAGCAGCTCGTGCTGTCGACGCAGTCGGTGGCGCAGCAGGCCGCCAACGGAAACCTCTCGGCGCGCCTCTCTTCGACTGGGCTCTCGGGAGCGCTCAAGACCCTCGCTGACTCGGTGAACCAGCTGCTCGACTCGGTGGCGCGGCCCATCGTCGAGGTGAAGGCCGCAGCGGCCGCGATGGCCGAGGGCGATCTCACCCGCACCATGAAGGGCGACTACGAGGGCGCGTTCGGCGAGCTCAAAGACGCGTTCAATGCGAGCACCGACTCGCTGCGCAACGTCATCACCAGAACGCAGACCGCGCTCGCCGCCATGGGCGCGGCGACCACCGACATCGCGCAGGGCAACAACAACCTCTCGCAGCGCACGCAGGAGCAGGCCTCGGCGCTCGAAGAGACCGCCTCGAGCCTCGAGGAGCTGACCAGCACGGTGAAGCAGAACGCGGGCAACGCGACGCAGGCCAACCAGCTCGCGGCGAGCGCGAAGGAAGCCGCCGAGAAGGGAGGCGCCGTCGTCTCGGCCGCCGTCGAGGCCATGCGCGCCGTCACCGACTCGTCGAAGAAGGTGGGCGACATCATCGGCGTCATCGAGCAGCTCGCCTTCCAGACGAACATGCTCGCTCTCAACGCAGCGGTCGAAGCCGCACGCGCGGGCGACCAGGGCCGTGGCTTCGCTGTCGTCGCCGCCGAGGTGCGCAACCTGGCGCAGCGAAGCTCGGGCGCCGCGAAAGAGATCTCCGAGCTGCTCAAGACGAGCTCGGAGCGCACCGCCCACGGCGCCTCGCTGGTGAACGACTCGGGCAACGCGCTCAAAGACATCGTGCTGGCGGTGAAGAAGGTGAGCGACATCATCGGAGAGATCAGCACCGCCTCTGACGAGCAGGCCTCAGGCATCGGGCAGATCAACCAGGCCGTCACCTCGATGGACAAGATGACACAGCAGAACGCGGCGCTCGTCGAAGAGGCCGCGACGGCCGCCGATTCGTTGAGCTCGCAGGCGAAGTCGGTGCTCGAGACGTTCGCCTTCTTCAAGGTGGCGACCGACGCCAGCCCGAGGAACGTCTTCGAGCCGGCCTTCGAGGTCGAGAAGGCCCAGCAGCAGCGCGCGAAGCCCGGCGCTCACCACTCCAAAGGCCTCGACTGGGACGCGGTGCAGCTCGCCCACTCCGACTGGAAGAACAAACTGAACCGCTGGCTCACCACGGGCGCCAGCGACTTCGACCCGGCGTCCGCCGAGCGGTCTGACGCCTGCTCGCTCGGGCGTTGGCTGGCGAACGAGGCGCCGTCGCCCGAGGTCTCTGCCCTCGCCGAGGCGCACGCGGCCTTCCACCGCATGGCTGGCGAGGTGGTGGCCACGGCCCGAAAGGACAAGGCGCGCGCCCTCTCGCTGCTCAATGGAGACGGCTTCGCCTCGGCCACGAGCCTGGTCATCGAGGCGCTCACGGCAGCCCGCCGGGCGAGCACCGGCTCCACCCGCCGCGCTCCAGCGCAGCCGATGACACCGCCGCGGGGAGACGACCCGAATGTCTGGGAACAATTCTGAGCAGCTCGACATCGACGGCCCGGCCTTCGAGCGTGTGCGCGGGTTGCTGCGCGCGAAGGCGGGCATCGAGCTGGCCGAAAACCGGCAATCGCTCGTCGTCGCGCGGTTGATGCGGCGGGTGAAGTCACTGGGCTTCGTGGCCTTCGACCCGTACCTCGACCTCGTGGAGCGGGATGAAAGCGAGAGCGGCCAGTTCGTCAACGCCCTCACCACCAACGTCACCGACTTCTTCCGCGAGCGGCACCACTTTCAGCTGCTCGAGACCATCGCGAGCCGGGCAAGAAAGAACGAGCCCTTCAGCGTGTGGTCATCGGCCTGCTCCTCGGGCCAGGAGCCCTGGTCGATCGCCATGACGCTCAAGGCCGCCACCAACGCGCCACCGACGTGGAAGGTGCTGGCGACCGACATCGACGCCGACATTCTCGCGCGCGCGAAAGAGGGCGTGTACCCGGTCGACCAGGTGAAGGCGGTTGCACCAGAGCTGCAGGCGTCGAGCTTCACGCCCGACCGCAGCCACGAGTTCTTGCGCGTTCGCAACGAGCTGCGCAGCAAGGTCTTCTTCGGGCAGCTCAACCTGCTGGGCGCCTGGCCGATGAAGGGCCTCTTCGACGTCATCTTCTGCCGCAACGTGCTCATCTATTTCTCGCCCGAGAACCGCGTGAAGACGGTGCGGCGCCTCGCCAGCCAGCTCAAACCCGGCGGCGTGCTGATGCTGGGCCACAGCGAGGCCGTGCTGGGCAATCAGACACAGCTGACCTCGATCGGGAAGACGGCGTTTCAGCACGGCTCCCCCGGAGAGCGCTCATGACCTGCCGTGTGCTCATCGTCGACGACAGCGGCTTCGTGCGAAAGCTGCTGACCGAGGTGCTCTCTCAGGACCGCGACATCGAGGTGGTGGGCTCTGCGCGCGACCCGTTCGAGGCCAGAGAGCTCATCAAGAAGCTCAACCCCGACGTGCTCACGCTCGACGTCGAGATGCCCCGCATGGACGGGCTGACGTTTCTGAACAACCTGATGCGGCTGCGCCCGATGCCGGTGGTGATGGTGTCGTCGCTCACGGCCGCGGGCGCCGACGCGACGATGGCCGCGCTGCAGACTGGCGCCGTCGACTTCGTCACCAAGCCCTCGCTCGACCTGTCGGCCGGCCTGCACGCGCTCGCCGGAGAGCTGGTGGCGAAGGTGAAGAACGCCGCGACCGCGAACGTGGCCGCCCACACCCAGAAGACGCCGCGCACGAACTTCGAGAAGGTGAAGGCGCTGCAGACGACTGACCGCCTCATCGCCATCGGCGCCTCGACGGGCGGCACCGAGGCCATCGCCGACGTGCTGGCCACGCTGCCGCCAGACGCGCCCGCCATCGTCATCGCCCAGCACATTCCCGAGATGTTCTCGGCTCGCTTCGCCGCGCGGCTCGATCGCGACACCAACCTCGTCGTCAGAGAGGCCAACGACGGAGCGCCCCTGCTCACCGGACACGCGTACGTGGCTCCTGGCGGAAAACACCTGCGCGTCGAGCGCAGCGGCCTCAAGTACTTCTGCGCGATCGGCGACGACGAACCGGTGAACCGTCACAAGCCGTCGGTCGACGTGCTCTTCGAGTCCGTGGCGAAGAACGTCGGGCACAACGCCGTCGCGATGCTGCTGACGGGCATGGGCGCCGATGGCGCTGCGGGGCTGCTGACGGTGAAGCAGTCGGGCGCGACGACCATCGTGCAGGACAAAGAGACGAGCGTGGTGTGGGGCATGCCGGGCGAGGCGTTCAAGCGCGGCGCCGCGTGCGAGGTGCTGCCGCTGTCGAAGATCGGCCCACGCGCACTGCATCTGGCGACACGCGCCGCGAAGCCCGCAGCCTGAGCCTCACCCAGGCGCAATGGCCGTCACGCCCTCGCCATCACCAGACCTGGTCGGAACCGCCGCATGCTGACCCAACTGAGATTCGCGTGAAGAGGCCGACGGCCTGAGCTTGCGTCGGCGCCGACAAGTCGCGATGACGCGCTGGTGGATCTGCTGCTGCTCGCCCTGCTGGTCGCGCTCGCCGTGTGGAGCTTTCGCAAGGTGACGTCTGCCGTGAAGACCAGCCGGGCGAAGGCCGAGCGCGCCGCGACGCCCGGCTTCTCAGCCGACAACCCCATCGTCTTGAAGTCGGGCAAGCAGATGGACGAGGCCATCACCAACGCGCGCTGCACCTGCGGCGGGCGAGTGATGTCGCTGGGCGAGACGCCGCGATTGGGCCTTCGGGTCGCGCGTGGGCGGTGCGTCGAGTGCGAAGCAGACGTCGACCTGTACTTCGTGATGCCGAAGTACGTGAACTGAACTCAGCGGCACGTCCACGAGAGCTCGAGAGCCTCGACCCGATCTTCTCTGAGCGCGTCGCACGTCGAGGGACACAACCTGATGCCGTTCGGGAGCGGCAGGAAGCTGCGCCGCAGCCCCGGGCAGGCCGCCTCGGAGTACTCGCGAAGCAAGGGCTCCGACATGCGCCGCTGAACGACTCGGGGGACCTGGAGGGTCGCCTCGGGGTGAAGCTCGAGCTCGAACGAGCACGGAATGGGAGGCGGTTGCGATTCGAGCACCACCTCGAACAGTGAGTCCCGCGACCAGTCGTCGCAGATTGACGCACGGGTGCCGCGGTGCATCTTCGAGAGCCGTTGATAGACGAGGCCCGGCGAGACACCGTGCGGGCGGCACACCATCGCCGCCAGGGAATCGTCAGGGCCGAGGAGCCGGCCCTTCCCCACCTCGAAGCCGCCCATCACGTGCAGCCGCGTCACCCTCTCGTCAGCGCCGAACAGCTGGGCGAGGCGTGGCGCATAGTCCTTCGTCGAGACCCAGCTGAAGGGCGAGTCATCGGTCACCAGAATCAGCTCGCGCGCCACGCCTGGCCTCATCACCGAGGCCCAACCCGTCGGCGACTCCGCGGAGCGCAGCAGCACGTCGAGTATGTCGTTCGAGTTGATGAACTCCTCGACGTACCCCGAGTCGACCCTGGCCGGAGGAAACCTGCGCGCCTCACGGGTGACGCGCTGCCGATCAGCCACCACGATGAGCTGGAAGTCACGCGATGCCTGCCGAAGGCTGAACTCGAGCTTGCCGAGCCACTGGGCAATCGCCGGCAGGGTCTCGTCCATCGAACCCGAGGTGTCGATGAAGACGACGACGTCGACCATCAATGGCCGTGAGAGCACCCTCACGACCTGGCCTGCCACGCAGGGAGGCACTCCGCCGTCAGGCTCGCGCTGAAACGGCTTTCCCTGGTCGGCGACCCGAATCGTCGCGCGGCGGGCCGGCGCCTTCCAGCCCATCAGGGGTTCGAGCGCCTCGCGCCAGCGCCGGACATACGTCTCGAGGTCGAAGCCCTTTGGTGGAGTCGTGGTGAACCCACCGCCATCAGCCAGGGGTGGTGGGGCGATGGCGCTCGGCTCAGCGTCCACCAGCGGAGGGAAGGTTCCTGCGTCGACCGGCTCGACGGGCGGCGCGGGCTCCAGCGTGGGGAGCGGTTGAACCACCGCGCTGGTGGTGGGCTCCTCGACGGGCTCGTTCTCGACCGGGTCGGCCAGTCGCCACACCGCTCCCGCCACGGCGAGCAGCAAGAACGGCAACGCCCAGCCAGTTCGTCGGTTCACGAGCCCCGTGAGCCTACTCGCTCGGAGCCGCCGTCTTCGTCTCGGTCGACGACGAGCCCTTGATGATCTGAATCGTGTTGAAGCGCTTCGACTGCAGCACCTTCGTGCGCTCACCGGACAACAGCGTGTTGATGGTCGCGCGCCCGCGCTCTTCGAGCACGTCGAGATCTTCTTCGTTTCGCAGCGTCAACGTCAGCGCGCCCAACTCCTGGGCGAGCACGGCCACCTCGACCTCTTCGGGCAACAGCAAGAGCGACACGTTCGCGTACTCACGCTGCCCATCGGGCACGAGGTTGATGTTGGTGGTGCCGGTGATCTTCCCGGTCGCGAGCACGATGACGTTCTGCATCAGCGTCACCGCCACCTGCTCTCCGGTCACCGGGTCCTTGAAGGTGCCGATGATGTCGACGTGATCGTTCGGCCGCACCCAGCCCCCCACCGACTGCGCGCCCTTCGTCTCGATGGTGACGGCTCGAGCCTTCTTCTGAATCTTCGTCGACAGGCGCTCGGCGGCCTTCGTGGTCTCGAACTGACTCCACAGCAGCGGGTCGCCGGCCTGAATCGGCACCAGCACCTTCTGGTTCACGATGTACGAGGCCGAGTCGGGCTTCACGACGGAAGACGTGACGAACTGCTCGGGGATCGAGCGCTGGCTGATCATCTCCATGGTGACGACGGTGCCTTCCGAGACGTCGACGGCGGCCACGACGACGGGCACCAGGTTCCAGCCCTTGCGTACGTCCATCTCCTTCTTCTTCACCGCCGAGTACGAGACGACGCCGGCCACGAGCGCGAGGGCGAGCGAGACGAACAGCGGCGCCTTGCCACGCAGCGAGAAGGTCGCGCCGCCTGAGCGCACGACGTCGGGCAGCGGGGCGTCACGGCGCGCGGCCTTCGGCTCCGACGAGCGCTTCGCCGGCAGGTCGGGCGGTGGTGAATCGAAGCGATAGCCAGACAGCTCGTGCTCGAGCGCGTCGAGCTCGGGGTCGTTTCCGGGGCCATCGAAGAGCGGATCACTCATTCGTCGCCCTCCTTCGGTGAGAGGCCGAGCTTCTCGCGCAGCATCGCCATGCCGCGATGCAGGTTCACGCGCACGGAGCCTGGCGTCAGGCCCGTTCGTTCGGCGATGTCGGGGCCGTTCAAGCCTTCGATGAGGCGCATGGCGAGCGTCTCGGCGTACGTCTCGGGCAGCGTCTTGAGGGCCTCGAGCACCTTCTTCGCGTCGGGCCAGCCAGAACGATCGGGCGCGTGGGGCTCCTCTTCGAGCTCGGCCGACGACGTGCGCGGCCGGTCTCGCAAGAACTTCGCGGCGCGGTTGCGGGCGATCTCGAGCAGCCACGCGGGGAAGGCCTGGTCGTCTTCGAGCGTCGGCAGCTTCGAGAGCATCAGCAGAAAGACATCCTGCGTGAGATCCGACGCGTCGCTCGCGGGCACCTTCGTGATGATGACGGCGTGCACCAGCCGCGCGAAGTGCTGGTGCAGCTTGCCGAACGCGTCACGCTCGTTGCGCCGGGCGCCCGCCACCCATGGCAGCCAGACGGGCTTCGGCCGACTCGAGACCGGCGCAGACGACTCCCTCTGGACGACCGCTGACACGCTGACCGACAGGATGCTTGAGAGCGGCCTGCGTTAACAGCGAGCGCGGTTCTTCAGCAGTGACGCGGGCTTCAGCGGAGCGACTGGAGTGGAATGGCGTACCAGGCCGTGCTGGCCGAGGTCGCGCCTTCCCACGGAAGCCGCTCGTTGGTGCTCACCTTCACCAGCACCCGGTTCTTCGCCTCATCGACGAAGGCGAGCGCGCTGACGTCGTCGTTGACCGAGCGTGGCGCGAGCGGCGCCTCGAAGCTCCTCAGGTCGGCCGTCGACGGAGCGCGGGAGAGCGCGGCGGGGAACTTGCGACCCTCCCACAGCGCCGCGAGCTTGTTCGACAGCGTGCCGGCGTCGACGCCTCGCTGAAGGTCGATGGCACCAGCCTCGAGCTCGGCGCGCGAGAGATACTTGTCGCCACCGTCATGCACCGCAGCAGCCCGCACGAGCTGCGCCTCGGTGAAGCGCTTGTTCGGGTTGCCGCGCAGGTACTCCTGGTGCACGTCACGCAGCGTGCCCTGGGCGAAGCGGTAGCCCTTCGTCTGCCCCGTGGTCGAACCACCCTGGGCCTTCAGCGCCTCGGCGGCTTTGAGGAACTCGTCCTGGCTCAGGTAGCCCTTGTTCTTCGTGTCGAACTTCTTTGCCTCGGTGACGAGCTGCTCGACCGAGAAGCGACGGTGCAGGCCTGCGTCGCGCAGCACCTGCTCGGGGACGAACTTCGCGAAACGAACGGCGGCCATGGACGACTCCTCGCGCGGGTGAGACGGGGGACAAAGCACGTCGGGCCCGCGCGCGGAAAGGCCCTCACCCGTAGTGGTACGCCGAGAGCTTCACGTCGACGTAGAGGTCTGCGTACGGAATCGAGACCGGGTCGGCGCCCGCAGCACCGGCGATGACCATCAACGGCACGAGGTGCTCTTCACGAGGGTGCGCCGCACGCGCGCCCGGAGCCTTCTTCCACTCCGTCAGCCGGGCATCACGCTGATCAGGCGCCAACTTCATCGTCTCCTGCAGCCATGCGTCGAACGCCTCGGACACCGGCCCGCCGGCATGGAACGAAGCGCGAAGAACGGCTTCGCCATACATCGCGCC
>JBEOKA010000514.1:0-3788 GCA_040275325.1 Myxococcaceae bacterium | reverse complement strand
CCGCGACCAGATGCTGAACACCTTCGAGGGGCAGAAGAAGCTCCTCGGCGGTTCGCTCGAGACGCTCGCCATCGTCATCGGCGAGCCCTTCGCGCAGGTGTTCAAGCCGATCGTCTCCGCTGTGGTGGAAGTCGTGAACGGGCTCCTCGGTGTGCTGCGCCAGCTGCCAGCACCCGTGAAGAAGGCGTTTGCACTTCGCTGTCGCCGCGGGAGCCATCGTCGCCACCGTCGGAGCCGTCATCGCCGTGAAGGCTGGCGTGGCGCTGCTCGCGGTGGGGCTCAAGGTGCTCGGCGTGACGGCCGCAGGGCTGATGTCGACACTCCTCCCGGCGATCGCCACGGTCGCGCTGCTCGGTGTCGTCGTGGCGGGGTTCGTCTACGCAGTCCGCAACAACCTCGGTGGCCTCGGCGACTTCGTTCACCGGCTCTGGGAAAGGGTCCAACTCGGGTTCAATGCGCTGGTGCAGCTCTTCGAACAGGGCGGCTTCTCCGGAGCCGTCATGACGGAGCTCGACCGCGCGGAGAACTCGGGCCTGAAGCGCTTTCTCATCAGCGCGTACCAGGTGGCCTTCCGAGTCGGTCGCGCGTGGGACGGGCTGGTCGCCGGCTTCACCGCCGCACTCGATGAAGCGGCACCGGTGTTCGAGGTCCTGGGAGCGACGATTGACGAACTCGGCGTTGCGCTCCTCGAGCTGTTCCAGGCGCTCACCGGCGGCGCCGCAGGGCTGCCTTCAGACGAGTACCGAGGCTTCGGTGAGCTGGTCGGCTCTGCGCTCGCGGGTATCGTGAGGTGGACCGCGGCCGCGCTCTCGGTGACCGCGAGCTTCTTCACCAGCCTTGCGAAGGGTGCGACGGCGGTCGTGCAGGTGTTCTCCGCTGTCTTCAACCATCTCTACGACTCGTTCGTGACCGTGCGCAGCTTCCTGACCGCGCTGGCCGAGTCGATTCGCAGCGCGTTCGCGAGCCTCTCCGACGGAGTCATCGGCCTGCTTCGGCGCGTTCCCACGCGATTCCTACCGGCGGAGTACCAGTGGCTCGCCCGCCAGCCGCTGTCGACCGAGGTGCAGCAGCAGCTCACGCTGGCCATGCCGAGCAGCGCGCCGTCGCCGGACCTGGCCTCATCACCGATGCCAGCGCGCACGGAAGCAGCCTCCAGGAGCGCCGAGCTGGCGCAACTACAGGCAAGCTTCTCCTCGGCGCCGGCCGTGCCTGGCCCGTCGCAACCCATTACCGTGAACGTCCAAGTCGACGGCGAGACTATCGCGCGCGCCGGCATCGCCGCCCAACGCGACTCCGCAGGTCGTGCATTCTCGCCGTTGCCCGCGTTCTGACGATTCGCTCAGGAAACGGCCTCTGGCGAGTACCCCGGGGGCTTGAGAGACTCTGGTGATGATCGCTTTGCGCATGGGTTGGGTGGGCCTCGTCGTAGCGCTCGCAGGCTGTGGTTCCTCCGTGCCCAAGTGCACCCCAGGAACCTCCGGCTCCTGCTTCTGCCCGTCGGGGGCTGCGGGGGCACAAACGTGCAACCGGAACGGCGAGTTCGACTCGTGCTTCTGCGCGGCAACCGATGCTGGCTCGGCGACCGACGCTGGTCGACCTGATGCGGGGACTATGAGCCAGGTTGACGCGGGTCAACCATGCTCACAGTCTCAGTTCTGGCCGGACACTGACAACGACGGATTCGGCTCCAGCCTGGGCCCGTCAGTGATGGCATGCACCGCACCGGTTGGTTTCGTTGGCAACAGCCTTGATTGTGCTGACCAAGACCGGCGCGCACGTCCAGGTCAGGCAGAGTATCAGGATCAGCCGATCGCTGGTCCGCGAGTTGTCTCGCCCTTCGACTTCAATTGTGATGGGCGTGAAGAGGCGCGGTTCGGCTCGCAGTCGGGTCTTTGTATTGGGGTTCGAGCCTCAGGCGGTACCTCGCTGTACGACTGCACGGATGGTCGGACCGGAGTGGCCGGTTCCGGAAAGTCTGGTGTCTGGAGTGATGTTGCACCGAGTTGCGGTCAGACGGGAAATTGGATTCTCTCCTGCGGTGTTCGGTCCTCCACATTTCAGTGCGCGACGCTGGAGCAACGGACTCAGGGCTGCAGGTAGCGACGTCAGGGCAGATGATGATCGCCGTCCCTGAAGGCAACCATGGCTATACTCTCCCCGATTGATCGTGACCGCTTGCTTGCGGACATCAATGCGAACTCAGGTGACATTTGGGCGAAGCAGATGGTGCAATGGGTAGGCGAAGCTGCGCACTACGCCCAGCGGGTTTCTTCTCTCGAGTTGGCCTCAAGTTCTGAGGAACGGGCGCTCTTCGTTATCCGAGGTTATGGCACCCTCGACGAAGTGCGCGGTGCATTCGCTGCGCAGGTCGCGAGGCTACTTGAAATGGGCGCAACCGAAAGCACTGGGCAACTCTTCAACCACCTTCGCGATACAAAGCGATTCGTCGAAGAACTGAACGTGGCCATCGAGTCTCTGTCCCGGGAGGAGCGGGGGTACCTGCGGTACCGGCGCGATACCGAAAGTCACCCAGCCCTGAATCGTTATCGACTCGCTGTGAAGAAGGACGGGACGCTGCGAGAAGAGGTCCGCATCTTCGACCAAGTGTGGACCGTCGAGAACTTCGACGACGAGATGCGGGGCCTACTTCGGCTTCACGGTTCCGAGCCACAGATCATCGTCTCGCTCGCGAAAAAGCTGTCTGGCCCTTTCCAACGGGCGTACGAGCACCTTGTCGCTATTGCCGGGTAGCTCGAACCGGGGCCACGCCCCTGGGTCAGAGGCTCCTCCCCGGACTTGTCCCCAGACTGGGGAGGTCCGGGGCTTTGGCGTTCGGTGCGGCTCTCCTCGGCCATGACGCGGCCCCCGCGCTGCGTGCTCGTCAACGTCTCGACCGGCGAGTCGATGACGTGCCTCTTCAACCCAACCCAGCTCACCGAGAAGCTGCAGGTGAACTGGAACCGGCAGGTCGTCCCCGGGCTCTCGCACCAGGTGCTCCAGTTCCAGAGCACGTCGAACCGGCAGCTCACCGGCGTCGAGTTCTACCTCGACCGCTTCTTCGCGACCGAGCAGCCCGGCGACCCGAACATCCTCGAGTTCCGCGCCTTCCTCCGCGCACTAACGGTGCCTCCCGCGGGCACTGAGGGAGTCCTCGCCACCGCTCCGCCGCGCGTCCTCGTCGTCTGGCCGAACGTGCTCACCATCGAGTGCGTCGTCGCGAGCATCGACTTCCAGTACCGCCAGCTCGCCGTCGACTCGTCGGTGCTCGTCTACGCGGCCTCCGTCACCTTCGAGGAGATTCTCGATACGCGAGTCACCAGCGAGACCTTGCGCCGGCAGGTGTCGTGATGGCTCCGCTGACCGGGTCTCGGCACTCGTTCACCGCCGGCGTTCGCGACGAGGAGGGGCGCGTTTTCCTCACTGAGCGCGAGCCCTACGGGTTCCGCGCGCACCCAGACACACGGGCGCATGTCGTCGCGCAGGGAGAGTCCCTCTTCGACCTCGCGGGCCGGTACTTCGCTCCACTGCCGAGGGCGTGTGGCTTCTGGTGGGCCATCGCCGACTTTCAGCAGGACCCGATCATCGACCCGACGCTCGAACTCGACGTCGGGCGACGGCTGCTCATCCCGAGCGTTCGCGTGCTCACCGACGTCGTCCTCAGCGAGCGACGGAGGCGAGACGCGTGAGCCCCTCCGATCGCAGCGCGCCCGGAGTGCGCATCACGTCGCTCGCGGACGAACGCGCCGCCAGCGGAGCCCCGCTCAACCTCGACGGCCGGGTGCTCGCCT
>JBEOKA010000513.1:0-20027 GCA_040275325.1 Myxococcaceae bacterium | reverse complement strand
CGCATCGGCAAGGCCGGTAAGAGCCGCTGGCTCGGCATTCGCCCGACCGTTCGTGGTCTCGCGATGAACCCCGTCGACCACCCGCACGGTGGTGGTGAAGGCAAGTCCGGTCAGGGTAACCCCCACCCGGTCTCGCCCTGGGGCAAGAAGACGAAGGGTCTCACCACGCGCGTCATCAAGCGCACCGACAAGTTCATCGTCACCGGGCGCCGTCAGGGCGTTCGGAGCACGTAAGGAGCACTGAGTCATGGCTCGTTCAACCTGGAAGGGCCCTTTCATCGACATCAGCCTTCAGAAGAAGGTCGATACGATGAACAAGGCCAACAAGAAGACGGTCATCAAGACCTGGTCGCGCCGCTCGACGATCGTTCCCGACATGGTCGGTCACACGTTCGCCGTTCACAACGGGCGCAAGTTCATCCCCGTGTACGTGACCGAGAACATGGTGGGCCACAAGCTGGGCGAGTTCGCCCCCACGCGCACCTTCTCGGGCCACTCGGCTGAGAAGAAGGTTGCCCCCGCGCCGGGCAAGAAGGGCTAACCACCATGGAAGCGACTGCTCATCTCCGTTTCTTCCGCATGGCTCCCCGCAAGATTTCCGTCGTTGCGGCGCTCGTGCGAGGCATGCCTGTCGAGTCGGCCATTCACACCCTGGCGTGGACGAAGCGCGCCGCGGCTGGGCCGATCAAGAAGCTCATCGAGAGCGCGATGGCCAACGCGACCGACAAGTCGAAGGGCGCTGTCGACATCGACAAGCTCTACGTCAAGTCGATCCACGTCGATCAGGGCCCCACCCAGCGCCGGTACCTGCCGCGCGCCATGGGTCGTGCGACCCGCGTGAACAAGAAGTCGAGCCACCTGCACGTCGTGCTGAGCGACGAGGCAGTCAAGAAGGCGAAGAAGTAACCCGAGCAAGGAGACTCTGAACGTGGGACAGAAAGTTCATCCAGTAGGTTTCCGGCTCGGCGTCATTCGCACCTGGGACTCGAAGTGGTTCGAGGAGCGGAATTACGCCCAGTGGCTGCACGAGGACATCAAGATCCGCGCGCACGTCAAGAAGTCGCTCAACCACGCGGGCGTCTCGAAGGTCGAGATCGAGCGCGCGGCGAACAAGGTGAAGGTCAACGTGCACACCGCACGTCCCGGCATCGTGATCGGCAAGCGCGGCGCGGGCATCGAGACTGTCAAGAAGGAACTCCAGCAGTTCACGAAGAACGAGGTGTTCCTCAACATCGTCGAGGTCCGCAAGGCCGAGATCGACGCGCAGCTCGTGGCCGAGAACATCGCCACCCAGCTCGAGCGCCGCATCGCCTTCCGCCGCGCGATGAAGAAGGCCATTCAGACCGCCATGAAGTTCGGCGCCAAGGGCATTCGTGTTGCGTGCTCGGGCCGCCTCGGCGGCGCTGAAATGGCGCGCTACGAGTGGTACCGCGAGGGTCGGGTGCCTCTGCACACGCTCCGCGCCGACATCGACTACGGCTACGCCATCGGCCGCACCACCTACGGCACTATCGGGTGCAAGGTGTGGGTCTGCCGCGGCGAAGTGCTGCCCACCAGGGGTGGCCCGCGCGGCGAGAACAACAACGCCAACGCGAACCGGTAACGGGTAAGGACACGAGGACGTCATGCTTCAGCCTGCACGCACCAAGCACCGCAAGATGCAAAAGGGCCGTATGCCCGGCCGCGCGTACCGCGGCTCCACCCTCGCGTTCGGCGAGTTCGGCCTGATGACGCTCCAGCCGGGGTGGATCACTTCGCGCCAGATCGAGGCCGCGCGTATCGCGATGAGCCGCAAGATCAAGCGCGGCGGCAAGATCTGGATTCGGATCTTCCCGGACAAGCCCATCACCAAGAAGCCGGCCGAGACCCGCCAGGGTACCGGAAAGGGCGGCGTCGAATACTACGTGGCCGTCGTGAAGCCCGGCCGCGTTCTGTACGAGATGGACGGCATGGAGAAGCAGCTCGCCGTCGACGCGTTCAACCTGGCCGCTGCCAAGCTCCCGGTCATGACGCGCATCATCCACCGCTCCGAGCAGAGCCTGTAAAGGAACCGCCATGGCCACCACTGCCAAGGAACTCAAAGACCTGTCTCTCGACGACCTGAACCGCCGCGCCGCGGAGCTCAAGGCGACGCTGTTTCAGGACCAGCTCAAGCTGCGCACGGGCGCTCTCGACAACCCGTCGGAGCGTACGGGCCACAAGCGCGATCTCGCGCGTGTGCTGACCGTCATCACCCAGAAGCAGAAGGCCGCTTCGGCGAAGAAGTAAGGGAACCACCATGGCTGAGACCACCACCACCCAGGCTGCTGACGCTTCGCGCGGACGCCCCAAGACCCGCATCGGCGTCGTCACGTCGAACAAGATGCAGAAGACCGTGGTCGTCACGGTCCGTCGCCGCGCGGCTCACGCGCAGTACGGCAAGATCCAGACGCTGCGCGTGAAGTACAAGGCGCACGCCGAAGATCACGACTACCCCAAGAAGATCACGGTGAACGAGGGCGACAAGGTCCTCATCGCCGAGACGCGCCCGTTCTCGAAGGACAAGCGGTGGCGCGTTGTGAAGGTGCTCGAGAAGGCTGGCCAGGCCTGAGACACGACGCTCCTCGTCCGAGGGGCCGTGAAGGAGAACGATCATGCTGCAGATGACCAGTCAGTTCGAGGTCGCCGACAACTCGGGCGCCAAGAAAGTGTTTCTCATCAACATCGCCGGAGGCTCGAAGCGGTTCTACGGGTCGATCGGCGACGTCGTCACGGTGTCGATCCGCGAGGCGATCCCGGGCTCCAAGGTGAAGAAGGGCGACGTGGCGAAGGCCGTCATCGTGCGCACCGCCAAGGAGATCCGTCGCGCCGATGGTTCGTACATCAAGTTCGACGTGAACTCGGCGGTGCTCATCAACAAGGAGCTCGAGCCGATCGGTACCCGCATCTTCGGGCCCGTCGCGCGTGAGCTGCGAGCCAAGAAGTTCATGAAGATCATCTCCCTCGCGCCTGAGGTGCTCTGAGTCATGCAGAAGCTCAAAGTCGGTGACACGGTTCAAGTGATGTCGGGCGCCGAGCGCTCGGCGAGCGTCAACCGCGGCAAGATCATCTCGATCGACCGCGAAGCAGAGCGCGTGCGGGTCGAGGGCCTTCGGGTCGTGAAGCGCCACACCAAGAAGGGCCGCGATCGTGCGAACCCCGATGGTGGCATTCTCGAGAAGCCCGGCTCGATCGCGCTGTCGAACGTCGCGCTGGTCTGCCCGAAGTGCGACAAGGCGACCCGCACGGGCGTTCGCGCCGTCGACGGCAAGAAGAAGCGTTTCTGCAAGAGCTGCGACGCCACCATCGAGTGAGTCGCATCTGAAGTCGTAGTCCCAACAACCCGGCCTCTGGAGCGCGGTGAAAGACCGCGGACCTGGAGAACACGCCGCCCAGAAGAGGAAGCACCACGATGGCTGAAGACGACAAGAAGCCCGACGCGCCTGCCGCTCCCAAGAAGGAGAAGGCCAGCAAGCGGAAGAAGGAAGACGTCAAGAAGGCCGGCTTTGCCGCCAACATCGAAGAGGGCCTGCAGGTTCAGCCTGCCCGGTTGAAGCTCCGCTACCGCAAGGAAGTGGTGCCTCAGCTGATGAAGGAGCTGAACTGCCGGAACCCGATGGAAGTTCCGCGTATCAACAAGGTCGTCGTCAACATGGGCCTTGGCGAAGCGCTCGCGAACAACAAGATCCTCGAGTCGGCCGTCGACCAGCTCGGCGCCATCACGGGCCAGAAGCCGGTCGTGACCCGCTCCCGCAAAGCCATCGCAAACTTCAAGCTGCGTGAAGGCCAGGCCATCGGCGCCATGGTCACGCTGCGCGGCGACCGCATGTTCGAGTTCCTCGACCGCCTCATCAACGTCGCGCTCCCGCGCGTTCGTGACTTCAAGGGCATCTCGCCCAAGGCGTTCGACGGCCGCGGCAACTACACGCTGGGCCTGCGCGAGCAGATCATCTTCCCTGAAATCAACTACGACCAGATCGAGAAGGTGAAGGGTCTGAACGTCAGCATCGTGACCACCGCCGGCAACGACGAGCGCGCATTGGCTCTGCTGAAGGCCATTGGCGTTCCGTTCAAGGCCTGATAGGCGCGGTCGCCCGCTCCAGAAGAGGGGAGCGGATCATGTCTCTGACGAACCACCGGGATGGTCCCGGAAGGCGCCAGAGACTCCGTGGCCGGGGGACACCTGGCCTGCAGGAAGAAGTGAAACATGGCGGTCAATGATCCCGTGGGTGACCTCGTCACCCGGCTGCGCAACGCAACGCTCGCGCGGCACGACAAGATGACGCTCCCTTCGTCGAACCTGAAGGTCGAGGTCATCAAGGTCCTCAAGGAAGAGGGCTTCGTGGCTGACTTCGTCGTCCACGAGAAGAAGCCTCAGAACGAAGTCACTGTGATGCTGAAGTACGGCCCGAACCGCGAGTCCGTGATCACGGGCATCAAGCGCGTCTCGAAGCCCGGCCTTCGCCGCTACGTCAGCGTCGGCAAGCTGCCCAAGGTTCGCGGCGGCACTGGCATCTCCATTCTCTCCACTTCACGTGGCGTGATGAGCGACACCGAAGCCCGCAAGCAGAACGTGGGCGGCGAGCTCATCTGCACGGTGTACTGAGGACTCGACCATGAGCCGAATTGGAAAGTTGTCGATCAAGGTCGCGGACAAGACCAAGGTCGCCGTCGCTGGCGGCAAGGTGAACCTCGACGGGCCCAAGGGCAAGTTGTCGGTCGTTGTCCACCCGGACGTGAAGGTCGAAGTGAAGGACGGCGAAGTGCTGGTGACCCGTCCCTCTGACAGCCGCAAGCACCGCGCGCTGCACGGCCTGACCCGCGCCATTCTCGCGAACGCCATGAAGGGCGTCTCGACGGGCTGGGAGCGCGCGCTCGCTATTCGCGGCGTCGGCTACAAGGCAGAGGTCAAGGGCAAGCAGCTGCACCTGGCGCTTGGCTATTCGCACCCCGTCGTGTTCGACCTCCCCGAGGGCGTCACGGCTGAAGTTGCGAAGACGCCGCGCACCGAAGATCAGCTGCCCACGATCGACGTCACCCTGCGCGCGGCTGACCGCCAGCTGCTCGGTGAGACGGCGGTTCGCATTCGGAACCTGCGCCCCCCTGAGCCGTACAAGGGCAAGGGCATCAAGCTTCACGACGAGACGGTGCGTCGCAAGGAAGGCAAGACGGGTACGGCGTAAGCCAATCCCTCATCCGCTGGCGGACGTCCTGATCGCTGGCGGAAGGAAAGGAACCACACATGAGCAAGAACACGCCGCGTCTGAATCGCAAAGAGCGCATCCGCAAGAAGGTCAACGGGACCACCGAGCGGCCGCGCCTCACCGTCTACAAGTCGCTCAAGCACATCGTCGCCCAGGTGATCGACGACTCCACTGGCCGCACGCTGGCCGAGGCGTCGTCGCTCTCGAAGGAGCTGAAGGGTAAGCTGGGAGAAGACGACAAGAAGGCCACCGCGAAGAAGGTTGGCGCGCTGGTCGCCGAGCGCTGCAAGGCCGCGAAGATCGAGAAGGTCGTCTTCGACCGCAACGGCTTCCCCTACCACGGACGCATCGCATCGCTGGCAGACGGCGCGCGCGAAGCTGGCCTGCAGTTCTGAGCGAGGACACCATTCAATGAGCAACACTCCGATCAATCCGAACGACCTCGATCTCAACGACCGGGTCGTCAGCATCAACCGCGTCGCCAAGGTCGTGAAGGGCGGTCGTCGCTTCAGCTTCGCGGCGCTCGTCGTCGTCGGCGATGGCAACGGCCACGTGGGTGTCGGCCTGGGCAAGGCGAACGAAGTGCCCGAGGCGATCCGCAAGGGCGGCGAGAACGCGAAGAAGAACCTCTTCCGCGTTCCGCTGATGGGCAGCACGATTCCTCACGAGGCGCTCGGTCACTTCGGCGCTGGTCGCGTCTTCCTGCGTCCGGCGAGCGAAGGTACGGGCGTCATCGCGGGCGGCGCCGTTCGAGCCGTGCTCGAGGCCGCTGGCATTCGCAACATCCTCACGAAGTCGCAGGGCAGCCGCAACCCGCACAACGTGCTCAAGGCCGTCGTCGACGGGCTCAAGCAGCTCCGCTCCCCCGAGCAGGTCTCCCGCCTGCGCGGCAAGGAAATTCACTTCGGGAAGAGGGCGCAGGCCTGACATGGGAATCAAGGTCAAGCTGGTGAAGAGCCACTCGGGCGCTTCTGAACGTCAGGTCGCGACCATCGTCGGCCTGGGGCTCAAGAAGTTCGGCTCCGAGAAGCTGCTGAAAGACACCCCCGCGATCCGCGGGATGATCAACAAGGTTCGTCATCTCGTCAGCCACGAGATCGTCAAGGACGAGCCCAAGGTTCGCGCGCGTCAGAAGCCCCGCGCCGTTCGCGTGCGTGACGCTGCTCGCGCAAAGGCCAAGTGAGGACATCATGACCACGCTGCACACGCTCAAGGCTCCGCACCGCTCCACCCACCGCAAGAAGCGCGTGGGTCGAGGTCAGGGCTCAGGTCTCGGCAAGACGGCCGGCCGCGGTGGCAAGGGCCAGAAGGCCCGCTCCGGTAACATGCGGTTCGAAGGCTTCGAAGGCGGCCAGAGCCCCCTTCAGCGCCGACTGCCGAAGTTCGGCTTCAACCCGCCCAACCGCCTCGCATGGGCCATCGTCAACCTCGGCGATCTGCAGCAGTTCGCAGACGGCGCCTCGGTCGATCAGGCTGCGCTCAAGAAGGCCGGCATCATCAAGGGCCGCTTCGACGGCATCAAGGTGCTCGGCAAGGGCGAGCTGAAGAAGAAGCTCACCGTCAAGGCGCACAAGTTCTCGGGCACCGCGAAGGACGCGATCACCAAGGCAGGGGGCTCTGTCGAAGAGCTCGCGCTCATGGTGCACAAGCCCGAAGCCGCCGCGAAGGCGCACGCTGGCAAAGGCGTGAAGGCCTGAACTGGCCGTGCCGACCTGGCCAAACAGGTGTTGAACCTCGCCCCTCGGACCGCCTAAAGGCCCGTGGGGCGTTTGGTTTCTGAAGTCGCTGTCACCGATTTTCTAGGCATCGAGGGACTGCACCGTGGCTTTGAATGCCATCTCCAACATCTTCCGCGTCGCTGAGCTGAGGACCCGGCTCACGTACACGATCGTTCTGCTCGCGGTGTACCGCCTGGGCATCTTCATCAACACGCCCGGCATCGACCGCGTGGTGATGAACGGCTTCATGGATCGGCAGCGCAAAGAGGGTGGTCTGCTCAACCTCTTCAACCTCTTCTCGGGCGGCGCGCTCGACCAGATGAGCATCTTCGGCCTCGGCATCATGCCGTACGTCTCGGCCAGCATCATCATGCAGCTGCTCGCGGTGGTCGTGCCTTCGCTCGAGCGCCTTCAGAAAGAGGGAGCTGCGGGCCGGCAGAAGATCAACCAGTACACGCGCTACGGCACGATTCTGTTGTCGATCGTGCAGGGCATCAGCATCGCCACGTTCATCTATTCACTCGGTCGTCCGAGCGCCGGTCAGAACAGCCAGGCACAGGCATTCGATCAGGTGGTCGTTCCCGACAGCGTCGACCGCGTGTGGTTCACGTTCATGACGGTCGTGACCCTCACCGCCGGCACTGCTTTCATCATGTGGCTCGGTGAGCGCATTACCGAGAACGGCATCGGCAACGGAATCTCGCTCATCATCTTCGGTGGCATCGTCGCTGGCATTCCTCCCGCGGCTCAGCGCCTGTGGCAGCAGATGGACGCCGAGAAGTATGGCCAGGACGCCTTGAACCCGGCTGCGGTGCTCGCGTTGCTCGCCGTGATGGTGCTGATCATCGGCGCGGTGGTCTTCATCGAGCGCGGCATGAGGCGCATTCCGGTGCAGTACGCGAAGCGAATGCAGGGGCGCCAGATGTTCGCTGGGCAGGCGACGTACTTCCCGCTCAAGGTCAACGCGTCGGGCGTGATCCCTCCCATCTTCGCCGGCGCGCTGCTCTCATTCCCTGCCACCGCCTCGAACTGGATTCCGGCGCTCGGCAACGTTCAGCGGGCGCTTCAGAACAGCGCGTGGGTCTACAACGGCCTCTTCGTGCTCCTCATCATCTTCTTCGCCTACTTCTACACCTCGCTCACGTTCCGCGCCGATGACGTGGCCGACAACATCAAGAAGCAGGGCGGCTACATTCCGGGTATTCGCCCCGGTCGCCAGACCGCTGAGTTTATCGAGCGCGTGTTGAACCGACTCACCTTCGGCGGAGCGCTCTACCTGTCGTTCATCTGCGTGATCCCCACCGTCTTCGCGCAGGAGCTCAAGGTTCCGTTCGCGTTCGGCGGCACGGGCCTGCTGATCGTCGTCGGTGTTGCGCTCGACACGGTTCAGCAGATCGAGCAGCACCTCATCAGTCGCAACTACGAAGGCTTCGCTGGTCCGCGTGGTCCGCGCATTCGCGGCCGCGTGCGGGTCGGTGACGCTGCGTGATCGGGGGAGGGACCATGCACCTCGTCTTCTTCGGACCGCCGGGAGCAGGGAAGGGCACGCAAGCTCAGCGCATCGTCTCTGACTTCGGCATTCCGCAAATCTCGACCGGCGACATTCTTCGAGCGGCGGTTGCGAACGGTACGACGCTGGGGAAGCAGGCCGGGCCCCTCATGGCCGCCGGCAAGCTGGTTCCCGACGAACTCGTGATCGGCATCGTCGAGGAGCGCATCAAGGAGAAGGACTGCGACAAGGGCTTCCTCCTCGATGGTTTTCCGCGAACGATTCCTCAGGCGCAGTCGCTCGAGGTCGTGTTGCAGAAGATGGGCAAGCGCATCGAGCACGTCGTCTCGCTCGAGGTTCCCGATGATGTGATTCACGAGCGTATGAAGGGTCGCGGCCGCGCCGATGACTCTCCTGCGACGGTGCAGAAGCGGCTCGACGAGTTCCGCAAACTGACGGCGCCCCTCAAGGCGTACTACCAGGAGCGTGGGCTGCTTCGGACCATCAACGGAGTGGGGTCTCTCGAAGAGATCTACGCCAGCATCAAGAAGTCGATCGGGCACTGAAGCGCCTGCAGAAGGCAGCAGAAAGAGACCGTAGGGCCGCGTGCACGCAACCCCGCTTGCATGTGGTGACCAAAGGTAGTAGGGGCCGCCCTCCCACAGGAGCGAGTGGTTCTCCTTGAAGAGAGGTTGCGGCGTTTGGCGAAGGAAGACTCAATCGAAGTGGAAGGAACCGTGAAGGAGCCGCTCCCGAACGCCATGTTCAAGGTGCAGCTCGAGAACGGTCACGAGGTGCTCGCGCACATCTCGGGGAAGATGCGCATGCACTTCATCCGAATCCTTCCGGGCGACAAGGTGAAGGTCGAGCTCTCTCCGTACGATTTGACCCGCGGTCGCATCACCTACCGCGCGAAGTGATCACACTTTTCACGCAGTCACGAGGGTTGTCATGAAGGTCCGTCCGTCAGTGAAGAAGATTTGCGACAAGTGCAAGGTGGTTCGCCGCGCCGGTGTCATTCGCATCATCTGCCCGGCCAACCCCCGTCACAAGCAGCGTCAGGGCTGAGTCGTTTTCAGCTGATCACCTCCCGAAGGAACAAGAACCACCATGGCTCGTATCGCAGGCGTTGACCTCCCAGTGGCGAAGCGCGTCGTCATCTCGCTTCAGTACATCTACGGCATCGGCAAGAAGTCCGCGGCCGACATCGTGACGAAGGCTGGCATCGACATGGCCACCCGCACGAAGGACCTGACCGATGATCAGGCCCGCAAGATTCGTGAAGTGATCGAGGCCGACTACAAGGTCGAAGGCGACCTGCGTCGTGAGATCACGATGAACATCAAGCGCCTGATGGACCTCGGCTGCTACCGCGGCCTCCGTCACCGAAAGGGCCTGCCCGTTCGTGGCCAGCGCACGCACACCAACGCTCGCACCCGCAAGGGCCCGAAGCGTGGCGTTCAGCGCGTCAAGGCTGCTGCTCCGGCTCCGGCGAAGTAATTCACCCCTGGCTTCGCGGGCACGTTTGACGCGCGGCTGATCACCTCAAGGCAAAGAACCACCATGGCTGAAGAGACTCCAGTAGCACCTGCGGCCGCTGCCCCTGCGGCGCCCGCAGCCGAAGGCGACAAGAAGTCGGCGAAGGCGAAGAAGGGCAAGAAGAACATCCTCAACGGGATCGTTCACATTCAGTCGACCTTCAACAACACCATGATCACCATCACCGACGTCTCGGGGAACGTGATCTCGTGGTCGACCGCAGGCGCCCGTGGCTTCAAGGGCTCGCGCAAGTCGACCCCGTTCGCCGCGCAGGTTGCCGCCGGTGATGCCGCCGCGAAGGCGATGGAGCACGGCCTCAAGAACGTGTTCGTCCTGGTCAAGGGCCCGGGCGCAGGCCGCGAGTCGGCGCTCCGCGCGATCGCCGCTGCCGGCCTCAAGATCTCCCTCATCCGCGACGTGACGCCGATTCCGCACAACGGCTGCCGTCAGGCCAAGCGCCGTCGCGTCTGACCCTTCACTCTTCTCTCAAGGACAACCACTTCCATGGCTCGTTATACCGCCAGCGTCTGCCGTATCTGCCGACGCGAAAACCTCAAGATGTACCTCAAGGGCGACCGTTGCTACACGGACAAGTGCGCCATCGAGCGTCGCCCGTACCCGCCCGGCCAGCACGGCCAGGGTCGCGTGAAGTTCTCGAACTACGGCGTGCAGCTGCGTGAGAAGCAGAAGGTCAAGCGCATGTACGGCCTGCTCGAGAGCCAGTTCCGTGGCTACTTCGCGCGCGCTGCCTCGTCGAAGGGCAAGACCGGCGAAATGCTGCTCCAGCTGCTCGAGCTGCGCCTCGACAACGTCGTCTTCCGCATGGGCTTCGCTGACACCCGCGCCGAGGCTCGTCAGCTCGTTCGCCACGGTCACTTCACGGTGAACGGCAAGCGCGTGAACATGCCTGCCTTCAACGCGAAGCCGGGCTCGGTCGTCGAGGTTCACGAGAAGTCGAAGAAGATCCTCCGCATTCAGGAGGCCATCGAGACCGTCGACCGCCGCGGCATTCCCCAGTGGCTCGACGTCGACAAGAAGGCCCTCAAGGGCACCGTGAAGACCCCGCCGAACCGCGAGGATCTCACCATGCCGATCCAGGAGCAGCTGATCGTCGAGTTGTACTCGAAGTAATTCGGCGTTTCTGCGGCTGGCGCGGCTGCCTTCGGGTACCGCCCAGCCGTTTCGCTTTTTCAGCTTTCACCCCGTGCTTTACCGCGCGGGCTTCACCGAAGAGGTCCTCCCGCCTTCGCGGGTACGTTGGTGGCCTTCTTCGTCACAAGGAGCAGTCCCATGGCAGAGCCGGCCCTGATCGCGAAGAACTGGCGTGACCTCATCAAGCCCCGTCGCCTCGATGTCGACGCGGAGACCCTCACTGGCACCTACGGCAAGTTCGTGGCTGAGCCCCTCGAGCGCGGCTTCGGCACGACGCTGGGCAACTCGATTCGCCGCGTGCTGCTGTCGTCGCTGCAGGGCGCCGCCATCACCACCGTGAAGATCGAAGGCAACGGCGGCATGGTCGAGCACGAGTTCGCCGCGGTTCCCGAGGTGAGCGAGGACGTGACGGACATCGTCCTCAACCTCAAGGAAGTGCGTCTGCGCATGCACACCAACGAGCCCAAGACGATCCGCATCGAGGCGGAGGGCCCGAAGGAAGTGAAGGCCGGTGACATCATCGCCGACGACCAGGTCGAGATTCTCAACCCCGGTCACCACGTCTGCACGCTCGCCGAAGGCGGCAAGATTCGCATCGAGATGACGACCCGTCGCGGCCGTGGCTACGTCTCGGCGCAGAACAACAAGGTCGCCGGCTCGCCCATCGGCAGCATCGCGATCGACTCGCTCTTCTCGCCCATCGTGAAGGTGAACTACCAGGTCACCAACGCCCGCGTCGGCCAGCAGACCGACTACGACAAGCTCGCCCTCGAGGTGTGGACGGACGGCTCGGTCACCCCGCAGGACGCGGTGGCCTACGCCTCGAAGATTCTCAAGGAGCAGCTCTCGGTCTTCATCAACTTCGAAGAGACCGAAGAGCCCGTGGCGGTCGAGACGCCGCGTGAAGAGGCCAAGCTGAACGAGAACCTCTTCCGCTCGGTCGACGAGCTGGAGCTCTCGGTGCGTTCGGCGAACTGCCTGCAGCAGGCGAACATTCGCACCATCGGCGACCTCGTGCAGAAGACCGAGGCCGAGATGCTCAAGACCAAGAACTTCGGCCGCAAGTCGCTGAAGGAGATCAAAGAGATTCTCGCCGAGATGGGCCTCTCGCTCGGCATGAAGCTCGAGAACTGGCCTCCGAAGACGATGCCGGCCCCCTCGACGGGCCCTCGCATGTAAGGCGTTGGTCGCTCCGGGAAACCGGAGCGTCACTCCAGCTCGCGGTCGTCGCGGGCTGGTTTTCACGGAGCCGCGAAGGTGGCTCCACAAAACCGCGAGAGCACCACTCGCGATTACTTCCTCCCGGTACCTCACACGGCCGAAGAGGTTCACCGCCCGACGCCGGTTGAGTCGGGCAATCGAAGGACGTCATGGAACACCGAGTCGGATACCGAAAGCTGCAGCGCACCACCTCGCACCGCATCGCGATGCTGCGCAACATGGTCACCTCGCTGCTCGAGCACGAGCGCATCGAGACCACCCTGCCCAAGGCGAAGGAGGCCCGTCGCCTCGCTGAGCGCATCATCACCCTGGGCAAGAAGGGTGGCGTCCACAACGCTCGCCTGGCTCAGCGCCACGTGAAGAGCCGTGCGGTGCTGCAGAAGGTCTTCAGCGAGCTGAAGGATCGCTACGCGAAGCGCAACGGCGGCTACACGCGTCTGCTGAAGGGCCACTTCCGCAAGGGCGATGCTGCCGATGTCGCGATCCTCGAGCTCGTCGATCGCCCGGCGAAGGCCTCTGAAGCCGCTCCCGCGCCCGAGGGCGAAGAGAAGAAGGACTAAGCCGCTCCGCTTCTGCTGAAGCAGGGTTCGCGCCCCGTTCGGTCACCCAGACCGGCGGGGCGTGTGCTTTGGTGCCGCGCCATGTCCATGCGGTTTGCGTTGGTCGGGGGCCTGCTGAGCGGACTCATCATTGGCAACGTGTCGTGCCGTGAGCCGTGCAGCATCGACACCTGTGCTGGGTGTTGTGACGCGAAGGACGAGTGTCAGGTGGGCACCGAGGCTGCGGCCTGCGGCAAGCGAGGCTCCATCTGTTCGACGTGTGGGGACGGCGCTCGGTGTGTGAAGCAGGCATGTGTCGCCTCGACTCCGAGCGACGCGGGCGAGCCGCCTGTGTCGAGTGACGGGGGCTGTGCCATCGGAACCTGTGCCGCCGCGCTCACCTGCAATTTCGGCTCTGGGCGGTGCGAACCGGCCGCGAGTTGCGTCGTCGGAAACGCTCAGCCGGCGGGGTGCGGCGCCGGCCAGGTCTGCGGCAGCGCGGGCACCTGCCAGGAGCTCGCGCGGCCCACCTGCCCGAACTTCTCGGCGCAGTCGGCGCCCTTCAAGTGGAACCCGTCGGTGTCGTTCGGCCCGGCGATCACCCAGGCGAGGAGCCTCTCGTTCTCGTTGGTGGACGCGGGCTGTCCGCCTGGGTCACTGCGACGGGGCATCGCCGAGCTGGTGGCCTACGACTTTCGCAGCCGCTTCTTCGATGACGGAGGGATTCCGCGGCTGCAGCTCTATCGCGAGAACACGACCCTGGCCGACGTGCGCAGCGATCAAGTGGTCTCGGTGAGCCCATCGAACTCGGGCGCGAACGCCGTCATTCAGATCTCCGTCTGCGCCCCCGATACCGTGACGACGCTCACCCAGGGCTTTGCGTTCGAGGGTGGAAACGGGGCCTGCGTGCGCTTCCAATGAAGCGCCCGTTGAATGGGCTTCCGCCGCACGGGGGCTTCCGCTAACTGCGAGGCGTGGCTCTGAAACACCAGCCGACGCTTCCCGATCTTCCGGTGCGGCGGGTCGAAGAGATGGGCCTCAAAGAGCTCGAGCGCATTCGGCTCGTGTTGCGTGGCGGCTCGGTGATCGAGTGGCGCCGCCTGCACTTCACGACCTGGGACGAGGTCGATCGCTTTCTTCGGCTGGCGCAGATCGACCCGACGCAGAAGCACGACGAAGCCTGGGTGCGACAGGTGCTGGCCGACGCGGTCGAGTATCTGCGCAAGACGTTCGACTACAAGGTGGCCGACGCGGTCGCGAACCCGAACATGATTCACGACCTGTTCCTGCTGGCCTCGGGACAGATCGACAAGAAATACCGGAAGATCGCCTGCATCGTGCTCAAGGTGATGCACGTCATTCAGCACATCGAGGCGCGCGATCTGTTGTTCAAGACGGCCGTCTCGGAGGCGGGCCTCGCGCAGATGGTGACTGAGCGGGTCCTGGCGGTGATCGACGAGGCGAAGCTGAAGGGGCTGCCGATCGTCGAGTTCTCAGACTCGATCAAGACGAGAGAGTCGGTCATCACGAAGTTGATCGCGAAGCGCGAGTCGACGGCGGCGGCAGTGTACGACCGCACGCGGTTTCGCATCATCGTGAAGGAGCGCGACGACGTGCTCCCGACGCTTTACTTCCTCACGCAGCGGCTCATTCCGTTCAACTTCATGGTGCCGGCGCAGACCGAGAACACGCTGCTGCGGTTCAAGGAGCTGCTGAGCCAGTACCCGAACTTCCGCAAGTACGCGAAGCAGCTGCACCTCGACGTCGACTACGAGGAGCGCGAAGAGGCGAAGCGCGGCAACGCCTTCTCGGGCTCGACGTACCGCATCTTGAACTTCGTGGCCGATGTGCCGATTCGGCTCGACGCGTACCTGCCGCCTCCCGAGTACGACGACCGCAGCCGGCGGGGCCGCATCACGCTGGCGACGTGTGAGTTCCAGATCGCCGACGAGAAGCAGGCGTTCGAGAACGAGAAGGGTGAGAACTCGCACGAGCGCTACAAGCAGCGTCAGCGCGATGTGGTGCTCAAGCGCCTCTCTCGCGGGCTGGTGGTTCCGAAGCGGCGGAAGTCGGTCGGCTCGTCCGAGATGTGACTTCAGTTGATGGCCAGTGACAATGGCCTCCACCGAGCGTCGACGGAGCGTTCGCCGAAACGACGCGACACGCCGACCCCGGCTGCCAGATTGTCAGTGGGGCACCCTCGAGCTGTGGGTCCCTCACCACAACCACTGGCGCGCCGGTTGCTCGGGCTGAGATCCTGAGATGACCTGGTTCGTGATTGCAGTCTTCGCAGTGAGCGTCACGTGGTGGGTGGCGCAGGGGATCTTCTTCCTCCGCGCCCGAACCGGCGTTCACCGCATCGGCACGCTCCCCCTCGAGACGCGCACGGCCTGGCCGAAGCTCTCGCTCGTGATGCCCGCGCGGAACGAAGCCGCTCACCTCGAAGCGGCGCTCGCGTCGAAGATCGCCAGCACCTACCCGAACCTCGAGCTGGTGCTCGTCGACGATCGCTCCACTGACGAGACCGGGGCGATCGCCGACCGCTTCGCCACGAAGGACCCACGCCTCAAGGTCGTTCATCTGCACGAACTCCCGCCTGGCTGGCTCGGCAAAGTCCACGCGATGGCGAAGGGCTTCGACGCCTGCACCGGAGCGTTCGTGCTCTTCAGCGACGCCGACATCGTCATCGAGCCCGGCACCCTCGAGCGCGCCGTCGCAGAGGCCGACCGCCGCCAACTCGACTTCCTCACCATCTTCCCGACGATGCGGCTCTCGGGTCTGCTGCTCACGGCCTCCCTCGCGACGATGTTCCGCATTCTGGTGCTCTTCACCCGCCCATGGGCCGTGAGAGATCCCCGTTCGAGCGCGTACATGGGCGTCGGCGCTTTCAACCTCGTGCGTCGCGCAGCCCTGGCGAAGACCAAAGGCCTCGAGTGGTTGCGCATGGAGACCGGAGACGACGTCACGCTCGGGTGGATGATGAAGCGCTCGGGCGCGGCCTGTGACGTGTTCCTCGGTGGCCGCGACGTGCACCTCGAGTTCTACCCGTCGTTCGGCACCATGATGCGCGCGGTCGAGAAGAACGGCGCCTCGGCTCCATTCCCCGCGCTCGTTCTGGCCTCGCTCGCCATGGTGACGTGCGAGCTCGGCTACGCGCTTGGCTTCGCGCTCGGCGGTCCCTTTCTCGTCGCTGCGTGCCTCATCTTCGTCGGCAGCGCGCTGCTCAACCTCACCATCGGCCGGTGGATGGGCTACCCCACCTGGACGAGCCCCATCGCCAGCCTGGGCGTGCTCCCGTTCAGCTTCGTCATGGTGCGGTCGGCCACCCTGGCGCTGGTGCGCGGTGGCGTGACCTGGAGAGGAACGTTCTACCCGACGAAGGTGGTGGCCGAGAGCCGCCGGCTCTTCAACACCCGAAGCTGAGGCTCACGCCTTCGGCTTGTAGAAGAGCAGCATCGAGTAGCAGTGAAACTCGTTGTCGCTCGACTGGCAGACTACCCGGTCGACGATCTCGAGATCGGCGTTGCTCTTGATCCACCGGTTGATGTTCTCGCTGAGCTCTTCGCGCTCTTTTGCTTTCGTCGCGGAAAACACCTTGACGCCAGTGAACATGCGCTGCTTATCCCACGCGGCTCGCGAGCCAGACAAGGGCCCACCCCGACATGCTGATCGACCTCCACGTTCACTCCTATCTGTCTCGTGACTGCCCGCTCGACCCCAAGGCGGTGCTGTCGCGCGCGGAGTCCTTCGGCCTCGACGGTGTGGCCTTCACCGAGACGAACACGCAAGACGGCTGCGACGAGCTCTTCGACCTGCAGCGCACGACGAAGCTGAAGGTCTTCGTCGGCCTCGAGCTGGCGACCGACAAGGGCCAGTACCTGTGCTTCTTCGAGAAGCCCGATCGCGCGCCCGAGCCCGTGCAGCTCTGGGGCAGCAACCGCGAGAAGGCCTGGAGCGCCGACGAGTGCCTGCCGAAGCTCAAGGCGCTCGGCGCGGCGATCGTCGCGGCGCGGCCCTTCGACAAGGACTTCAGCCACCCCGCGAACGACTACGTCAAGACGCTCAAGCTGCTCTCGGCCATCGAGGTCTACAACCCGAAGGCGCGCATGGGCGCCAACGAGCTCGCGCTCGAGGCCTCGGAGTCGATGAAGCTGCCAGGCGTCGCCGGCAGTGACGCGCGCACCTCGCTCGACGAGATCGGCTACGCGGCCACGCTCTTCAAGAAGCCCGTCAACACGCAGGCCGAGCTGGTGAAGGCGCTGCTCGGCTCCGACTACGTGCCCGTGCAGATGGGCGCGCTGCCGCACCTGCGCCGGCCCGGAGAAGCGAAGCAGGAAGAGCAGCAGCGCAAGAAGAAGAAGCGCCGCTGGCCGCGTTGAGGTCGATCACGACGCGTTCTGCGCCGTTGAGAATGCCGCCGCGTTGGCTACAAAGCCGCCCATGACCGAAATCGTTCACGTCAAGGCGCGGGAGATTCTCGATTCACGTGGCAACCCGACGGTCGAGGCAGAAGTCATGCTCGACACGGGCGTCTTCGGACGCGCGGCGGTGCCCTCGGGCGCCAGCACCGGCGAGCACGAGGCCAACGAGCTGCGCGACGACGACAAGAAGCGCTACCTCGGCAAGGGCGTGCTCAAGGCCGTGCAGCACGTGAACGAGACGATCGCGCCGGCCGTGAACGGGCTCGACGCGGCCGATCAGTTCGCCGTCGACCGCCGCATGCTCGAGCTCGACGGTACGCCCAACAAGGCGAAGCTCGGCGCCAACGCCATTCTCGCCGTCTCGATGGCCACCGCCCGCGCCGCCGCGACCGCGACCGGCCTGCCGCTCTACCGCTACGTCGGCGGGGTGCAGGCCCGCACGCTGCCCGTGCCGATGATGAACATTCTCAACGGCGGCGCGCACGCCGACACGCGCGTCGACGTGCAGGAGTTCATGGTGCTGCCCTGGGGCGCGACCTCGTTCGCGGAAGGCCTGCGCTGGGGCGCCGAGATCTTCCACGCGCTCAAGAAGATCCTCAAAGGCAAGAAGCTCGCGACTGGCGTCGGTGACGAAGGCGGCTACGCGCCCGACCTGCCGGCGAACGAAGAAGCGCTCAAGCTGATCATGGAGGCCATCTCGGCCGCGGGCTTCAAGGCCGGTGAGCAGATCGCGCTCTGTCTCGACGTCGCCGCCTCGGAGTTCTTCGACAAGGCGTCGAAGACGTACAAGCTCAAGGGCGAGGGCAAGGCGTACGACTCGTCGGCGCTGGTCGCCTGGTACACCGAGCTCATCGGCAAGTACCCGATCGTCTCGATCGAAGACGGCTTCGCCGAAGACGACTGGGAGGGCTGGAAGAAGTCGACCGACGCGCTGGGGAAGAAGATTCAGCTGGTGGGCGACGATCTCTTCGTCACCAACGTCACGCGGCTCGAGCGCGGCATCAAGGCGGGCGTGGCCAACTCGATTCTGGTGAAGGTGAACCAGATCGGCACGCTCACCGAGACCTTCGAGGCCGTGCGCATGGCGCACCGCGCGGGCTTCACCTCGGTGATGAGCCACCGCTCGGGAGAGACCGAAGACACGACGATCGCCGACCTCGCCGTCGCGCTCGACTGCGGGCTCATCAAGACGGGCTCGGCCAGCCGCTCCGATCGCATCGCCAAGTACAACCAGCTGCTGCGCATCGAAGAAGAGCTCGGCGCGGGTGCGCGGTACGCAGGGAAGGGCGCCATCAAGGTCGGCCAGTGAGCGCTCCGCGAATCCTCGTCTCGAACGACGACGGCATTCACGCGAAGGGGCTCGAGGCGCTGGTGAAGGCCGTCGAGCCGCTGGCCGAGACGTGGGTGGTGGCGCCGCTGCACGAGCAGAGCGCCACCTCGCACTCGTTGTCGCTGCACGACCCGCTGCGCATTCGCCAGCTGGGTGAGCGCCGGTTCGCCATCGACGGCACGCCAGCCGACTGTGTCTACGTGGCCATCAACCACCTGATGAAGGACGCTCGCCCAACGCTGGTGGTGTCGGGCATCAACCACGGGCCGAACCTGGCCGACGACGTCATCTATTCAGGCACCGTCGCTGCGGCGATGGAGGGCGCGATTCTGGGCGTGCCCTCGGTCGCGTTCTCGCTGGTGAGCCGGCGCACCTTCGTCTTCGAGCACGCGGCCGAGTTCGCGCAGGCGCTGGTGAAGTCGCTGCTGACGCAGACGCTCCCCGAGCGACTGCTGCTGAACGTGAACCTGCCCGCCTACGGGAAGATTCGTGGCTACCAGGTCACGAAGGGCGGGCGGCACAGCTACGGCGCCAACGTCATCGAGAAGGAAGACCCGCGCGGCCGCAAGTACTACTGGATCGGCGGCACCGGGTACGAGCACGTCAAGGAGCCCGGCACGGACGTGACCGTGGTGCATGACGAGCAGCTCGCGTCGGTGACGCCGCTGATGATCGATCTCACGCACCACGCCCAGCTCGAGCTGGTGAAGAGCTGGTCGGTCGACGGTTTTCTGCAGACGAAGGGATGAGTCCTCACCGCGTCTGAGTCGAGTCGAGGAAGCGCGCGAGGCCTGGCCACGCCGCGAGCAGTTCGCCGCCGCTGCCCTCACGAAACAACAGCGATGCATCGACCGGGATGACGACCTGGTGGAGCTCAAAGACGCACCACGCCGCGAGCACGCGAACCAGCTCGCCGAGCGTGGCGGCGCACTGCCGCGCCTCGGGAGATCGAAGCACCTCGAGGGCTGGCTGGAAGGCGCCTTGGCCGAGCTGCACGAGCGCCTCGATGAGGGCTCCGTGCCCGACCTCGAGCGTGGCGACCTTCTGGGCCGTGCTCGTGCGTTCGGCCCCGAGCAGCGCCGCCGCCAGCGCGAGCTCGGCGTCGATTCCTCCCAGCCATTCGCGTCGGAGAAGTCGGGCGATTCGCCTGCCTGCCTCGAGGTCTTCGGTCGCGCGAGCCAGCTGCCAGAGGCGCAGCCTCGCCATGCCGCGGAGCACGACGGCCGTCGGCCCCAGACGCGCGGGCAGAAAGTCGAGCGCTCGCGACCAGGCCTCGATCGACTCTCCGAACCGACCTCGGCGGTAGGCTTCGCTCGCGAACGCCGCAGCCGCTTGCCCGGGAAGCCGACGCCAACCACGCTGCAGCGCCCACGTTCCGCCGATGACCACCAGCAGC
>JBEOKA010000512.1:0-6015 GCA_040275325.1 Myxococcaceae bacterium | reverse complement strand
CCGGTTCTGTGAGGAGCCTCAACCGGTCTACTGGCCGGTTGAGGTTTACTTGATGCGACGACTGACTTGCCTGCTCGCGCTCGTCTCGGCCATGGCATCCGCGCAAGCTCCGCAACACCTCGTCTTCAGCGGAGGCACCACGCGCGCCGATGGTGAAGCTGCCCTCGCATCGTGGAAGCGGCTCGCTCCGCTCATCGACCCGCACGTGCGGTTGGCCGCGGGCTTTCCCAAAGTCGTCGAGAGCGCGTCGCTGCCCGGCCTCAAGCCCGGCTTCTTCGTCGTGGTGCTCGGCCAGTGCGACTCGCTCGAGGCCTTCGACGTCATCAAGGCCATCTACCCGGCCGCGTACACCCGCCCAGTGACCGGAGCCGCCACCCGCTCCTGCCCGACCCTCACCCACTCCGAAGACACCTCTGTCACGGCCGCGCGCGAGAGCTTCAAGACGTCGACGGCGGTGGTGAACGCGTTCCTGGTCGACACCGACTCGAAGGACGAGCGCGACTTTCCGCTCCGCACTGGCTCGGTCGGCGTGGTGCTCGTGCATCGCACGACGGGCGCGGTGCTCGACACGCTCACGCTCGAGGGCTCTGGCGCATCGACCTCGGTGGGCACGGGCCCGGCGCCCGAAGAGACGTCGTGCACGGCCACCATCAGCGCCACGAAAGACCGGCTCGTGGTGACCCGCACGTGCCGTACTCAGGAGCGCGACTGCGGAAAACGAGGCTGGGCTCGCGTGCGGTGGACCGAGCGCGACGTCGTCACCGTCGCAAACGAGCGCTTCGTCACCCAGCAGAAGGAGTCCATCGACGAGAAGGCCGAGTGCCGCGCCGACTGGGGCGAGCAGGGCGATTGATCAGCCCAGGCTCCGAGAACGAAGCAAACAGCCCAGCTGACAGGTGAACCTTGAGCGTCGTCACGGGCCCTCTCGATTCCCCTGACGTCGGCCACCGACAAGGCGCAAAGTGCGCCGCATGAGTGACCTCGCGAGGCGCAACGTGGTGGCGCAGTGGGCCTTCGACACCCGACCGGTGCTCGGCCGCTTCCATCTCTGGCTCGAAGACGTCGAGGTCGAGCGCGCGCAGGAAGAGCCCGTGTCAGCGCACAGCTTCACGCCGCGCAACACCGCGCGCTGTCTCGCGATGACTGCGGCCACCACCGCCCTCGGCGCGCGGCTCTTCGGCCAGTTCGGTGAAGGTGTCGGCGTCGACAAGCACCAGTTCAACCAGGTGAAGAAGGCCGCAGACGCCATCTCGGCGTACGTGATGAGCGAAGGCCTCTGGTACCTCACGCGCGAATTGCCAGAGAACCACGCGCTCATGGTGAGCCTCGGTGAAGGCCTGATGCCGAAGGCCGGAGAGACACCCGAGATGGGCAGCAACCCGTTGCTCGGCTTCGGCCGCGTCTACGCGAGACCGCAGGTGGCCCGCGCGCTCGACGGCATCGTGCGCCGGCTGCTCAACGAGAAGGGCTTCGGGTGGAACCAGTTTCGTGAAGAGCTCAAGCACCGCGGGCTCACCGTCTGGGGCGCCGCCGTCGACACGCTCGAGAACACCTCGCGCTTCGCCGAAGGCAAAGACACCGGCCCGATGGCGGTGCTGCACCTGTTCGACGCTCCGCTGCGGGTGACGAAGCCGTACGAGGCGTACATGGCGTGCCTCACGCTGCCGCGGCGCATCTCGGAAGAGGCCGCCCGCCGCTCGGTGCTGCTCGACTTCTGCACGCCGCGCCGCTTCGTCGTCGAGACCATCGAGGCCGCGTTCCCCGGCATTCCGCGCGCGAACATTCACGTGTGGACACTGCAGGGAAAGAGCCGCGCCGGCCGCCTGGGCAACTTGTGGAAGGAGTGGCGCTCCCTCGGCGCGCACCTCGTCGAAGAGGGCTGGGTCGCGCCCACCGGCCTGCCCGTCTTCACCGACTCGGGCACCTACGCGCCGACGTGCCTCGTGAAGTGCTGGAAGGACGCCCAGGGGCAGGACCACGTCTTTCTCTGTGACGGCTACGCGGCGACGGCCGAGGCGCTCCAGGCCGCGAGTCTGTCGCAGGTGTTCGACGTCGAGGTGACGATGGCGCCGCTGTCTCCGAAGTTCGAGCTGCCGCTCGACGAGGAGTACCGCCTGATGCGCCTCGACCCGAAGGCCCACGACTTCAAGGCGCAGCTCTCGGGGCTGTACGGCAAGCCTGTCGACGATGGCCTGGTGAAGACGTACGCGCACGCCATCGACGACGCGCTCGTCTCGAACATTCCCCTCAAGCAGCGCGTGCTGCACGCCGACGACTTCTTCGATGAGCGCGCGTGGCGGGTGCTCTCGTGCACCGGGTACATGTGTGACGACCCGTACACCGGCATGAAGGGCGTCGAGCAGCTCGCCGAGAACCGCTACCGCGTGACGGCCCGCCTCGCGACGCACAACGCGAGCTCGAACATTCACTTCACCTTCCGCCTGCTCGAGACGGTGCAGGAGACGAGGCTGTGCTTCAGCCCGCTGCTCACGCGCTTCATCAGCGGCGTCGACTTCGCCCAGCGCCCGGTGAAGGTGAGCGACTCGGGCCGCATTCGCAACGAGCTGCAGACGATGCTGTCGCAGGCGCTGGAGTACGACAACGAGCGCGTCATCGTGCACTTCGACCGCGTCGAAGACGAGGTGATGCCGAAGGCCCATCAGCAGCGCATTCGTGAGGCGCTGCTCTGGTACCGCGAGCATCACCCCGTGTGGTTCAAGTGGCTCGAGGTGGCCTAGTTCGGCCCGGGGCCCGTCGGCTGAACCTCTTCGCGATGGTCGTGGCCAGGGCCGCCGAACGTGCCAATCCACGGCTCGAAGGGCACGCTCAAGCCCGGTACTCGGAACTGGCGGAACGCTGACGAGCTGCCGGCGAACGGTGGGTCGCACTTTCCACAGCCGGGGCCTCCGTTGTCGTCGAGCGCGCCCTCCATCATGCCGAACGTGTTCGCGCCCACCTCGAAGAGCTGCGTTGGCGTGCGCGGCAGCATCAACAGCGGGCAGCTGAAGGCCTCACTGCCGTCGTTCACGTGAATCGCGCGCAGCGAGATGGGCGTGAGCGGGTTCGCGCTGTCTTCGACGAAGGTGAGCGCCACGGTGCGCTGGCCATTGGGCACTTTCCATGACGCCAGGCGCAGCTGATCAGACCAGAACCGGCTCGACGTCGGCAGCACGTGCGTCCATCGCAGCGTGTTGAGGCCGGCCTCGTAGCCGCTGAGGCTCTGCGCGCCTTCGACCGGCGCAGGAATGAACCGTGCGTCAGAGACGACGATGCGCCCGAGCGCGCTGGGCAGGCTGAAGGCCGGAGCTCCCGTCGCGGCGAGCAACGCGACGCTGCCGTTCTCGGGGTAGAGCAAACCACGCGCGACGGCCAGCTCTCCACCCGGCATCGACGAATCCGTCACCTTCCATCGGAAGACGCCATCGCGCGTGTAGCTCATGAGCAACGTCGGCGTGCCCGGCTTGAGCGGCGCCTGCTGGCTCGTCGTCGGCGAGAACGCGATGAAGATGTTGCCGACGGCATCGGCTGCCACGCCGTACGGGTGCGGGTGATTGCAGACGTCGAGCAGCGGGTCTTCGATGCGTTGACCGGCGATGGCGCGGCCCTGGGCATCGAGCGTCACCATGAAGTAGCGGCGGCACTGCGTGTTCGTGTTGGTCGTCGACGCGGGGTACGCCTCGAACACGGCGGCCATGCGGTCGGTCGTCTGCACAACGAGGCGCGCGAGGAAAATCTGCGGAGCGACCATGAGGAAGTCGGCGCGGTCGGTGCGCACGTCGTAGCTCCAGAGGGTTCCGCCCGTCGCAGGGTCGATGGCCGTCACCCGGCCGTTCGGGCTCGCGGGGTAGTCAGCGCAGACGAGCCGTGGACCCCAGAGAATGCAGCGCCGTGAGACCCCCAGCGGCGTCGGCTTCGCGCTGCTCGTGTTCGCGCGGAGGATGACGGGCGTCTGGAAGAAGCCACCCAGGCTCATGTCGCCGTTGGGCTCCATCACGAAGTCATGCAGCTGCGGCGTGGTGGCGCCAGCGTCGACGGCAGCCGAGTCGAAGCTCCAGGAAGGCACCAGCGCGGTCGCTGGCGGGCGCACGCAGACGTCATTCACGCAGACGCCCCGGTCCTGACAGGGTGAAGCCTGCGTGCAGACGTAGCCCTCGGGCGGGTCTCTCACCACGCAGGCGCCCTCGATGCAGATTTCGGCCGCGAGGCAGGTCTGCAGCGTTCCACAGGTCGTCCCATCGGCCATCGGCGCGAGGCCACAGCCATTCACCGGGTCACAGACGCCCTGCATGCACTTGCCGTCACCAGGGCACGGCGGCGCAGGCAGGAACTCGCAGCCCAGCGTCGCGTTGCAGACGTCGATGGTGCACTGGTTGCCGTCATCACACGTCTTCGGAGCGCCGATGCAGCGGCCGCCCACGCACGTCGCTCCGATGATGCACGCGCTCTGCGGGTCACACGAGGTGCCGTCCATCGCCGTCGTCTCGACGCACTTCTGCAGCGTGACGTCGAAGGTCGCCGTCGCGCAGGTCGAGCTCGGCACACAGGGAGGAATCGCGCGCGCCGCGGCGTCGATGGCGAGCACCACCGGCCTCGAGTCTGCCGTCTTCACCGCCAGCGTTCGGGAGAGCCGCCCCGGCACCATCGGGATGAACTCGATGGTGAGCTCGGTCTCTCCAGGCGGCAGCACGGCCGGTGGGTCGACCAACGAGATGGGCTCATCAGGCAGCTGCCACTCGACCTGCGCCGTGGAGCGCCCGTCATTGATGACCGACACCGTCTTTCGCCTGGGCTGGCCGTCGGCGAACACCGGCTCGAACTTGAGCGGGTCGGCGCTGAAGCGCAGCACCGTCGTCGTCGGCTCGAGCTTGTCGTCCTTGCAGGCACTCACCGCCAACACCCCGGCCACGACCAGCAGCAGCCAGCCGGGTGCGGTACGTCGCGGAGAGCGGGGGAGCACCTGACACGATTCTGTCATTCAGCGCCGAGTGTTACGAGCCCCGTGCCAGCCCTCTGCTTTCGACTGTGTGAATGATCAATAGATCTGAAGTGGAAGCAGTAGGGGCGGGTTTTCCTGTGGGGAACCGGGAAACAGGAAGAACTTCAAAGACCTGAGCGTGCCGGCCCTGTGGCCAACCTGAGGGTCTTTCCAACGCTCCCCACACCGTCGGCGCATGCAGGGCCTTTCCCCACACGCCACGAAAGTCTGACGGTCACTTTTCGACCGGTTCACACAGCGAACTCCACAGGCGAGCGTGCGGTACAGTCACGGCCGCGATGACGACGCCGGCGCGTGGGGACCGGGTAGGCAAATACGAGATCCTCACCCCGCTCACCTCGGGAGGCATGGCGGAGCTCTTCATCGGCTCCACGGTCGGCCCTGGCGGGTTTCAGAAGCACGTCGTCATCAAGCGCATTCTTCCCGATGCGTCGCGTGACGAGAACTTCATGCGCATGTTCCTCGACGAGGCGCGCATCACGGCGGGCTTCTCGCACCCGAACATCGCGCAGGTCTACGACCTCGGCGAAGACGAGCAGGGCCTGTACGTGGTGATGGAGTTCATCGCTGGGCAGAACCTGAACCAGGTCGTGTCGGTCTGCGCGAAGAAGCAGCACGTCTTGCCGCTGGGCTTCTCGGTGTCGGTGATCAACGACTGCGCGCAGGCGCTCCACTACGCGCACACGTACGTGAAGCCCTCGGGAGAGTCGTACCCGGTGGTGCACCGCGACGTCGCGCAGAAGAACATCATGGTGGGCTGGGACGGGCAGACGAAGCTGCTCGACTTCGGCATCGCGAAGGCGGCCAACACGCTCTCGCGCACCAAGGTGGGCACGGTGAAGGGCACCGCGGGCTACATGTCGCCCGAGCAGGTGACGGGGAAGCCGGTCGACGGGCGCTCCGACGTGTTCTCGCTGGGCGTGGTGCTCTGGGAGATGGTGACTGGTCAGCGTCTCTTCGCCGCCGAGACCGAGCTGGCCGAGATGAAGCTCATCCTCGAGGGCAAGGTCGAGCGCCCC
>JBEOKA010000511.1:0-22617 GCA_040275325.1 Myxococcaceae bacterium | reverse complement strand
CCTGGCGTTGCTCGTCTTCCTGCTGCTGATTCTGCTCTTCCGGAAGCTGTTCGTGCTGCTCGCCTTCTTCGTGGCGTTCGAACGAATGCTCTTCTGGTCAGCCGGGCTGATGGCGCGGCGGTTCAAGATGGGTCGCGCGGCTGCGTTGGGAATCGTGCTGGCGTTGACGTCAATCGTCCTCGGACTCACCGCGTGGCTCAGCGCCGGTCGTGTCACCCAGCTCGTCCTGGAGACCCGCAAGACGTTGCCCGAGCGCATCGCCGCCGTGCGCGAGAACCCGCTCTTCCTCGAGCTGCAGCCACACCTGCCCGACACCGAAGAGCTCGTGCAGTCGGCCCAGCACTACGCGGCGAACGTCGCGGCCTCGGCGGCCGAGCTCGGCCACCTGCTCATCTACGCCATCATCGGGCTCGTGCTGGCCATCGTGTTCTTTCTCGACGAAGAGAAGCTGCGCGCGTTTCGCCAGTCACTCGCGCCCGACAGCCTGTTCGGCACGCTCACGCGCTGGGGAGAACACGTCGCCGAAGCCGTCAGCCTCACCGTGCAGCTGCAGTTCATCGTGGCCGCCTGCAACGCGATTCTCACCCTGCCCGTACTGTGGATCATCGGCGTGCCGCACGTGCCGATGTTGATGCTGTTGATCTTCGTCTCGGGGCTGATCCCCGTCGTCGGGAACCTGATCTCGGGCGCCGTGCTGTCCGTCGTCGCGTACCAGACGAAGGGCTTCTTCGGCGTCGGGCTCTTCATCGGCCTCACCTTCGTGCTGCACAAGATCGAGTCGTACTTCTTGAACCCGCGCCTCGCCGCGCGCCACGTGCCACTGCCAGGCTTCGTGCTGATCCTCTCGCTCATCGCGTGGGAGCACCTGCTCGGCTTCGTCGGCCTCTTCGTCTCGTTCCCGTTCCTGTTCGTCGCGGGGAAGTTGATCACCGAGTTCAAGACCCAGGACGCGCCCGACGTCGCAGTGAATGCGACACCGCCAACTCCGTCTTGAGCGGCCATGAACGAACGCAGGTGGCTGGTGGCGGCTGCTCCCGGTGCGCTGGTGTCGATTCTCGGTCTCGCCGCAGTCGTGACAGGCCTCGCCCTCTTCGGTCGCGGCTTCTTGACGCCGAGCGCGGACTTCTTCGCGAACCCCGAAGCGACGATGGATCAGACCGCGCGTGATGGATTTCTGGGCGTCGTGCTCTTCGCGGGCGGCAGCTTCGCCGTCGTCGCTGGCCTCGGCATGAGCCTCTTCGGCTCGGCGCTCGGGCTCTTCACCCAGGTCGTTCGTGGCCGAACCGTGCTGGCGTCGACTGGCTTCGTGCCCCGCCGGTGCTCGTTCTGCCAGTCGTCGCTGCCCGCGATGGCGAAGCGCTGCCCAGACTGCAACGCGCCCCAGCGCTGAGGCACGCGCCTCGCAGCTCCGAAGGAGCATGCGCTCGCTCCGTCTCCCACTGGCCACGATCGTGGCGATGTCGTGTCTCGTGATCACGGGCGTGTGTCTGTGGGGCCGCGACTCGTACGTGATCGGCTCTGCGTGGTGGGCGCTGCGGTGGCCGGTCGGCGCGGTTGGCCTCGTGCTGCTGATCAGTGGGCTTCGTCAGCGCCGCAGGTTCCTCACGGCGACCTGCGCCGCGACGCTGGGCCTCGTCGGCGCCGAGAGCGCGTCGGTCGCGATCGCGTACTCCCGCCCGCCGCGTGATCTCGAGACGCCGCTCACCGTCGTCACGCACAACCTGCTCTTCGAGGGCAACTCGCTCACCGAGTCACTCGCGGGCATGCGCGACGCGGGCGCCGACGTGATCGCGCTGCAGGAAGTGACTCCCCGCGACGCCGAGCGGCTGACGATCGAACTGTCCGCGACACATCCCTTCCACGCGGAAGCCCCGCACGTCGGCGCGCACGGCTACGCGTTCTTCAGCAAACACCCGCTCACCGACGTTCAGCTCGTGCGCTTCGAGGGGAAGCTGCCGTTCGCGCAGTGCGTGACGCTCTCGCTGCCCGACGGCCCGCTGCCAGTCTGCAACGTGCATCTCTCGGCGCCCGTGAAGGAGCTGCGCAACTTCGCCACGCTTCCCGATCTCGACGGCCTCGAGCGCAACGCCGCCCGCCGACGCAAGGAGTGGTCGATGGTCGAGGCCGAGCTCGATCGTCGTGGCGGGAATCGCGCGCTCGCACTGGGAGACTTCAACAGCCTCGAGGCCGAGCCGCTGTATCGCTCGATTCGTGATCACTGGGTCGACGCGTTTCGCCAGCTGCACTTCGACTGGGGCGCGACCTGGCCCAATCGCGTCGAGGGCCGCGTGCCCTTCGCGCGCATCGACTACGTGTTCTCACGCGGCGCGCTTCGCCCTCTCGAATCGAAGGTGATCAGCCGCTCAGGCTCTGATCATCTCGCCGTCAGCGCGCGCCTCGGGCGGTGATTTTCTTGCCGAAGCTCCAACCTGCCTCATGCTTGTAGGCCCCTGTAGGCAACTGGAGGCAACACGATGGAACGCCGCACTCGCCGCTCGACCCGAATCCACGAAGCGCTCAACCACTTCCTCGACGCGCTCTGCATGAAGCGCAACCTCGACGCGGTGGCGCTCACGACGGACGACGGGCTGCTCATCGCCGGCAAGGGCAAGGTCGACCTCGACGAGATCGGCGCCATCGGAGCCGCCACGAAGAAGACCTCGATGGGCTTCCTCGGGCACACGCTGCACGTCAGCCGCTTCGAGGTGAACGACATCATGTTGTGCCTGACCTCGATCGGAGCGCCCGTGCGTGACGACGCCGCCGTCGGGTCGCTCATGCGCATTCTCGCGGCTTGACCTGAACTCGCGTTCAGATGTCTGTTTGGCGGCGTGAAACCAACCCCCGTCGCCAACCCGCCCAACCCATGGGCTTCGAGTGCGCTCGAGTACCTCGATGAGATTCCGCTGGCGAAGGTGGAGATCTTCGAAGACGCGAGCCACTCCATTCTCGCCAGCAACGACAGCCCCGATCTCGGCTTTCGCTGGAGCGTGAACCCCTACCGAGGCTGCAACCACGCCTGCGCGTACTGCTACGCCCGCCCCTCGCACGAGTACCTCTCGTTCGGCGCGGGCACCGACTTCGACACGAAGATCGTCGTGAAGCGCCGTGCGCCCGAGCTGCTCCGTGCCGCCTTCGACAAGCCCTCGTGGAAGGGCGAGCTGGTGATGTTCAGCGGCGTCACCGACTGCTTCCAACCGCTCGAGGCGTCGCTGAGGCTGACCCGCGGCTGTCTCGAGGTCTGCGCCGAGTACAAGAACCCGGTCTCGATCGTCACCAAGGCGCCGCTGATCGAGCGCGATCTCGACGTGCTGCAGCAGCTCAACCGTGACGCCTCGGTGCACGTGGCGATCTCGATCCCCATCTGGGACAAGGAGCTCGCGCGCGGCATCGAGCCCGGCGTCGCGACGCCTCAGCGCCGAATGCAGACCATCGAGACGCTCGCGAAGGCGGGCATTCCCGTCGGCGTGATGGTGGCGCCGATCATTCCCGGCGTGTCGGACGAGGGCATGGGCGAGGTGCTCGAGGCGGCCTGGAACGCGGGGGCCACGAGCGCGGGCTCTGTGCTGCTCCGCCTGCCCGGGCACGTGAAGGAGGTGTTCGAGTCGCGCATTCGCGCCGCCCTGCCCCTTCGCGCCGAGAAGATCCTCCACCGGGTGCGTGAGACGCGAAACGGCAAGCTCTACGACGCGCGCTACGGCGTACGCGGACGTGGGGAGGGACAGTACGCCGAGGCCATCGGCCAGGTGTTCGAGGTGACGACGAAGCGCCTCGGCTTCAACCGTCAAGACGAGTGGAAGCGTGTCGACACCTTCCAGCGCCCACCGCGACAGCTGCCGCAGCTTTCACTCTTCTGAACGTCAGAATTTCGCGAGCGAGGGTCGAGACGGCGAGCGAAGTACCCAGAACCCGGACCTGCTCCATGGCACGCGGGCTGAACCTCGCGCGCGCATGAGACTCGGCACGATTCTCCTCGTTCTCGCCCTTGCAGCGTGTGGCCGCGCGGCCCTGCTCGATGAGTCGAGAGATGGTGGCGGTGGGTCGACTGCAGGCGGAACCGCAGCCACGGCTGGTGGAAACGCCGGCGGCGGAGCGGTCGCTGGTGGAGCCGCTGGAGGCGCGACGGCTGGTGGCCAGGCGGATCCGTGTCGCGGGCTCAGCAACGGCGCCTGCCGGCAGAACCCGCTCTGTGCTCCCGACCTCTGCTTTCAGTGCACCTGCAGGCCCAGCTACGAGCAGTGCCGCTTGAAGACGGCGACGCCCTTCGTCTGTCCGCCGGTGCGGTGCCTTCAGCCCAGTTGCTGCTCGGGCGACTCGATGTGTCAGTTGCCCGAGATGTGCACCGACAGCACGGTCAGGCACTGCGGAATCTGCAACGACGCGCCGTCGAGCTGCGGTGACGACTTCGAGTGCAACCCGAACGTGACTGGCAACGTCTGTCGGCCGCGCGACTGCGCCTGCAGCGGGCAGACCGATTGTCTACCTGGCTGCGCGGCGAACAAGCCGTGCGCCGATGGTGAGACGTGCAACGCGAACACGAAGCGCTGCGAGGCGATTCGCTGCGGCACCGTGCCCTGCGCTGGCGGCTTCACCTGCGTGATGAGCCCGGCGGGAGCGATCTGCATGCCGAAGTCCTGCACGACCGATCGCGACTGCGGCGACCTCTTCTGCGTCAACGGCGTGTGCAAGAGCGTGCTGGGCGTCTGCTCGGCGGCCGTTCCCTGACGTTCACCTCGAGAGCAGCCGCTTCATCCACGCGAGGCTCATGCGCTCGCGGGAGCCCTCGACGACGAAGGGCGCGAGCAGCCCGCCCGGGTCCATGTGAACGCGGTGCTCGACCCGAACGCGGGCGCCGACCGCCTCGAAGGTGAAGCTGCCGCGCAGCGCCGTGAGCCGCACGACGCCCTCTCGTGGAGGGTGCGCGCGATCATCGAAGGCCTCGAAGTCGATGCGGCACCGGCCCTGGCCTCGGGTGCGGACGCTCCGCATCACGTAGTCGCGTCGACTCACCATGGGCGGGGCGATCTCGTCCCACGTCACGCGCTCGTCCCCCGTGTCCGAGAGCAGCGTTCGGCTCACGAGGTGCGGCTCCTCTGGGTCGAACTTGCCGGTGCCAAAGGCCTTCGTGCACAGCGCCTCGACGTCGCCAGCGGTCTCGCCCACGAAGCGCAGCTCGCTGAAGCCCGAGCCGGGAACAGGGCGCCAACTGACCTCGACGCCCGCTTCGACCGCCTTCACCGTGAACGCCTGCGAGAGCACCACCAGCACGAACGTCGACATCATCGAAAGCCACCTCGATCGCGCCCGGCCGCGACGCGAGTATTTGCTCACGTTCAGCTTGAGCGTTGCACTCGCGTTCGCGAAGGTGGCGGCATGGCCCGCAAACGCCTCGTCACGCCTCGGAAAGAGCCCTCGCAGCGCCGCAGCCGCGAGCTGGTCGACATCATCCTCAAGGCGACTGCTCGCGTTCTATTGAAGGACGGCTACGAGGGCTGCACCACCAACCGCGTGGCCGAGGCGGCGGGCGTGTCGATCGGCAGCGTGTACCAGTACTTCCCGAACAAGGAGTCGCTGGTCGTTCGCGTGATGGAGCGGCACCAGGAGAAGCTGCGCGCCGTCATCACCGAGCACCTGATGACCCTGCAGGACGCGACGTTGCCGCAGGCGGTGAAGACGCTCGTGCGCGCGATGCTGGATGCGCACCGGGTCGAGCCGAGACTCCATCGGGTCTTGATGGAGCAGGTGCCCCGCATCGGCGCACTGAAGGCCCTGCACGCCCAGCACGCGGCGTACGAACCGCTCGTGGTTGCCTGGCTCGAGAGCCACCGTGATCAACTCGACGTGCCCGACGCGAAGATGGCGACGTGGATGCTGATCGCTGCCGTGGACGGCGTGCTGCGGCGCGTGTTCGTCGATCGCCCGTCGTCGCTCGATGAGGAGCAGCTGGCGACCGAGCTCGAGCGCCTGATCGTCAGCTACCTGCGCGGCGTCACCTGAAGAGCTTCTTCACCACGAAGAGCACGATGCTCGCGCCGACGACCGAGACGAACAGGCTGTAGAGGTTGAGGCCCGTCACGCCACGGCCGCCTGCGAGGTTGAACACCATGCCTCCGACCACTGCCCCGATGATGCCGACGATGACGTTCGCGATCGCGCCCATGCGTGCGTTCGTGCCCGCGATGATGCTCGCCAGCCAACCAGCGATGCCGCCCAGAATGATCGTCGCGCACAGCCCCATGATCACAGCCTCCTGACAGGCCAGCAGACGAACACCAGCGCCCCCGATTGCTCAGTCGCGATCGTTGATCAGGTCGTTCGCCGACAACTCCGGCGCCGCCTTCCCGTTCTCGAAGCCCAGCAGCCCCAGCTCGGCGTACTTCGGCTTGATGCGATCGCTCAAAAGCCCGATGCGCTTCAAGTTGGGGATCACCCGCTTGAACATCGTCTTGCGGAACCGGGTCATCATCTCGCTCTCGATGACCAACCGCTCCCACTGCTGCCGCGTCATCGCGTGGGCGTAGTACTCATCGTAGAACTCGTGCGCGAAGAACCGGTTGCGAAGGAACAGCGAGACCTCGAACGCCCAGTCTTCGCGTTCGCGGCGCTCCTTCTCGGTGAGCTGGCCGATGAAGTCCTTCAGGGCGAGCACGCCATAGTGAACGTGCCGCGCCTCGTCAGTGATGATGTACGTGAGCATCCTCTTGAGCAGCGGCTCACGCGTCAGCTGCTGGATCATGCCGAACGTGCCCAGCGCGAGGCCCTCGATCATGATCTGCATGCCGAGGAACTTCATGTCCCACCGGGAGTCGCTCATCAGCGCGTCGATGACGACGTAGAGGTTGTCGTTGATGTCGTATTTCTTCTCGAGCTTCTTCGTGAGGTACGCGTGGAAGACCTCGACGTGGCGGCCTTCGTCGACGACCTGCGTCGAGCCGTACAGCTTTGCGTCGAGCCACGGCACCGCCTCGGTCACCTGACACGCCGCGAAGAGCGCGCCCTGCTCGCCATGCAGTGACTGCGACAACAACCACGCGGTGATGCCGCGGCGCTGCTCCGAACGCTCCTTTGGCGACGCGTTCTTGAACGAGACGAGGTTCGCGATCGGCAGGAACTCCCACGGCAGCAGCGCCGTCTCGTCGGAGTGCGGGTCGACGCTGCTCGTCCAGTCGAGATCGGTCGTGCCGTTCCACTGCGACGTCTTCGCCGCCTCGTACAGCCGCGTCAGCTCGGGCTTGTCGCGCAGGTAGTTCCAGTCGAAGCGCACCGAGTAGTCGACGGGCATCTTCGAGGTGCCGTCCTGCTTGCCGCGCTTCTGCACCATGCCGCGAAAGGCGGGCCCCAGCAGCGAGCGCAGCACCTGCAGGTTCCCCGACGCCGTGGCGTCTTTCATCAGCGGCAGCGTGTCGATCGCGTTCGAGAAGGTTTCGATGATCGCCATGGGTCAGCTCCTGCCTTTCAGGGTCGCCGCCATCAGCCCGGCGAAGTGGGAGTCGAGATCTCGTGGACGCGCACGCTCGTGCAGCAGCCCGAACGCGAGGTACGAGAAGAACGTGTCGGCGATCTGCGCGGGCGTGCGGTCGCCATCAGGCCGGTACCAGGTCGCGACCCAATTGATGGCACCGAAGCCGAAGTGTCGCACCAACTCGAGATCGAGCAGCGGCCGCGCCCGACCACTCGCGTGCGCATCGATCAGCAGGCCGTCCCAGAACGATTCGTACTTGCCGCGCTCACGCTCGACGCCTTCTCGTGCGCCCGCCGGCAAGGAGCGCCAGTCGAAGAGCAGCACGTACAGCGAATCGTCTCCGTTGCAGAGCAGCTCGAGGTGGGCCCGCAGACCGAGCCGCAGCCGCTCGACGGGATCGGTGACGTCGCCGATCGCCGACAACACCGCTTCTCGAGCCCGCTTCACGGCACGGTTCATCAGCGCCAGCAGCACGTCGTCTTTGCTCGCGTACCGGTAGTGCAGGCTGCCCGGCAGCATGTTCGCCGCCGACGCAATCTCGCGAACCGTCGTCGCCGCGAAGCCCTTCTCGCGGAAGAGCTTCCCGGCTGCCTTCAAGATGCGCTCGTCGGCCCCTTCTTCAGGTGCCTGCTGAACCGGCGCTTCCGGAGCCGCCGTCTGCGTCTTGGCCATACGACCAAACAACCATGGTCAAATGACCAAATTCAAGCCCCCCCTCTCCTGCGAGTCACCAGACGACGCAGCGATCGGCGCCGCGGCGAATCATCGCGGCCTTCTCGGAGCACTGGAACGCGGTCTGAAACGCGTCGAGGTTTCCGAGCGGGCCCTTCACGCGCGCGAACGGCGGAGCGTGGGGATCGGTCGCAGCGCGGACCTTCGCGGTCTCGTCACGAACCTTGGTGCACCACGACTGCGCGAACCCGAGGAAGAACTGCTGGCTGCGCGAGAAGCGGAACTGGGAGTCGGCGTCGCCCTTCTTCGCGTACCACTCGGCCATGGCCGCGTGCGCCAGCTTGAGCCCGCCGAGGTCGGCGATGTTCTCACCCAGCGTGAGATCGCCCTTCACCTTGATGTCGCCGATGGCCGTGTAGCCGTCGAACTGCTTCTTCACACACGAGGCCTTCTCGACGAACGCCTTGCCGACCGACGCCGACCACCAGTCCTTGATGTTGCCGTCGACGTCGAACTGCCGGCCCTCGTCGTCGAAGCCGTGCGTGATCTCGTGGCCGACCACCATGCCCATCGAGCCGAAGTTCACGGCATCAGTCGCGGCGCGGTCGAAGAACGGAGGCTGCAGAATGCCGGCGGGGAAGACGATCTCGTTCTTCTGCGGGTCGTAATAGGCGTTCACCGTCGGCGGCGACATGAGCCACTCGTTGCGATCGACGGGCTTGCCGATCTTCGCGAGTTGGCGCTGCACCTCGAAGCGGTTCGCCGCCAGGGAGTTGCCGAAGAACGACGTGCGCGAGGTGGTGAGCTTCGAGTAGTCGCGCCACGTGCCGGGGTAACCGATCTTGTTGTTGCCCACCATGCGGGTGACCTTCTCGAAGGCTGCCTTGCGCGTCGCCTCGTCGAACCACGACAGCGACATCAGGTTGGCCTCGAACGACTTCTGCAGCGACTCCACCATCGCGCTCGTACGGGCCTTGCCGTCTTCACCAAATGCGCGGCGCACGAACTCACGGCCCAGCGCCTCACCGAGATCGCCGTCGGTGTACGCGACGCACTTCTTCCAGCGCGGGCGATCGGCTTTGGCGCCCGTCAGCGCCTTCGACGAGAAGTTGAACGCCTCGTCCTGGAACACCTTCGGCAGCGCGGGCGTCGTCGAGCGCAGCACCACCCACGTCAGGTACGAGTTGAGCAACTCGGGCCTGGTGTCTTTCGCGATGGCCGCGACCTCGACGAAGTACGGCACCGAGTTCACGTTGATGGCCTTGAGGTCCTTCGCGCCCACGGCGGTGAAGTACGCGTCCCACGCGAAGTCCTTCGCCTGCGCGGTGAGGCCGTCACGGTTGATGCGGTTGTAGAGCTTGTTCGGGTCGCGGCGTTCGACGCGGGTCTGAGCCACCTTCGCCAGGCGGGTCTCGATGGACATGACTTCGTCTGCTTTGCGCTGGCAGTCCTTCGCGGGCAGACCCAGCAGGCCGAACATGGCCTCGACGTGCGACTTGTACTGCTCGCGCACGGCCTTCTTGTCTTCGTCGAAGTAGTAGTCGCGGTCGGGCAGGCCCAGACCGCTCTGATCGAGCGAACCGATCACCTCGCTCGAGTTCTTCAGATCCTGAATCGCGCCGAGGTCGAAGAAGGGGCGGAAGCCGGCCGCGTGAATCGTGCCGACGCTGGTGGCGAGCGACTTCGCGTCTTTCACCTTCGCGACCTGATCGATGAACTTCTTCACCTCGGGCAGCGCCTTCTCGAGGCCCGCCTCGTCGGTGCAGGTCGCGTAGTAGTCGCCGAGCTGCTTCGCGAACGCCGTGCCCTCGGGCAGCTTGTTGGCAGCGGCCTCTTCGAGGATCGTCTTCTGCAGCGCCTCGTTGCGCTCGAGGATCGAGACGAACCCACGCGAGTACAGCGGGCGGTCAGCGGGGATCTCGGTCTTCGCCATCCAGCCGCCGCAGGCGTACTGGTAGAAATCGGCGCACGGGTCGGCGCTCAGATCCATCGCGGCCTCGTCGAGCCCGGGCGGCATGGGCTTCTTGAGATCAGCCACGAACTTCGGCGGCTCGGGCGGTGGCGCAGCGGTCTCCTTCGCAGGAGCGGCCGGCGCTTCTTTCTGAACGGGCTGCTGGGTGGCACAGCCAGCGAGGAGAATCAGGACGAGAGCAGACAGACGCATGCGACCTCCGGAAAAGAGGCCGCGGCCTTACCGCACCGCACGTCAGGTTGTCTCAGGGAACGTCGAAGGGGTGATGACTCAGGCCGACGAGCGTCCCTTCGGGATCTCGCACGTACAACGTCCACCCGGTCTGCTTCACGATCGGCACGCCGTGCGCGGCCAGCTCGACCTCGAGGGCCTTTCGCGCCGAAGGAGCGATGCGCAGCGCGATCATCGATGGCCCCAACGCACCGTCGGGGACGGGTGCACCGTCGGGCAGGTGTTCGATCGCGAGAAAGCCGCTCTCGCCGCCCACCGAGACCCAGACGCTGCGAAGCGAGCCGTCGTCGCGGTGCCAGCGCTTCACCTCGGCCAGCCCCAGCACCGTTCGGTAGAACGCCGAGACCCGCTCGACGTCGCGTACCTGAATGGCGAGGTGGTGAAAGCCGAGGGCCTGCATCACGGCAACGAGTCGAGGTACTTGCGAATCGCCTCGAGCATCGGAGACGGCTCGTCGACCGCGATCACCGTCGACTTCACGACCTTGAGCCGGCGACCGGCGAAGTCGAACGCGGTGGGCGGGTGACGGTCGGGCTGCTGCTGCAACGCCAGGTTCGTCGAGCGAGGAGGCATTTCAGTCGTCCTCCGGCTTGCGGTCGTACTTGCTCAGCAGATCGTCGACGGCCTCACGCAGGTACTCGCTCTGCGCGATGCGGGTGCGCTTCGACAGCTCGCGCAGCTTCTCGACCTTCTCCTGCTCGACCAACACGTGCGTGCTGACGACCTCTCGCTCGGACTTGGTGATCAGGTCCCGGTCTGACGTCGACTCGGTGACGGGAACTGCCATGGGCGCGTCGTGCATTTCGTCTCCTGTGTGGCGCAAGCGACAAGGCGCTACAGCCCTGTGCTGACCGGATGAGACGCTGCGAATGGGGGGTGGTCAAAAAAACAGCCCCGACTCGGTGACGAATCGGGGCTTCGAAGGTTGGGTTAGTGGCCAGGGACGGACTCGAACCGTCTACCTGCGGATTATGAGACCGCCGCTCTAACCAGATGAGCTACCTGGCCGTGACTGCTTGAAACGGGCGCGGCAATACATGGCCAATCGTGCGTCCGCAAGCACCACGACGAGGCCCCGGGTTCAGCCCTGACGGCCGGCGTACCGGGAGTGATCGACCAGCAAACAGCGGTCCTGCACGACGTCGATGCCGGCCTCGACCAGCTTCTTCGCGAACCCGTCGTTGCGAATGCCGAGCTGCAGCCAGACGACCTTCGGCTTCGCGGCGAGCACGTCATCCAGGTGCGGCGGCAGATCGTTCGGGCGGCGGAACACGTCGAGCAGATCGACCGGGCCTCCGGGAATGTCGGCGACCTTCCGGTACACGCGCTCGCCGAGAATCGTCGTCACCTCGGGGTAGTAGACCGGCACGGGGATCACCTCGAGCCCCTGATCCTGCAGGTACGCGGGCACGTCGAAGGCCGGCTGCCCCGCCTCGGTCTTGATGCCCAGCACCGCGATGCGCTTCGACGCGTTCACGATCGCCGCGATGCCTGCCTCGTCATCGATGATTCGAGCCATGGGTTCGCGAGGCTAACCGTGGCTAAGGTGCGCCGCATGGTCCTTCTCCTGAGCGCCCTCCTCTCGGCTGCCCCGGCCAATCAGCCCTCGGTCTTCACCCTCGAGCCTGAGCCGTTCATCGCCACGGCCCGCGCCGATCTCGCGACGCTGAAGATGTTCGTGATGGGCCTGAAGTCGGTGAACGCGCAGGTTCAGGCCAACCGGCAGCTCTTCGCGTTCAAGGCCGACACGCTGCTGACGCCCGAGCAGAAGCGCACGCTGCTGAGCACCTGGGGTTCGCTGTTCGGGTACTTCGCGTCGATCGAAGGGCTGCGTCAGAAGTACTGGGACTTCGTCAAGCTGCTGCCCACCGACTCGCGGCACGCCTGGGGCTACGTGGTGACGCACACCGCGCTCACCACCCTGCTCGCCTACGGCATGGCGTTCGCCGATCTCACCATCGGCAACAAGCAGCTCGAGACGCTGCTCGACGAGAAGAACGACGAGTTCGGAGTGCCCGCCGGCGCCTTCGCGGCCTTCAAGATGAAGGCGATTCACGTCGCGACCTCGACGCAGCTGATGACCGGAGACGCGTGGGCGATCACGGTGACGCCGACGCTGAAGAAGCTGAAGGCGCTCGATGAGAAAGACGTGAAGTGGGCCTGGGAAGAGATGAAGGCCGACTCGAAGCAGGCGAAGGGCTCGCTGCTGAAGAGCGGCGTGAAGCTGTTCGCGGGCAACGCCACCGACATTCTCAAGGACTCGACGATGCAGACGGTCTTCCCCGTGCAGAAGTCCTTCGCGGAGTGGATGGGCGACACCCGCGTCGCGCGCAACGGCAAGCCGCTGCTCTCGAAGGCCTTCGTCGAGAAGAGCGTGCTGCCGAAGCTGCAGCCCGGCGACGTGCTGGTGACGCGGCAGAACTGGTTCCTCTCGAACATCGGCCTGCCCGGCTTCTGGCCACACGCGCTGCTGTACGTTGGCCGCCCCGCCGACTGGGCCGCGATCGAGATCGACCCGGGCGTGCAGGCGTGGCTCAAGACCCAGCCCGAGAAGCCGACGACGCTCGCCGAGCTGCTCCAGAAGCGCTACCCCGCGAAGTGGAAGGCGTATGCCGACGGCGTCGACTTTCAGGGACACGGGCCGATTCGGATCGTCGAGTCGATCTCAGAGGGCGTGAGCTTCACGGCCGTCGAGCACGCCTTCGGGGTCGACTACCTCGGAGGCCTGCGCCCTCGCCTGCCCCTCGCCGAGAAGGCCCGCGCCATCGAGCGCGCCTTCAAATACCAGGGCCGGCCGTACGACTTCGACTTCGACTTCTTCTCCGACTCGACGCTGGTGTGCACCGAGCTCGTCTACAAGGCGTACCAGCACGACAGCGACATGAAGGGCCTCGACTTTCCCCTCGTCGACGTGGCCGGCCGCCGCACGCTGCCCGCGAATGAGATCGTCAAGCGCTTCGACCTCGAGGCCGAGCAGCCGAATCGCCAGCTCGACTTCGTGCTCTTCATCGACGCGAAGGAGAAGGAAGACGCCGTGTTCGAGAGCACCGCCGACTCGCTGCGCGGCACGTGGAAGCGCCTGAAGTGGGACGTCGCCCAGAAGTGAGTCACGGCCGGCGTGACTGGTAGAGGCCCCACCGCCCGGTCGTCTGATTGAAGCGGTGGTACGTGAGCCGCTTGCCATCGAGCGACAGGTTCGGCCCTTCGAGCAAGAGCCCCGAGATCGAGTCGAGGGTCGCGCCTGGCCCGAATGGCTCCGTCACACTGGAGCGCCTCGAGACCGCGAGCCGGAAGTCAGCAGGCTCGACCGCGCCCAGCGGCAACACCGTGGAGAAGAGCTCGAGGCCGTCACTCGACAGATGCGCGGCGTACTGACGGCACGTCGTCGACTCGTTGATGCGGCTCGGCCACGCTGCCAGCGCCGGTGAGACGAAGGGAACTCCCGCGTCGACGCCGAAGATCTCGAGGCGGCTCTTCGACGGTCCCGTCGAGCCAGGGGCGAACTCGGCACGAGAGACGATCAGCACGGTGCCGTCGTTCGAGACGTCGATGTCGATGTCGACGACGCCCGCCTTCTTCTCACTGATCGCGTCGTCGATCGGCGTCACATCGGTGAGCCGAGGGCCCGAGGGGTCGAAGCGCGCCGAGTAGATCGTGCGCATGTTCTGCCCATAGGTGCGCAACGAGACGAAGAAGAACCGGTTGCTCGAGTCGATGGCCGGCACCCCATCGAGGAAGCCGTCGACGTTCGCGCCCTCGAGCGGCCCCACGTACGAATAGACCCCGGCGTCGACACGCGTCGCGACGTGCAGCTGCATGGCATCGTCGCTGGCTGGCTTGTCGTTCCAGAAGAGGAAGCGCTCGTCGGGGCTGAGCCGAGGCTCCATCGCGCTGCCGGGGTTGCCAGTGATGGTGAGCTCGACTTCGCCGCTGAAGCTCGTGTCGTGGCCGAAACCCGAGAAGCAGGCATCACGGCGCTCCTGAGGCGTCGAGCAGCCCGCCAACAGCGCCACCAGTGCCCATCGCGCCATACCGAAAGGACACTCCAGCCCCTGAGAACGGAAACTCAGCGGCGAACGATGTCGGTGAACTCGAAGTAGCCGGCCGCGTCGCGGCACTCGACCAGCGCCCACTTCGTCGCCTTGTTCGGGTCGGGTCGAAGATCTTTGCCCCACTGCTCCAGATCGCTCTCTTTGTTGTCGCCCGGTCGCAGCGTGGGGAAGACCAGGTGCTTGCCGTTGGGCAGGTGCACGTCGCACTGCGCACCAGCGGGAGAGCTGCTCTTCACCAGCACCCGCACCTTCGAGGTCGTGTTGCCGAAGAGGGCGTCTCGGGTGCGCGCCAAAACGACCGACCCTTCGATGCGCGGCAGGGCGGCCTCGACCGGCTTGTCTTCGACCTTCGGCTCCACGGGCTTCGCCTCGACCGGCTTCGGGTCGACCTTCGGCTCCGCAGGGCGATCGTCGGGCTTCGGGTTCTTCGCGAACGGGTCAGCGAGCACGATCGGGTCGTCTGGCTTCGTCGGGTTCACCTTCGCGGTCGGCTTCGGGCGCTCGACCACGGTCTCGTCCACGAAGGCGAAGAGCTGATCGGGGTGGGCGTCGTCTTCTTCCATCAACAGCTCGGCCACCGTGCCACGCGCCTTCAGCTCGAGCACGCGCGCCTGCCCGAACACCTCGCGCCGTTTGTCTGCGAGCGGTTCACCGACGAGCCGCAGCCGATCGCCCTCACGCAGCCGCTGGCCCTTGTCGATGTCGATGAACGCGCCGTCGGAGCGGCGAATCACCTTGAAGAGGTGCCCCTTCGGCGTGACCCGCGCGCGCTCGGCGACGGCAACGACTTCGGCCCCCGCGTCCACGACGTCGGCGACTGGCTCGACGGGCTTGAGGGGCTCGACGGGCTTGAGGGGCTCGACAGGCTTCACGGGGTCGACTGGCTTGACCTCGACGACGGGGTCCTTCGGAGCGGGCGTGGAGTTGCCGATCAGCACGTACGCGCCACCACCCAGCGCCACGAGCGCAACCAGGCCCACGACGATCAAGGGCGCTGCAGAACGTCTCGGCGCGACGATCGGCTCGTCGTCGGCAACTTCAGGCAGCGCGCGCTCTGTCGCCGAGGGAGCCATTCGGCTCTGCACCGGCGGCCCGGGCTTCGAGGGCGCCTTCACGGGAGCCTGCGGGGCCTGCGCCTGCACCGACAGCGCCCGCTGTGCCGGAGTGAGCGCGACGCCCGACTCCGGCCGAACGAACGTGCCGTCGATCGCCTCCTCCTGCGACGACACGGTGCCCGACTTCGGCTTGAGGTGATGGCCCGGGCTCGACGGTGGCTTCACCCCGCCCTTGCGCAACAACGAGAGCTGCGACTGCAGGCTGCGCTCGGCCGCGAACTCCTCGGGGCACATCGCGCGAATGAAGTTGCCCGCCTCTTCGGCGTTCACGCTCAGCCCTTCACGAACGGCGATCTCGTTCAGCGCACGGGCGAACTCGTCGCCACGGTTGTAGCGGGCCGCGGGGTCCTTGCTCAGCGCGCGCAGCACGACCTGATCGAGCGTCTCGCTGACCTCGGGCCTGAACTCGCGCAGCGAGGGCACCTTGGGGAAGGCCATGGCCGCGACCATCTCGGCCATCGTCCCGCCACCGAAGAGCGGCCGCCCGGCCAGCATTTCCCAGATGACGATGCCGGCCGAATAGATGTCGGAGCGGTGATCGACCGTTTGCGCCATCGCCTGCTCGGGCGACATGTAGCCGAGCTTGCCCATCACGGTGGCAGGCAGCGTGTGCTTCGACCGCGCCGCGCTCTTCGCGAGGCCGAAGTCGATCACCTTCACCTCGCCCTCGTACGAGACCATGACGTTCTGCGGTGACACGTCACGGTGCACGATGCCCAGCGGCGTTCCTTCGGGGCTCGTCTTGCGGTGCGCGTAGCCGAGCGCCTCGCACATGAGCCGGCCGACGTGAATCGCGATGGGCAGCGGAAGGAAGTTGCCCGTGGTGGCGCAGCGGGTCTCGACGCGCGCGAGATCGACGCCGGGCACGTACTCGATCGCCATGAAGAGCGTGCCGTCGGCCTCTCCCATGTCGTAGACCTGCGCGATGTTCGAGTGCGTGAGGTGCGTGAGCACGCGCGCCTCGTGGTGAAAGCGCTCGACGAACTGGGTCTCGGCCTTCATCTGCGGCAGGATCGTCTTGACGATGCAGAGCTTCTCGAAGCCGCCAGCTCCAGAGAGGCGCGCGAGGTGCACTTCGCCCATGCCACCCTGGCCGAGCATGAAGAGCAGTTCGTAGCGGCCGAGCGATCGACGCTCGAGTGGAGTGTCAGCCATGTCGCGGCGCACTTTACCGACGGGGGCGCGGGTTGCGAGGAATCACGCCTGCACGAACGCGGGTTGAATGGTCCGCCGCGCCACGCGTAAAGAGCCCCATGCTTCCTCTGGTGCTGATGGTGCTCGCGCAAGGGCCTGGTTCGACGCTCGAAGTCACGAAGCCGGCAGAGGCGCCCATGTCGACCATCTCCACCAGCACCGCCAGCTCCGATCTCAAGCTCGTCCCGCTGGAGGGGCGGCCCGCGTCGTCGATTCAACTGCGGGGCGGCAACGCGCTCGTGATTCCCGTGTCGATCACCGAAGGTCGCCGCTTCCCTTGCCAGCACTTCGCAACCGTCGCGATCTGCGATGACGTCAGCGTGGTGCGCGGCGAATTGGTGGACGAACCGATGCCGTTGTCAGACGGAGGGACCGAGGGCGTCAATCACATCAGCTTCACCGCTCTCAAACCCGGCCGCACGACGTGCTCGTGCGGACAGCCAAAGAACCTTCAATACGTGTACGAGTTCACAGTGGGCTCGCTCGAAGATGCCGTGCGGCCGGTGGCGAGAAAAGTGGTAGGCGCGGCGTTTGCGCGGCTGTATACGCAGCGCCGCAGTCAGGTCCCGTAGCTCAGCTGGATAGAGTACTGGCCTCCGAAGCCAGGGGTCGCGCGTTCGAATCGCGCCGGGATCGCTTCTGAAAAACCGTTGTCGTTGCTCGCTCAATTCACCGTGGCGGCCGACCGGACAATCGCTCTACACCGTCGCCCATGCGCTTTTCCCGCCTCCTCGTCGCGTCGTGCGTGACTGTGTTTCTTGCCGCCTGTCCGGGTCCAACTCCGACTTCTGACGGAGGGACGGCTGGTGGAGCTGCGACGGCTGGTGGAGCTGCAACGGCTGGCGGAACTGCCACGGCCGGCGGAACTGCAACGGCCGGCGGAACCGCAACGGCCGGCGGAACAGCAACGGCCGGCGGAACAGCAACGGCCGGCGGAACTGCAACGGCCGGCGGAACGGCAACGGCTGGCGGAACGGCAACGGCTGGCGGAACTGCAACGGCTGGCGGAACTGCAACGGCTGGCGGAACTGCAACGGCCGGCGGAACTGCAACGGCCGGCGGAACAGCAACGGCCGGCGGAACTGCAACGGCTGGTGGCAGTGCATCGGCTGGCGGCTCCGCTTCAGCTGGCGGATCTGCTTCAGACGCGGGGACACCGCTGTGCACGATCTCCGGCACTGGCTCGCGGCGCCTGCTCACCGGCACCGTCCTCACCCCCAGCGGTATCGTCACGAACGGTCAGGTCGCGCTGGAGCCAGGAGGGCTCATCTCCTGCGTCGGAACCAACTGCGCAGATGGCGGCCAGCTGATCATCGCCTGCCCGCAGGCCGTCATCTCGCCCGGGCTCATCGACTCGCACGTTCACCACAACTTCAACTCCAACCCGCCGCGGAACGAGACCGGAGAGCGCTACGAGCAGCGCCACGACTGGCGCGGGTCTGGAGCGCGAATGCACACGCCGCTCACGGCGACGTCGGGAAGCACCGATGTGACGCGCTGGAGTGAGCTGCGCGCGATCATGGCTGGCACCACCAGCACGCTTGGTTCACCAGGTGTGGCGGGGCTCACGCGCAACCTCGACTCCACCCTCCGGGAGGGCGCAGGTGGCGCGGCTGCCATGTCTTCGATCTTCCCGCTCGGAGACAACTCCGGCGTCCAGCGGAGTTCGGACTGCGACTACGGCGGCTCTGCCGACACGACCGCCACGTTCGCGACGGCCTCGGCCTACCTCGCCCACAGCGGAGAAGGCATCGACTCGGTCGCGCGAAACGAGTTCCTCTGCATGTCGTCGACGACCTACGACACGGTCGCGCCCGGCACGTCGAACAACCTGCTCAGCGCGAAGACCAGCCTCGCGATGGGCCTCGCGCTCAGGGCCGGAGATCTCGCCCAACTCGCCGCGAGCGACACCTCGCTGATCTGGTCACCGCGCTCGAACATCGCCACCTACGGCAACACGATTCCACTGCCAGTCGCGAATCGTCTCGGGGTGCGGCTCGCCCTCGGCACCGACTGGACGGTGACGGGTTCGACCAACCTGTTGCGTGAGCTCGCCTGCGCCGATCGCCTCAACTCGCTCTACTTCTCGAACGCGCTGACCGATCAGCAGCTGTGGAACGCCGTCACCACCAACGCCGCCGAAGTCGCTGGCGTCGGCACTTCGCTCGGAGCCCTCGCGCCGGGCCGCCTCGCTGACATCGCGATCTTCGACGCGCGCGTTCGCTCAGGCTACCGGGCCGTGATCGCAGCGCAGCCCGAAGACGTCGCCCTCGTGATGCGCGGCGGCGTCGTGCTCTATGGAGACACCTCGCTCGTCTCGGTGCTCCGATTGTCGGGCTGTGAAACGCTGAACGTCTGTGGTCAGCCGAAGAACCTCTGCGTTCAAGCAGAGACCAGCTTCACGTACGCGCAGACCCAGACCGCAGCCGGCGTTGGCGCCCTGCCCGCCTTCGAGTGTGGAGCGCCCGCCGTCGAGCCGACGTGTACGCCCAGCCGACCCGCGAGCGTCTCGGGCTCCACCGTCTACACCGGCGCGATCACCGCGACCGACTCAGACGGTGACGGGTTGGCCGACGCGAGTGAGGCGTGCCCCACCGTCTTCAACCCGCTGCGCCCGCTCGACAACGGCATTCACCCCGACACCGACGGCGACACCGTGCCCGACGCGTGCGACGTCTGCCCGCTGCTCGCCAACGCGACGACCTGCCCTGCTCCGACGCCGAGCGATCGTGATGGTGACGGCGTCGCGAACGCGCTCGACAACTGCCCGCTCATCGCGAACGCCAATCAGGCTGACGCCGATGGCGATCTCAAAGGTGACGCCTGCGACTTCTGCCCGATGGCCGCGAACCCCGGCGCTGCCGGCTGCCCGACCACCATCTACGCGATCAAGAACGGCTCGATTCCGCTCGGCACCGTCGTCTCCCTCGACAACGTGCTCGTCACGGCCAAGTCGTCGTCCGGGTTCTTCGTGCAGGCGAAGATCGGCGACCCGTCGTACACGAACGCCGACTTCTCAGGCCTCTTCGTGAGCACCGGCAGCCCTTCGACCTTCCTCACCAGCCTCACGGTGGGCAACCGCGTCGACGTCGACGGAACGGTCAGCGACGTGCTCGGGCAGCGCCAGCTCACCAACCTCACGGCAACTGCCATCGCCAGCAGCCTCGTCGAGGCGGCGCCGATTCCCACCGTCGCCACCATCGGAGAGATCACCACGGGTGGCAGCCGGGCCGCGGCCCTCGAGGGCGTGCTCGTCGCCATCGGCCCGAACACCGTCAGCTCGGTCACGGGAACCAGCAGCTTCGTCACGGCGGCGAACAGCAACTCGATCACGGTCGGCACGTTCGTCTTCGCGATCTCGCCGATGCCTGCGGTGAACCAGAACTACGCGTCGATCACGGGCGTGCTCGCGTTCAGGAACTCGGCGTCGACGCTGAACCCGCGCTCGATGGCCGATCTCGCCACCGGCCTGCCGAGCATCACCTCGTTCGCGCCCAACGGCTTCGCCTCCGCAGGCCAGACGAGCGGCCTCACCTTCCCCATGCCGCTCACCGTCACGATCTCGGGCCCAGCGATCATGGCGACTCCGATCACGATCACCTCGAGCAACAACGAGGCGGTCAGCGTCGTCGACGGAGGCGTCACCATCGCCGCCGGCCAGGTCTCGGCCCAGGTGCTCGTCAGCTCGACCGACGCAGGCACCGCGACTCTCACGGCATCGCTCAACACGAGCACGCAGACCGCCACGGTGCGCGCCATCACCGCCACGGAGCCGCGCACGGCGGCCTCCATCACGCCTGCGACCCCGGTCGTCACTGCGATGGGCTCGGTCGTCTTCACGGTCACCCTCGACCTGCCTGCGCCCACGGGAGGAACGATCGTCGGTCTCTCTGTCGCACCGACGACCGCAGGGACGCTGCCTGCCACCATCACCGTGCCGGGCGGCCAGATCAGCGCCACCTTCACCTACGCGAACAACGGCAGCGCCACCTCGGCCGTCGTGAGCGCCCAGCTCGGCGCGACCGTCACCGCGACCGTCACCACTGGCGCTGCGGGCGGGCTCGTCATCAACGAGGTCGACTACGACAACGTCGGCACCGGAGACCCCGACGAGTTCATCGAGCTCTACAACGGAACCGGGAGCGCGATGTCGCTGATGAACCTCGCGCTGGTGCTGGTGAACGGAAACGGCAACAACGAATACCTGCGCGTTCCTCTGGCGGGCAGCATTCCAGCAAACGGCTACGTGGTGATCACCAACGCCAACCTCACCCTGCTCGGTGGCACCCGCGTGGTGCCCTCGGGGTGGATGATGGGCGACAACGTGCAGAACGGCGCGCCCGATGGCGTCGCGCTGATCAACACCTCGACGGGCGCGGTCATCGACAAGCTCTCGTACGAAGGCAGCCTCACTGCGGCGAGCATCACCGGCATCAGCGGCACCGTGAACCTCGTCGAGATTTCCGCGACAACGGTCGTCGACAGCAACACGGCCAACGGCGCGATGTGCCGCATGCCCAACGGCGCCGACTCGAACAACGCGTCGGTCGACTGGGCCTTCTGCTCGGTGCCCACGCCGGGTGGGCCGAACATGCCCTGATGCATCGGAGGAACTGTCGCGACGCGTTAGCGGACTTCCGTTGACTCCGTGATGGTTCTCTTCGACAAGACGCGCGCTCTTTTTCTGCCCCGGAGGCGCGCGTGATCGTCGGAGTCCCCAAAGAAATCAAAACCCGTGAGTACCGAGTCGGCATGACGCCGGCCATCGCCAAGGCCTACGTGACGGCGGGGCACCAGGTGTTCGTCGAGAAGGCCGCCGGTGAAGGCGCTGGCATCGCCGACGCCGAGTACGAGCGCGTTGGCGCGAAGATGCTCGCGACCGCCGACGAGGTCTGGAAGCGCGCCCAGATGATCGTGAAGGTGAAGGAGCCGGTCGAGCCCGAATACGAGCGCATGCAGGAAGGGCAGATCATCTACACGTACTTCCACCTCGCGGCGGTGCCCGAGCTCGCGAAGGTGCTGATCAAGAAGAAGGTCGCGGCCGTTGCGTACGAGACGATTCAGCCCGAAGACGGCTCGTTGCCGCTGCTGAAGCCCATGTCGGAGGTCGCCGGCAAGATGTCGATTCAGGTCGGCGCGACCTCTCTCGAGAAGGCGCACGGCGGCAAGGGCATGTTGCTCGGCGGTGTGCCGGGCGTTCGGCCCTGCAAGGTCGCCATCATCGGCGGCGGCGTCGTCGGCACCTGCGCCGCGAAGGTCGCGGTCGGCATGGGCGCTGACGTCACCATTCTCGATGTGAACCTCGACCGCCTCACCTACCTCGACGACATCTTCCAGGGTCGGCTGCGCACGCTGATGAGCGACTCCGAGAACATCACGCGCGCGGTGCGTGAGTCTGATCTCGTGGTCGGCGCCGTGCTGATCCCCGGCGCGAAAGCTCCGAAGCTGGTCTCGGCCGACCTCATCAAAGAGATGTCGAAGGGCTCGGTCGTGGTCGACGTCGCGGTCGATCAGGGTGGCTGCATCGAGACCATCAAGGCGACCACGCACGACAACCCGACGTACGAGGTCTCGGGCGTCATTCACTACGGCGTCGCCAACATGCCCGGCGCGGTGCCCATGACGTCGACGTTCGCGCTCACCAACGCGACCCGTCCCTACGGCCGGAAGATCGCCGACATGGGCCTGCACGCGGCCATCAAGTCCGATCTCGCGCTCGCGAAGGGCCTCAACACCTACGGCGGTCACGTCACCTACGAAGCGGTCGCCCGCGATCTCGGCTACCCCTACGTGGCCATCGACAAGGCCATCGAAGGGAAGTGATGGGCGGACGCAGGCTCGCGACCGACGGCGCAGTCGAACTGGCAAGCCGTGAGACGAAGCCCAAAGCGAGCCTGAGGAGCGGCGGCCCATCATCAC
>JBEOKA010000510.1:0-39496 GCA_040275325.1 Myxococcaceae bacterium | reverse complement strand
GTCATCTGCGCGACGAACCGTGACCTCGAGACGCTCATCTCGCAGGGCCGCTTCCGCGCCGATCTCTACTACCGGCTCAAGGGCGTGATGCTCGAGCTGCCGCCCCTGCGCGACCGCCTCGAAGATCTGCCGACCCTGGCCCAGTACTTCCTCGACCTCGTCGGGAAGGAGAAGGGCGAGCCCGCGAAGCGTCTGTCGGAGGACTCCCTCGCGCTGCTGGGCCGTCACCCGTGGCCCGGCAACGTTCGTGAGCTCGAGAACGTCATGCGCTCGGCGTCGATCTTCGCCGACGGCGCGGTCGTCACTCCCGACGCCTTCAGCCACGTCGGCGAGCTGCGCGCCCTGATGACCGATGCTCCCGTCACCACGGCCGTCGTTGCGCCCGCGCCTGTTCCCACGAGCGTGGCGCCTGTGGCTGCTCCCGTCGTCGCTGCTTCGGGCCCGGTCGACTTCTACGAGCTCGCCCGCGCCCGAGGCATCTCGCTCAAGGACCTGCGCCAGGAGATCGAAGCGCAGTGCATCGAGCGCGCGCTCGGTGAGGCGAAGGGAAACATCTCTGAGGCGGCGCGACTGCTGAAGATGAAGCGCTCGCGCTTGTCACAGATCGTCAACGCAGACCCCACCCTCAAAGGAGCCGCCAATGCCGACACCGGCGACGACGAAGAAGAGGAGTGAGGCGATGGGGTCGGGTTCGGCATCGACGTTGCAAAGAGGTCCTTCCATGATGGTTCGAGTCGTCGGGATTCTGGCAGTGATGGCGCTGAGTGCATGCGGCGTGGGCGTCGAAGGTGAAGACCCTGAAGGGGCCGCCGCGAGCCGCTCTGAACTGCAGCTTGCGTGTGCCGAGCTGGGGTCCTGCCCTCAGGTTCCAGCGCCCGCTCCTGGGTCGCCTGGCACGGTCGTCTCAGCGCAGGTGCCCGGAACCGTTGCCCTGCCTCAAGATCCGATTCCCTGGCGGCCGATCACCACCGTGCGGCCCTTCGGTCCCAACGGCCCCGAGACCGGAGTGCCGCACCGCTAACGGTCTGACACTCTCGGCAGAGAGAGCCTGAAACGGGCGCCTGTGTTGGCTGCATCATCGGCCACCAGGCGCCCTTCGTGTTCCTGGGCGATGCGCAGGGCGATGGCGAGACCCAGCCCGGTGCCCTGCGGCTTCGAGGTGACGTAGGGCTCGAAGAGGCGGGCTTTCAGCCCTGCTGGAATGCCCGGCCCGGAGTCGGTGACCTCGAGCACGGCGTCGCGGCCTGACGAAAAAGTCCGCACTGTGACAGTGCCGCCACCCTGCGGAGCCATCGCCTCTTCGGCGTTCTTCACCAGGTTCACCAGCACCTGGGTGAGCTGATCACGATCGCCGCTGATCAGCAGGCCCGGCTCGAACTCGGTGACATACCGAAGGCCGTCGTGAGGCGCGTAGAGCGACATCACCTGGTGGGCGGCCTCGGAGAGGTTCATCGGGGCGAGCGACGGGCGGGGAAGCCTGGCGAACTGGCTGAACTCGTCGACGATGCGCTTGAGGCGGTCGACCTCTTCCAGCACGGCGTGGGCGCTCTCCTTGAAGATGCCCATGAAGCGCTCGTCGACGGGGCCCCGCTGGCTGGCGGCGAGCAGGGTCTCGAGCGACATGCGAATTGGCGTGAGCGGGTTCTTGATCTCGTGGGCGAGGCGGCGGGCGACCTCTTGCCAGGCGGCGATGCGCTCCGAGGCGACGAGGCGATCGGTCGCCGTCTTGAGATCGTCGGTCATGCGGTTGAACGTAGCGATGAGCGTCGCGAGCTCGCCTGAGGCGGGCACGTGGGTGACCTGAACGCCGGGCGTGCCTTCGGCGATCTTCCGCGCGGCCTCGGTGAGGGCTTCGACGGGCCTGGTGACACGGCGGCTGATGAAGAAGCCCAGCGCGATGGCGAGCAGGAAGCCGATCGCGGCGAGGGCGACGAAGGCGCGGAGCACTTCGGACTGGGTGGCGATGAGATCGGCGCCCGAGAAGTACAGGCGCACCTCGGCGACGTTGCCCACGTCGACGGAGCGGCGAATGGGCGCGCGCGGCATGTCACCCGCGGACGAGACGAGCTTTCCCTGCGAGTGCACCTCGACGCGGGCGCCGGTGAGCCTGGCGAGGGACTTCGCGCGGGCCTCGTCGAGCAGCACACCACCCACCGCCCAGACGCGGCGATCGCCGTAGTCGATGGCGCGCGCGGTGACGAGCGCCGGAGCCTGCACGAGGCCTGCGGTGGAAGAGAGCTCGACCTGCCGGGGGAACACCTGCTTCGCGGCCAGCTTCGTCACCGAGAAGAGGGGATCGTCGGGCTCTCCGAGGCGTGCAGGCAGGTGCCCTGACGACAGGGTTCGGCCCTCGTCATCGAGCAGCGCGAGCACGTCGAGGTTGCGTGGGCGCATGAGCGTCGCCGCAGCCGTCGTCACGTGAGGAGGCGGTGGAACGCGCGCGGCGTCTTTGGCGACGTCTTCGAGGGCCTGGCTCTGGGCCAGCTCGTCCATCGCGGCGCGCACGTCGTCGCGCAGGCGGGCGGCCTCGGCGTCGACGGCGACCATCATCTGATCGACGCGGGCTTCTTGCTGTGTGGTGAGCAGCCGCGACAGGTTGCGCAGGGCGAGCGGCACCACCACCGCCACCTGCAGCAGGGCGAGCGCGATGAAGGCGAGCGCGATGGTCCACCGCAGGCGCATCGAAGGTCACTCTCCAGCGAGGAAGACGTCGTCGAGGCGCGGCAGGCCGTAGCTGTCGCGGGTGAGGTGCTGCACCTCGCGCGTCGTGGTGACGCCGAGGCCCTGCACGAAGAGCGGGAAGACGTTGGGCAGCGGCTTCGACGCGCGCTCGACGGCGGCGTCGGAGCGGGCCTGATCGGTCAGCGCGTCCCACTCGGCGAGCCGGGCGGGTTCACCAGCGAGCGAGAGGGTGAGCGCGAAGGCCGGCGCGGGCAGGGGCGGCATCAAGAGGCCCACCAGCGCGAGGTCGGGCCCGGCGGCGAGGCGCTCGCGAAGTTGTCGTCGTGCCAGCGCTTCGAGCTTCAGGCGATAGCCGAGGGGCCCCAGCTTCACCTGCAGCCGTTCAGCGACGGCCCGGTGTTCGTCGAGGGTGGCGTCGTAGACGAGGGTGAGCTCGATCGGCGTGGCGAGCGGTGCAGGGCGGGCGGGGGTGGGCCAGACGATCTCCGAGAGCGTCGACTTGCGGCCTTCGGCGGCGGGAGGAATCAACGTCGACAACGGCCTCGCGGGCGGGCGCACGAAGAAGCGGGTGAGGCCGGGGCGATCGACGGAAGACTCGAGCGCCTGCGCGAACGCGGGCCCGAGCTTCGGCGACGCGACGAGGAAGGTGGCGTAGAGCAGCGCGCCTTCTCCGCTCTCTCCGCCGAGCAGCACCTGGGCTTTTCGCTGGGCGACGAGGCGCTCGGCGGTGCGTGCGTCGGTGGCGCGAACGGTGATGCCATCGAGCCAGGCCCGGGGCAGGGCGGGGTCGGCGTTGGCGACCAGACGATCGCTCATCGACGCGAAGTACGACGGCGTGACGGCGAGCACCGGGTGACAGAGCACGGCCTCGAAGTCGGGCGCGGCGCCGTCGAGCTCGATCTCGACGACGTTGGAGCCGGTGGCCGAGGCGCTCTTCATCGGCGCGAGCAGCGCGCGATAGGGCGAGGGCGTGGCCTTCACGTGCTGCAGGCTCGTCACCACGTCCTGCGCGCGGGTGGCGGTGCGGATCAGCAGACGCACGGTTCTCGGAGCCGGACGCGACAGGTCGCCGAGCTTGCAGGGCGGCAGTTTCGTCAGCTGGCTGAGAGTGGCTTCGAGCGGCGTGTCGGCGAGGAGCGGATCGCCGTGAGCGGACTTCACCACCGCCGCAGCCTCGAGCGTTCCACCCGCGCGCGCACGACCGCCGGCGAAGGCGAGCATGGGAAGGAGCAGCAGCACGAGCATTGCGTCACCTGCGCGGTGTGCGAGGCGTACGTCGTGGTGAGCGCGGCGTTGGCTCATGGGCTCACCTGCACGAGGCCATGAATGTCCGAGGCGCCCGTCGACGAAAGTGCCTCGTGCCGGGAGCTGCCACTGAACGTCGCCTTCCGCGCAGCTGCTCGCTCAACAAGGGCTTCCCGCCGAAGGTCGTGGCGCTGGCGTTTGGCGTCACGCGAGGAGGAGGGCGACCGATGTGATTCCGCACCACCTGCACGCGCAACCAGTGCTGCGTGGCGATGGGACCGACTGATGACGGTGTTGGAGGCGGCCCTCGACGGAGGTGCGTCGTGCTGTGGCCGCGCACCACGCGCACGGTCAGCGAGTGCTTGGTGGCGAAGGTTGCGGCGCTGGCTGGCGTCACCCGCGCATTCAATGCACGACCGATGTGCGTCGTGCCGTGAGCCGTCGTCGGACATTGCGATGTTCTCGAGCTTCAGCGCACCGCAGCGGCATCGGCTCATGGCGTCACCCGCTTTGCGACCCAGAGCTCACCCGATCCATCGGCCAGCCAGGTGCCGAAGACGAACTCCTCACCACCATCACCATCGAGATCGGCGCCCGTCATCACGATGACCCGGCCCTTGAGTGTCGTCTGCCACGAGGGCGTGGTGCTCCGCGTCGACTGCGCGTTGGTCGCGAGGCCCTCTGCCACCGGCAGCGAGAGCAGCCGCAGCTCATCCGCGTCTCCCGAGGTACGTGCCGTCGAGACGAGCAGCTCGGGCACTCCGTCTCTATCGACATCGGCGAGCGCGCTGCCGCAGCCCACGTCGCCCATTCTTCCGGTCGGGGGCAGCTGGCGAGTCACGGTGCCCGTTCCATCGGGCCAGATCACCAGCATCACGCCGCTGCGACTCGACGACGCCTGAAAGCCGCCCGGCATGCGCGTCTGACGCCCCTGCACCTGCACGTCAGGCAGGAACCGATTGAGACCGGGCTCGAGGCGCGCGGTCAGCATGTCGACGGGGATCGTGTCGGCCATGCCCTGCGGCTTGAGCACGTTGCCCGAGAGCGCGAGCACCTCGGCCCGCGCGCGCCGGCCAGACCAGGCGATGACGCGGGGCGGGTTCTGCACGATGGCGATGGCTCCGAAGGGTTCACGCGGCGTCGCCGAGGCCGAAGGCGCAGACGCGAGATCGTACCGGGCGATCACCTTCGCCTCAGGCGTGAACACGACCAGCTCTTCGTTGAGCAGCACGGCCAGTTCGGTGCGCTTGTCGCCGTCGAGATCGCCAGCCGCGAGCGCGATGGGCTGCGTGTTCCACCGGGCGAGCGACGACAGCTTGAGCTCGAGCGGAATGGCGGGCGCAGGCGTCGGCGTGAGCGTTACCCCGGTCAGCGCGGCCACCTCGGCGTCGAGCTCGTACGTCAGGCCGATCGCCACCGCGCGAGGTCCGCGGGTCGGCTGCTCCCCCGCCCAGAACTTCTTCCACGTCTCGAGGGCGTCGCCCTTCGCGAACAGCGTCGTTCCATCAGAAGTCACCGTCAGCCGAATCAGCGTCGACAGCTCGTGCTTCTTCGCCACGGTCACGGCTGCTTCGGGCGCCGCGTCGATGACTTCACACGAGAGCTTCGCGCGAGTGAGTCGGCCACAGAGGACGGTGCCCAGCGCGCGCGTGAAGGGAGCCTCCTTCGCCTCGACCGCCACGCCGATGGGCCCCTCGAGGCCCGCGCTCGTCACCTTCTGCAGCACGTCATCAGCGAGACGCTCGAGCACGGAGCTCCCACCCGATGGCATGGCCGCCAGCGCGAGCGAGAGCAGGGCGATCATCGCGTGCCCTTCTGGTTGTCGAGCAGCATGAAGTCGTTCGGGTCGACGGTGCCCGGGCGGGGCGCCTCTTCGGTCGGCTGCGTGCCCTCGAGGAACCACTCGACGCGGCCGGGCACGCTCGAGCCCGCCAGCTTTCCGCTCACGGGGTCGATCTTCACCTGAGCGACGCCAGCGGGGACGGGGAAGTCGCTCTCGGGCACGCCCTGGTGCGCGACCTTCATGAAGTCGAGCCAGATGGGCAGCGCGGCGCGGCCACCGGTCTCGAGCGGGCCGATGGGCGAGTGATCATCGAAGCCCACCCACGCCGAGGCGACGTAGCTCTGGGTGAAGCCGCTGAACCACGCATCGCGGTACTCCTGCGCGGTGCCGGTCTTGCCCGCGGCGGGTCGCTTCAGCTCGAGGACGGCGACGGCAGTGCCTTCTTCGACGACGCTGCGCATGAGCGAGGTCGTGAGGTACGCGATCGCGGGAGAGATGGTCTGCTCGAACGCGGCCTCTCGCGCCATCAGCACCTGCTCGGTGCCGCCCTCTTTCCGGCGTGCCACCCTGCGAATGATGATCGGCTCGGCGCTCTGGCCCTGCGAGTGAATCGTCGCGTAGGCGTTGGCGATCTCGATCATCGTGACCTCTCCGGTGCCCAGACACAGCGTCAGGCTCTGCGGCAGCTCGGCCCTGATGCCGGCCTTCCGCGCCATCGCGATGAGGCCGTCGACCGTCACGTCCTCGATGAGGCGGGCCGAGATGGTGTTCTTCGAGCGCGTGAGGGCCTGCCGAATGGTGATGGGCCCGTCGAAGCCGGCCTTCTCGAAGTTCTTCGGCTCCCACGTCTTGCCCGTGTACGGGTCGCGCACCTGCACCGGAGCGTCGTTCACTCGGGTGATGGGCGTGTAGCGGCCGGTCTCCATCGCGGCGGCGTAGAGGAAGGGCTTGAACGAGCTGCCCGGCTGACGCTTTGCCTGAATGGCGCGGTTGAAGGAGCTGAGCGAGAAGTCGTAGCCGCCCACCATCGAGACGACCTCGCGCTTCCCAGGCTCGATGACGAGCAGCGCGCCCTGCACCTTCGGCAGCTGCGCGAGCGTGGCCTCGACGCGGGTGGAGGCGGGCAGGGCGCGGCCGAGGCGCACGCGCACCAGCTCTCCGGGCGCGACGACGTCACCGATGCTCTTCGGTGCTTCGCCCAGGCCGGTCTCGGAGCGGCGCCGCGCCCACTTCACCGAGTCGAACGTGAGCTCGGCTTCACGCCCGATGAGATCGATCACTGCGAGGTTCTTCTCGGCGTCGACGCTCGCCACCAGGCCGACGGTCTCGACCGAGTCGGTCAGCGACTTCACGGTCACTGCGCGCGCGAGGCGTTCATCTTCGGTGGGAATCGGCTCGTCCTGGTCGACCTCTTCCGGCTCGGTGAACGGGTCGGCGTCGGGCTCGGCGGGCGCGGTCAGCTCCTTGAGCGGCGTGAGATCGGCGACGATCACTTCGTCGGGGCGGCGCTTACCGGCCTCGGCGAGGCGCAGCTTGAGCAGCGGCCTGAGCTTCGTGAACCGCGCAGGGTCGATGGCGCCGACGGGGCCGCGATAGCCCTGGCGCTTGTCGACGGCCTCGAGCCCCTTGCGCACCGAGGCCTCGGCCGCGCCCTGGAGCCTGGGATCCATCGCGATGTCGACGATGAGCCCGCCCTCCATCACCGTCTTCTCGCCGAACTGCGCGATGAGCTGCTTGCGCACCTCCTCGGCGTAGCCCTGGCCCACCAGCTGCGGAGGCCGCGGGCCCAGCACGATCGGCGCCTCGATGGCGGCCTCGGCCACGTTCTGCGGGACGAAGCCCTTCTTCCACAGCTGGCCCAGCACGTACCGCTGGCGCTTCTTCGCGCGCACGATGTTGGTGAGCGGGTTGATGCGATGCGGGCTCTGCACGGTGCCGGCGATGACGGCGGCTTCTCCGACCGACAGGTCCTTCGCGTGTTTGCCGAAATAGAACAGCGAGGCCTCTTCGACGCCGTAGCGCGAGTGGCCGTAATAGATCGTGTTGATGTACAGCGAGAGGATCTCGTCCTTCGTGAGCGCCGACTCCATGCGCGGCGTCAGAATCCACTCGCGGATCTTTCGAGACAGGGTGCGCTCGGTCGACAGCAGCAGGCGGCGGCAGGTCTGCTGGCTGATGGTCGAGGCGCCCGACTTCATGCCACCGGGAATCAGGTTCTTGATGCCGGAGCGGATGATGCCGAGCCAGTCGAGGCCGTGGTGCTCGTAGAAGTCGGCGTCTTCGGCGGCGAGGAACGAATCGCGTACGTGTTTGGGCAGGGTCTTCACGTCGACCCACGTTCGGCGCTCGGTGAAGAACTCAGCGCAGACGGGGCCGCCGCGGCAGGTCACCTTCGTGACCTGGGGAGGCCGGTACGTGCGCAGCTCTTCGACGCTGGGGAGCTCTCTCGAGAAGAACAGGTACGAGCCCAGCCCGATGCCCAGCGCAGCGACCAGCCCGACCAGGGCCAGCACGAGCAAACGCTTGAACCACCTCCAGAGGCGCTGCCGGAACGTCATGAGCGGGCGTGAGTGTAGACCGACCGGGCCAGTGGCTTCGCGAGTTTGTGCGCGCCGGCGTGGCGGTGTGGCCGCAGGCTGCGGGTGCGATGACTCGGATCGGGCGCTCACGAGCGAGGCTCAGAGCAAGCCGCGCGCCGCCTGCGTCAGCGGTCGATGAGCAGGTCGAGGGCGAGCTGCTCCTCGATGTCACCGAGCACTTCGGCGACCGGCACCTTCTGGGTCGCCGCTTCTTCGAACACGGGCGACTTCTTCGGCGCGGTCTTTCGTTTCGCCTTCGGCGCTGGCTTCGCCTTCGCCTTCGTCTTCGCCTTCTTCTTCGCGACGGGCTTCTTCGCGATGGTTTTCTTCTTCACCTTTGGCTTCGGCTTCTTGCGGGTGGCCATGGGCGGGACCATGCCACTCACTTCCGGCGCGCGTCAGGCTTGCCGTCATGAGGGCCGAGGGGACGTCGCGGTGCGTCGCTCCACCAGGCGTCTCCCAGCGTCGCGTTGCGCTCGGGGTGCAGCGGGTAGTGCACCTTGAAGCGCCGCCGTGAGGGCTCGCCGACGATCAACAGCCGAATGTCGCTGTCGGTGTTGTTGATGATCGTGTGCGCGACGCCGGTGCCGCTCGGCCAGCCGACGGCGTCACCTGGCGCGAGCCGATGCAGGTGGCCGTCCTGCCAGAGGTCGGGCGTGCCCTCGAGCACGAAGACGAACTCCTCTTCGCTGAGCTCGGCGTGCGGGTAGCTGGTGCGACGACCAGGGGGCAGCACCTCGTGCCCGATGCCGAGCCGAAAGAGCCCGAGCTTCGACGACAGCTTCGCGGTGAAGCCCAGGCGCTCGTCGTCGCCCGGGTAGCCGCTGTCGTCGAGGTCGGTGACGTCTCTCCAATTCAGCACGTTGTCGGGTCGGCTCATTCACCGACCATACGCCGCCAGGGACCGCCCGCGATCGGAGGCAACTTCTCCCGAAGCACCTCTCGCGCATGCACGAGCGCGAACCCGAGCAGGTTGAGTCCACGCCAGCGGTGCGGCTCGTTCACGAGCGGGTTCTCTCGGCCCAGCCCGATGCCCCAGATGCGATCGCGCGGCGCGGCCTCGACCAGAATCGACTGACCCGTCGACAGCAGGTGCTGCTTCAGCGCGTCGTCCTGCGAGAACTTCGCGTGGCTGCCGAACGCGACGGCGTCGAAGCGGTGCCGCTCCCAGACGGAGCCGTCGAAGTTGCGCACCTGCCTGCCGAGCGCCTTCGCCTTCGCGGGAGATCCTTCAGCGAGGATCTTCGTCAGCATCTCGCGATCGCCGAACAGCCTCGCTTTGCTGGCCATCATGAACTGCTCGGCGGTGACGTACTCGACCCCATCGACGGTGAACCGGCACGGCGCCCATTGCGAGAAGCACGCATCACTGAGGCGGCCATCGTCACGCGCGGTGTGCCCGTAGAAGGGACGAAAGGTGAACGACTGCGACGACGCGCGCAGCGCCTCGAGGGTGAGTGGGAACATGCGCTGGGGACGGTTGGATCAAGTCAAACTGACTTGATTCAGGTGCTGCGACGACGGCGGGTGATGCGGAGCACGATCAGGCCTGCGATCGCCTGGGCCAGCAACGCCTCGGAGCCCGTGCTGCAGCCGCACGCCTTCTTGGTGGTGAGGTTGCCGCCGCCAGCCGTTCCACCCGCGCGTGCGCCGCCAGCGGTGCCACCGCCGAACGATGACGTTCCACCTCCGGTCGAGGCCGTGCCGCCTGCCGATCCACCACCGGCGCCACCCGCGCGCCCGCCCGCGGCAGCACCACCCGCAGCGCCACCGCCTGCGGCTCCACCACCCATTCCGGCATCGGCATCCCACGCGACGCTGAAAGTCGCGTTCGAGAGCACCACGCACTCGCCGCTGGGCAGGGCTTCATCGGCCGCGAAGTCCCACGCGACGAAGCGCACGTTCGACATGTTCCCCTCGAAGCGGCCGGCGCCTTCGTCGAGCGTCGCCGTCGTCACGTTCGCAGTGCCGCCCACGGCGAAGTACTCCTTCGCGCAGGTGCCGGTGTCGTCGCACTGCAGGCTGAGCACGCCGCAGACCTCGCACGAGCCGTAGGTCTCGCCGGGCGTGAAGGTGTGGTTCGCCGGGATCGTGAGCGGCGGCATGAAGCCGAAGTAGGTCTCGAGCGCGAGAATGTCGAAGCCCGCGTCGGTGTCGGCGGTGTACAGCTCAGCGCCGACGATGTCGTTCGCCGGCTGGTAGCCTGCGCTGGAATCGACCGTCGGCCAGGAGGAGATGACGAGGCAGCCGCCATCGCCCGGCATGATCACCACGCCGCCGTCGTTCGGCATGTTCGCGCAGTTCACCGTCGCGGCCGACGAGGTCTTCGGCGTGGGCGTGCCCACCGTGAAGTCTGCCTGGTTGTTGTCGGTCTCGAAGCAGCCGTTGCCTCCACGACGCACCGAGGACGAGGCCGAGGTGTTGCCGGTGCTCATGCCCTCGGAGCAGTTCGTGGCGGTGCCGTAACCCACGAGGTCGATGATGTTCGCCGAGGTAGGGCACGCGCCTGACAGCGGCGTGGTGTTGCTGACCAACGCGACCTTGCCGGCGGTGGCAGAGAGCAGCGTCGTGCCCTCGGCGTCGAACATCGACAGGTTCGGCGTGCTGGTGGGGCCCGGCGTGCCCATGCGAACGAGGTAGTACCCGCCCGGCGGCACCATGCCGGTGGTGAGCGGCGTCACCACCCAGCTGCCAGTGCCCGTCGAGCTGCCGTACTGCAGCGACTTGCCGTTCAAGCTCACCGGCGCGCTGCCGCGGTTGAACAGCTCGATGAAGTCGTAGCGGTACGCCGATGAGGCGCTGCCTCCTCCGCCGTACACCTCGCTGATGACGAGATCGGTCGAGAGGGCCTGCCGTACGCGTGACGGATACGCCGTTTTGGTCGACTGCTCGATACCGCACGAGAGAAGAACCAGCGCGAGGACGGAAACCGGGAGCTGACGCATGACGTGGCGCCATAGCGCTAAGCGCTGAAAGAGAACAACCCTGCGCCACGCGAAGTGGGGCAGGGCTGCTCGAAGACGACTGGAGGCACGTTCAGGGCGTCGGGCCCTGCTGCGGCTCGATGGGGTGCGGCACGTCTGACATCGTCGTGTCGTCACCGTCGAGCTCGACCGGGCTCTTCGCGACGCGCGCGGCGTTGACGCGGGCCTTCACGTACTTCGGCGAGAGATCCATCGCCTGCTGGTAGGCGTGCTTCGCGTCGTCAGCGCGGCCGATGCGCTCGTAGGCGACGCCGAGGTTGTTCTGCACATACGAGACGTTGGGCAGCTGCTCGACGGCCTCTTCGAGCACCTCGACCGCCTGCTCGTTCAGGTTCGCGCGCAGGTAGGCGAGGCCGAGGTTGTTCATCGCGTAGCCATGATCGGGCTGCAGCGCGATGACGGTCTTGAAGCTGGTGATGGCGCCCTGCAGATCGCCGCTCGAGAGCTGCGCGAGACCCGTCACCTGGAACGCCTCGGGGTTGCCCGGGTCACGCGTCGCCGCCTCTCTGCCCGCGATGATGGCGCCGCCGAAGTCCTTCGCGTGGAGCAGCGCGCGAGCCTGCTTGATGCTCGCGATGGCGTCACCCGAGCGCTGCTGCGCGAGCCGGCCCCACGCTTCGGCGGAGATCGCCGGCTGCCCTGCTTGTCGACCGAGCTTCGCGATCAGCTCGAGCGTCTCGGCGTCCTGCGGCGTGCTGAACAGCGCGCGGCGGGCCTCGGTGAGCGCGCCTTTGGCGTCCTGGTCCTGCATGAGCTGCCTGGCGCGCGCGAGGTGATCGACGTTCTTCGTGTCGTGAATCAGCGCGAGCGCGTCGACGGGCATCGGCGGCTCTTCGACCTTCGTGAGCGGCACGCCGGAGTCGGGAATGACGGGCGCCACCTTCGCGATGATGACCGGCGTGGGCGGCGCGGTGACGATGACCTTCTTCGGGGTGGAGTCCTCGCAGGCGGCAAACGCGAGGGCGGCGGCGACGGCGGCGACGATCTGCTTCTTCATGACGGGCTCTTTCGTTCCTTCTGGGAGGGAGGTGCTTCCCGCACAGACTCCAAAGCGAGCGTCGTGCCAGCGCGTAAGTGGGCGTGGGCGCTCCCGTCTTCGGCGACTGCGGAAAGGCGGCCACGTAGGCTCCGTGGTGCGCGGAGGGCACATGCGGCTGCGGTGGCGATTTCCGGAGGAGTCAGAGGCGGCGGCGCGCGCCGAGGTCGAAGCGCGCATCGCGGCGTGGTGGCAGGCGTTCGAGACGAAGGGGAACGAGATCGAGGCGCTGTTCGCGAAGCGCGCCCAGTTCGATCTCGAGGCGTGGCTCACGCCGAAGCTGCGAACGATTCACGACGGGCTCTTCTGGGAGTTCAGCCGCGCGTCGGGCCGGTGGGCGTTCATCATCACCTGCGAGGAGCAACGTGAGCTGCAGCCGCTGGTCGATCGCATCGTGTCGCTCGCTCCGAAAGGGCTCTTCTGTGACGTGCTCACCGCGCGGCCGGCAGAGCTGTCGACCTTCGCGCTGAGGACGGTCGAGGGCCGGTTCTCGGTCGACGCCACGAAGTGGGCGGCCGAGCTCGCGCCGGTGGGGCACGGGTTGCTTGGCGTGACGTGGCATGGCGCGACGGATGACGAGCACGAGGCCGCGGTGTGGCTGACGAAGTGTCTGCTCGGCGAACATGAGATGGCCGACTGGGTGGGCTCGGTGATTCCTGGTGGCCGCTCGCTGATGTCGAGGTTGTTCGGTCGCTCCGGTCGTGTCGGTGCGGCGAACTTCGTGGACACGTTCACCGAGGCCAAACGAAGACAGCACGAGGCGCGGCCTGAGTCGCGGTTACTGGTCTCCTCACGCACGCGTGATGCGAACTGGGCCGTCGCGACGATCGACCCGCGAACACGTCAGGGAGGGCGGCAGCTCGATCTTCGCACCGCTCGCACCGCCGATCTCGAACTGCTGAGCGCGAGCATCGGCGGCGTGCCGTTCTCGTCGTGCCGGTTCTCCCGCTTCGCTGAGACCCTGCTCTACGTGCAGACCGATGGCTTCGCGGACGAGGGTTTCAGCACCACGCTCGCGATGGAGGAGGCGGTCGACGCAGCGCTCGGCCCGCTCGGTCGCACCTTCGGCGCAGGCACGGGAGACCAATACTCGTACTTGAATCTCGTCGTGGCTGACGACGTCGACGCGGCGCTGGAGCGCATTCGCCAGGCGCTGCAGCAGGGGCGATCGCCAAAGCGTTCGTGGATTCGCTTCTTCGATGACACGCTGGCGAACGAGTGGGTCGGCGTCTGGCCCGACAGCCCTGCACCGGAGTCGTGAACATGCGCGTGGCCTACATCGTGATGGTGATCGCGGGTGTGTCTTTCGCGGGCGAGCCGAAGCCGGTGCTCGTCTCGGGCCTCGCCGAGGTGACCCAGCCCTGGTGCGGTGGAGCGATGCCTCCGCCCGGTCAGGCCCAGCGGGTGTTGCCGCACGCGAACGCGCGCTTCGTCGTGAAGCCGGGGGCGAAGAACTCGGTCGCGCCGTCGGCACCGACGATGACCACCGATGGCAAGGGCCGCTTCTCGATCTCACTCACGCCCGGCACGTGGTGCGTGGTTCCGGCAGAGCGTGTCGACGTGCCGCCAAGTGAAGCCGCGAAGCGTCCGCTCCCACCGGGCACCGCACGAGCCATTCCGGCTTCACCACCCAACTTCGCCTGCCTCGACCACTTTTGGGCCGAGTGCCTCGCGATCCTCGACGTGGCCGAGCCAATTCGCGACGCTCGCATCATGACGTTCGAGTCGTGCGGGTTCACCCGGCCTTGCGAGGCGCCAGGGCCGCAGCCTCCTTCCGCGCCGCCCTCGTCGGCCGATTGACGGTCAGTCGGGAAGGCGCGCGCCCGTCGACGGGTGCTCCCTTCGTGGTACAGGCAGGCCCGTCATGAGCTCCGAGCAGGACAAAGAAATCGCCCGTCGTCGCACCTTCGCGATCATCTCGCACCCCGACGCGGGCAAGACGACGCTCACCGAGAAGCTGCTGCTGTACGGCGGCGCGATTCACCTCGCCGGCAGCGTGAAGGCCCGCCGCGCGAAGCGGTACGCCACCTCGGACTGGATGGCGATCGAGAAGGAGCGTGGCATCTCGGTCACCTCGTCGGTGCTGCAGTTCTTCTATCGCGACCACGCGGTGAACCTGCTCGACACGCCCGGCCACCAGGACTTCTCGGAAGACACGTACCGCACGCTCGCCGCCGCCGACGCCGCCGTGATGCTCATCGACGCGGCCAAGGGCGTCGAGCCGCAGACCATCAAGCTGTTCAAGGTCTGCCGTCTGCGCGGCATTCCCATCTTCACGTTCGCGAACAAGCTCGACCGCTACGGCCGCACGCCGCTCGAGCTGATGGACGAACTCGAGAAGGTGCTCGGCATTCGCGCGTACCCGATGAACTGGCCCATCGGCTCGGGCCCCGACTTTCGCGGCGTGTACGATCGACGCACGAAGCAGGTGCACGTGTTCACCGCGCAGGGCCGGCATGGCGCGAGCGAGGTCGACGAGCAGATCGTTCCCCTCGAGAGCGACGAGATCAAGGCGGTGCTCACCGAGGCCGAGCTCGAGAAGCTGAACGAAGACATCGAGCTGCTCGACATCGGCGGTGACGAGTTCTCGCTCGACAAGGTGTTGACCGGGCAGCTGTCTCCGATGTTCTTCGGCTCGGCCATGACGAACTTCGGCGTGCGGCCGTTCCTCGACGCGTTCCTCGAGATGGCGCCTGCGCCGAGCGGCCGTCAGTCGAGCGCCGGCTTCGTCGAGCCCACGAAGGACAAGTTCTCGGGCTTCATCTTCAAGATCCAGGCGAACATGGACCCGGCGCATCGCGATCGCATCGCGTTCCTGCGCGTCGTCTCGGGCCACTACGTGAAGGGCATGAGCGCCTTCCACACCCGCCTCGAGAAGGAAGTGCGCCTCGCGAAGCCGTCGCAGTTCATGGCGTCGGAGCGCACCAGCATCGAAGACGCGTGGCCCGGAGACGTGATCGGCCTCTTCGACCCCGGCCAGTTCCGCATCGGCGACACGCTGCTCGAGAAGGAGCGCTTCGACTTCGAGTGCGTGCCGCGCTTCTCACCCGAGCACTTCGCGATCATTCGCTCGAAGGACCCGCTGCGCAGAAAGCAGATGGAGAAGGGCCTCGAGCAGCTCGCCGAAGAGGGCACGATTCAGATCTTCCAGCAGCTGCAGATGGGCATGAAGGACCCGATCGTCGGCGTCGTCGGCCAGCTGCAGTTCGAAGTGCTGCAGTACCGAATTCAGCACGAGTACGGCGCCGACATTCTCGTCGACAAGCTTGGCTACACGATCGCCCGCTGGGTGGTGGCTGAGAAGTTCGACGCGAAGGCCTTCGACTGGGAAGGCAACCGGCAGACGGTGACCGATCGCGACGGGCTGCCGCTGGTGCTCTTCCGTGACGAGTGGGCGCTCGCGCACGCGCAGGAGAAGCACCCCGAGTACACGTTCCAGGCGCACGCCCCGCAGCTCAAGGCCTCGAGCGTGATCGCCAGCGTCGGCTGAGTTCAGCTGAGTGGGTCGAAGGGCCACTCGAACCCACTGACGGCTTCGATGTGAGCGCCCCTCAGCGTCGAGCCTGGCCTCAGCAGCGCGAGCTCGACGTCTTCCGGTCGACGTGCGCTCGAGACCCGCTCGGGGAAGGGATCGGCGTCGGGGTTCTCTTCTTGAGCGGAGGCGCCGTCGACAGGCACACCGGGATAGCCCGGGTACTTCGGGCCCATGCCTTCACGCCAATACCAGGGCGCCCCACCATCGGCGCAGGGCACGAGGCGCTTCGCGCCCAGCAGCTTCGCGTAGTCGAGCGCCTCGCGTGGGCTCGCCATCAGCTGCTGCTTCGTCGTCAGCGCGTCGAGCGGCACGTTCACCAGGTAGGCGTCGAGGGTGGTGAAGCCGAAGAAGATCGGCTCCAACCGGAAGCCGCGCACGCCGCAGAAGAGCACGTCGATGGGCCCGCCCCGCGTCGCCAGCGCGCAGACGTCCGACATGCGGCCGCGCACATCGTCACCCGAGTCCGCGAAGAAGGCCGCAGACGTCGAGGGTCCACGCACGACCCACGTCGAGCCCTCGTTGAAGAAGCCGGGGTACACGCCTTCGCCGCTCGTCGGCTGCTCGCCGTAGAAGGGCAGGGCGTGCACCGACAGCCCCCCCACCTTTCGGCTCGAGAACCACGGCAGCGGGTGCACGTTCGTGAAGCCCACCTGCGCCAGGCGGGCCACGCAGTCGGTCGTGAAGAGGCTCTCGCGCTCGGTCGGCGGCACGAAGATGGCGGTGTCGCGCGGCAGGGTGAGCAGCGAGCCGAGGTGAAAGTGATCGCCGTGCGAGTGCGTGATGCACACCGCGTCGACCGCGCCCAGATCGCGCGCCTGCATCGGCGGGTAGTTCGGGAGATCGATCGTCGAGCTCGGGCGGAAGTACGGGTCGATGAGCACCGACGCGCCGCCGTCACGAAGGAGCGTCGTGTTGTGGCCGACGAAGGTGAAGGCTCCGTCTGGAAGGGAGGCGGCTCCCTCGTGCCGCTCGAGCCACTTCGCGGCGGTCAGCTCGTCGAGCAGCGTGCGCACGACGGGAACGCGCGAGAACAGCCGGCGCTCCGAGGTCGAGAGCCCTCTCGCCAACGCCGCGCAGCAGTCGGCGATGGCAGGCCACTCCGACGGTTCGACCTCGAGATCGAAGCCCACGTCTTCGCGCCGCACGTGCAGCACGCGCGGCGGGGTGCGTGACGGGCTGGGGAAGAGCACGTCGTCGCGAAGCTGGAGTCGCCCGTTCACGCGCTTGCCGGTCGTCAGCTTCGCGTACGCGGGTGTGTTCTCGAGCGCCTTCACCAGGGCGCGGGCGCGGCGTGACGTCTCTTCGGGGCCCAGCCGCTGCACCTGCAGCTTGAGCCAGTGGTGAGCCGCCCGAACGGGCCGCGACGCGGGGCCGAGAATGGAGCAGCCGAGATCTTCGTGATGATCGGCCGCCGTCTTCGCCCGCGTGAGCACCGCGAGGCTCACGTCACGACGAAAGGTGAGGCCGCTCATCTCGCCACGCGCAGGAACACGTTGAGCACGTCGAACAGCTCGGCCGCGCTCAGCCCCGCCTCGGTGGCGAAGTCGTTGGCGTGCGTCTGCGCCCACCTCGCCAGCACCTCGCAGGCGGCGTCGTGTTGGCCTTGCGCGATGACGACGGTGAACTGCTGAGCGCCCTCGGTGCCGAACACGCTCGACGCGAGGCTCGAGTGTGTCGCAGCGAAGAGCCCGGCGCGGTGCAGCTCACGGCACAGCTGCTCGGCGATGAGTGGGTGCTGCGTCACCACCAGGGTCTCGGTGCGATCGGTCGGCCCCAGCGTCGGCGCCGCGACGTCGTCAGCGAGCTCGTCGTCGCCTTCGAACGGCGACTCGAAGAGCGTCTTGGTGCTCACCGCGTCCTTCGGATGCACCAGCACGCGCACGCCCTCGCTCGTGCGCTCGAACCGCGCCCCGATGGAGGCGTCTTCGAGCACGCCACGCCAGTGCTCCTCGATCTCGTCGGGAATGACGGCGACCTCGACGAAGTCAGGTTCGATCATGGTGAAAAGCGCCTCGCGTCGTCGGCCTTGCCGGCCTGGGTGAGCAGGGTCGTGGCCTCTGCGCGCACGGCCGGTTCGTCGGCGCCCGCGTGCTTCAGCGCCGAGGTCCACGCGTCGACCGCGCCCGCAGCGTCGCCGCTCGTCAGGCGAACCTGCGCGAGCCTGCGCCACGCCGAGACGCGGGTGGGATCTTGCTCGATAACCGTCTCGAGCACGGCCTTCGCTTCGGGCAGACGGCCAAGCTGCGAGTGCGCGACCGCCAGGTACTCGGCGCCCTCGAGATCGATGGCCGGCCCCGCCTGCTGCAGCTTGCGGGCTCCCTCGGCCGCAGCCCCCGTCGAGACCAGCGCGCGACCTTCGAGCACCGTGAGGCCCTTGCGGTTCGGGTCGAGCGCGGCCAGGCCCTTGAGCTTCTCGAGCGCCTGCTGCGGCTGCCCGTGATCGAGATCCCACCGGGCTGCGTACTCGAGCTCATCGCCGCGCCGGGCCTGCGCTTCGAGCTCCCGGCGTTGCATCACCTGCGAGCCGATGAGGGCCGCGCCGCCCGCGACGACGAGCAGCGCGACCACGATCACGAGCCTCGACTTCACGGCTGGCGACGACGACGGAGCGCCAGCGCGGCCAGGGCGAGCGGCAGCAGCGACAGGCCGGCAGACGAGCAGCCGCCACCCTTGACGCTCACGCCGTCGACGAAGCCGTCACCGTTCACGTCGGCATCGCAGGGGTTGCCCGCGCCGTCGCCGTCGGTGTCTTTCTGATCGAAGTTCTGCACCGTCGGGCAGTTGTCGACTTCGTTGCGAACGCCGTCGCCGTCGAGGTCGGCGCTACAGGCGTCGCCAAGGCCATCGCCGTCGGTGTCCTTCTGATCGGCGTTGGCGACCAGCCGGCAGTTGTCTTCACGATCGCCCTTCATGTCGGCGTCGCTGTCGGGGTCGCGATAGTCGGGAGCGCCGTCGCGGTCGGTGTCGACGGGCGGCATGGTGACGTCGAGGCGGCCGGCCTCGAGCGCGTCAGAGAAGCCGTCACCGTCGGAGTCGAGATCACGAACGTCGGGCGTGCCGTCCATGTCGGTGTCGATGGGGGCCGTCTCGAGATCGGCGTCTCCTGCCTCGAGTGTGTCGAGCAGGCTGTCGCCGTCGGCGTCGGTGTCGCGGAAGTCGGCCACGCCGTCGCGATCGGTGTCGGTCGGCATGCTGCCCATGCCCGCCTCGAGCGCGTCCTTCACGGTGTCGCCGTCGCTGTCGAGATCGAGGAAGTCGGGCGTGGTGTCGCGATCGGTGTCGATGGGGGCAGTGGCCGGGCTCGCGTCACCCGCTTCGATGGCGTCGAGAATGCCGTCGTTGTCGGAGTCGGTGTCCTGCCAGTTGGCCATGCCGTCGCCGTCCGTGTCCTGGAAGCCGTCGTCGACGTCGCGAATGGTGTCGTTGTCGCTGTCTTGCAGCGGGCGATCGTCTGACTTGATCAGCGGGTCGGTCTCGCCGGTGTCGACGCGGCCGTTGCGGTTCGCGTCTTCGGCGCCGTCACCCATGCCGCCGCGATCGGTGTCGGCGGTCAGCACGAGGGTGCGCGTCGTCGGGTCTGCGTCGGCCACGAAGAAGTCCTTCGAGGTGTCGGTCGCCGCCGGCGCGGTCGCGACGCCTGCTTCCGTGCCGTCGAACAGCCGGTCGCCGTCGCTGTCGGGGTCGTTGATGTTGATGACACCGTCGCCGTCGGCGTCGAGGGCGGCGTTCGACTCCTTGCCGTCGGTGAGGCCGTCGTCGTCGGAGTCTGCGTCGTTCGGGTTCGAGCCCAGCCGCGCCTCGGCGGCGTCGGCGATGCCGTCTGAGTCGGCGTCGGCGATGGCGGCGCCGGTGTCGTCGCTGGCGAGCAGCGGGTTCGCCTCGCCCATGTCGACGCGCCCGTTGATGTTGACGTCTTCGAAGCCGTCAGTCTCTCCGCCGCGATCGGTGTCGGCCGCCAGCATGCTGGTGCGGGTCGAGGTGTCGGCGTCGGCGACGAAGGCCTTGGTGTTCTCGTTGGTGTCGACGCTGGGCATGGCGATGCCCATCTCGGTGCCGTCGAACACGCCGTCGTCGTCGGAGTCGGCGTCGAGCGCGTTGATGAGGCCGTCGTTGTCGGTGTCGTCAGAGAACTGCTGCTCGGCCGAGTCGACGAGGCCGTCGTCGTCGCTGTCGCGGTCGCGCGGGTTGGTGCCGAGGAAGGCCTCGAGCGTGTCGGCCATGCCGTCGCCGTCGGTGTCGGTGGCGATGACGAGATCGTCTGGTGCGTCGCCCGGGTTGCGCTCGCCCTGATCGGTGCGGCCGTTGAGGTTCAGATCCTCCAGGCCGTCGATGACGCCGCCGCGATCGGTGTCGGCGCGGAGCGCGGCGGTGCGAGTGGTGGGGTCGGCGTCTGCGATGAAGCGGCGGCGCGCGACGAGGGTGCCGGTGGGCGCCGTCGTGATGCCCAGCTCGGTGCCGTCGAAGAGCCCGTCGTTGTCGGAGTCGGGGTCGAGCACGTTGACGAGCAACCCGTCGCCGTCGGTGTTGGTGGTGGGGTTGGGCTCCTTGCCGTCGATGACGCCGTCGTCGTCGGCGTCGGCGTCGTTCACCGGCGTGCCGCGCGCCATCTCATCGGCGTCGCTCAGGCCATCACCGTCGGTGTCGGTCTGCGTGGCGTCGTCGCTGCCCAGGTTCGGGTTGCCTTCACCCATGTCGACGCGACCGTTCTTGTCGAGGTCTTCGGTGCCGTCGATGCGGCCCGCGCCGTCGGTGTCGGCGCGCAGCACGTTGGTGGTGCTGGCCGGGTCGGCGTCGGCGATGAAGAGCCGCTTGCTGACGTCGGTGCCGGCGCTGGCAGTGGTGACGCCCGCCTCGGTGCCGTCGAAGAGGCCGTCGTCGTCGGAGTCGGGGTCGAGCACGTTGACGAGCCCGTCGCCGTCGGTGTCGCTGAGCGGGTCGCGCTCGTTGCCGTCGGTGAGGCCGTCGTCATCGGCGTCGACGTCGTTGGGCGTGGGGTCGCCCGAGTTGCACATGCCGTCGCCGTCGGTGTCTGGGCCGTCGTTGGCCGGCTGCTGGTTGAGGGCCACCGCGCAGTCGTCGCAGCCGTCACCGTCGACGTCGCTGCAGACCGAGGCGACGGTCGCGTTGCGATCGGCGCCGTTGAGCACGCCGTCGCCGTCGGTGTCGGTCGCGTTCAGCACGCGCACCCGGGTCAGGTCGACGGGCGCCGTCGTGCCGGGGTCGTCGCTGAGCAGCAGCGAGAACGGCGGGTCGGCCGTGAGCCGCGCCTGGGTCTCGACGCCGCCATCGTTCGGAATGCGGAGCGAGGTGCGCGAGTCGAGCGTCACCACGATGGTGGGGCACGAGGTGCCGGGGCCACCATCGGGCAGGGCCGGGCAGCCGCTGACGGTGCCGACCGCGAGGTTCAAGCCCGCCATGTCGGCGCTGAGGCTTCCGACCGTCGAGGTGCCAGAGTCGGCGAGGTAGGTCGTCGACGCTGCGAACGGCACCTGAATCTGCACGTTGGTGAGATCGCCCACGCCCGTGTTGACGAGGCGCACCGTCCACCGAACGTCCTGGCCGGCGACGACCGAGGTGCCGGCGTCGAGGGCGTTGCGGCCGATGAGGGTGAAGTTGAGGCGCGGCACGTTCGGCGTCACCACCACGCGCGCGATGGCGTCGGCGAAAGGACTCGTCTCGTCAGTCGACGCGTTGCCGTTGTTGTCGAAGGCGTCAGTCAGCGGCGTGAGCGTCGTGCCGCCCACCGAGGCGGTGAGGTACGTGCCCATCGTGGAGTCGAAGTTCACCGGCACGCCCTGAATCGTCTGGCTTGAGCGGAAGGCGGCGCGGAACACGAGCTGCTCACCCGCGTTGAGGCAGCGCCCGGAGTTGAAGGTGAAGCTGCTGCCCGAGAGCACGGTGGCCTCCGGGGCGTCGTCGGTGCTGCCGTTGCCGTCGTTGTCGAGCCCGTCAGTGGCCGGGTTCTCGGCGGCGAAGCCCGCGGGCGTGGTGACCGAGACGGGAATGTTGCAGGCGACGCTCGTCTGCTCGAGCCCGCCGCCATCGGCCTGCGAGTTGAGCGAGAAGTTCGACAGCGTGGCCGTCAGGGTGACGCCGGCATCAGGGCCGGGTGAGGGGTTGTCGACGGCCGCGGTGAGGCGTGGGCGCGGCGCTGCCAGCAGCACGCCGAAGGTCGAGCTGGGCGCGATGGCCGTGCTCGAGCTCAGCGTCACGCCCTGAATGGTCCCCGAGCTCGCCGAGTTCAGCGCCGTGTTGCGCAGGGTGACGAGCAGATCGATCGAGTTGTTGGTGAGGGTGTTGTCGCCCGGAACGTTGACGGCGCCGAACGAGGCGGTGACGACGGCTCCAGCGGTGCCGGCCGGCGTGATGGGCGCGGGGTTGGCGACGACGCCCGTGAAGCCGGGCGTCATGGTGTCGAGCTCGACGCGCCGCACGCCCAGCATCGGCGGCGGCGTGAAGCGGAAGCTGAGGCTCGGGTGGTTGCCTTCGGCGAGCGTGACGCGGAAGCGCAAGACCACGTCTTCTCCGACGCTGAGCAGGTTGTCGGCCGTGCTCGTATTCGTGGTGCTCTCCAGCGTGAAGGTGCCAGGCGCCGTGTGGGCCATGCGCACCGGGCCCGTCGCCGTGAGGCGATAGTTGTTCGCGGTGCCTCCGGGGTCGCTGCCGTTGCCCGTGCGCTCGACGGTGGTGGAGGAGAACGTGCTGATGGGCGTGGTGACGGCGCCCATGCGGCTCGTCCACGTCAGCGTGGCCAGCGGCGAGAGCTGCTGCGCGAAGGTGACGTTCTGCCCGACCCGCGCCGAGAAGCTGACGTCGCAGGCGCCGGCGTCACCGGGAGGCAACGTCGCGAACGTGAGCGAGAGGCCGGCGTCGACCAGCGACTGCGAGGTCGGCGCAGGACAGTTCGGGTCGACGACGACGGAGCCGGGCTCGGCGGTGAGCTGCACGGGCAGCGCGATGGCCAGCGACACGTCGTGCGCGGGGCTGGTGTTGGCGGTGTTGGTGACGCGCAGGGGAACGGTGACGAACACGAGGTCGTTCGAGTCGATGACACTGCCGCCATCGCCCAGCAGCCCGCCGTCGGTCCGCACGCCGGCGAACGTCATGGCGGGCTCGACGATGCGCACGCGCGAGCCGGCGTCGGTGGTGCTGGTGGCTCCAGCGAACGCGGTGCTGATGTTGATGTTCGTGGTGCCGCCCGTGGCCGACGCCACGTTGTTCACCACCACGTTCGCGTTGAAGGCGAGCGTCTCGGCCGTGCCGATGTCGGTGTCGGCGTTGGCCACGTTGGTGAACGTGAAGGTGACGTCACGGCCCTCGTTCGAGACGACGGGCACGGGCAGCGTGCAGGCGCCGCCGCCACAGGTGATTCCCGCGGCCGCCGTGAGGTTCGAGGCCGAGACGTAGGCGAGCTGGCTGGGGAGCGACAGGGTGACGGGCAGCGAGGCCACCGTCGCGCCGTTCGGCACCACGCCGCTGACGACGTAGGTGAACGTCTCGCCGATGGTGGCGGCGGTGTCGGGCACGGTGAGCACGACCCCGGCGCTCGCAGCGCGCGTGGTGATGGTCACGCCTTCGCCCGCGGGGCTGCCGACGTAGTTGGGGCCGCTGGCGGCCGAGGCGAAGCGCTCGATCTGCCCAGTGGAAACGAGATCGAAGCGGGGCGCGAGGCCGGTCGCGACGGTGAGGCGGGCGACGACGACGCGAAGGTTGAGGCCGCTGCTCGGGCTGGTCGCCGCGACGGGGTCGGTGAAGTCGAGGCCGGCGCCGAACAGGTCGCCGCTGGTGGGCGTCGCCGCGCCCGTGCCGTCCGACGCCGAGACGAGCGCGCCGGTGAGGCCGGCAGGCAGGGCCAGCTTCACGCGCACGTTCTGGGCGGCGAGGGAGCCGCGGTTCTCGACCAGCACGCGCACGTCGACCGTGTCCTGGGCGTGAACGGCCGCGACGTTCGAGTTGGCGATGGTGCCGAGGTTGGCCGAGGTCAGCGGGCTGGGCAGCGTGACGGTGGCGGCCGGCGTGAAGACGGCGTCGGTGGTGCTCGAGGCGAAGGCCGAGGCGAGCGCGCGCACGCTGGGGGCCTGCACCGTCAGCGCCGGGTTCGCCGTGCGCGTGTACGTCTGCGCCGTGCCCGTGTGCGTCGAGGCGACGGGCGTGACGACCACGAAGCCGTCGTCGATGGGGTTGGCGGTCGCCGTCACGTCGAGATCGACCTCGACGGTGGTGGGCGGCGTGCCTCCAGAGATGCGGGGGAAGGCGAGGGTGATGGTGTTGGTCGCGGCGTTCGCCGTCACCGTCACGTTGGTGGGCAGGCCGGCCGTCGCGCCGGGGCCGTAACGAACGACCGCGCCGCCGAAGGTGGCACCCGAGAGCGCGCTCGCGTCGAACACGGGCGCGGGGAGCACGAGGCTCCAGCTCTCGCCGTCGTGATCGCCCGAGGTGAGCACCGAGGTGACGCGGAAGGTGACGACGTCTCCCGCCTTCACCGTCGTGGTGGGCGTGCCGGCGATGATCGTGGTGGTGGCGAGGGTGGCCTGCGCGATGACCGGAGTGGCGTCGGTGCCGCTGATCGCCTCGGTCTGGGTGCGGCTGCCGCCACCCACGGTCTGCGAGACGAGGGAGTGCACGGTGGGCAGACGATCACCACCGAAGACAGGCCCGGCGCTGGGGTAGCTCTGCTCGACCGTCGCCTGGAAGGTGTTGGTGCGGGTGGCGGGCGTGGTGTCGCCCGTGACGACCTGCGCGATGGCGCCGACGCTGAACGTGAGCGTGCTGCCTGCGGCGACGGGCGTGAGCGGCGCAGACGACGCGGCGACGTAGGTGAGGCCGGCGGGGAGCGTCGTGGTGAGCTCGTTCGAGCTGGTGCCGAAGAAGTCCGACTGCTCGACGACCTGGGTGAAGGTGAGCGTGGCGCCGGGCGAAGGCGTCGCGTTGTCGACGGTCTCGCGCACGAGCACGGCGTGACCGCGCAGCGCGGCCTGGCCGGTGACGGGCGAGGGCAGCGCGGCCGCGGTGAGGCTGAGCTGCGGCGCGATGGTGATGGGCGTCAAGGTCGTCGGGTTGATGACGGCCGTGCCGCCAGTGCGGTTCTGCGAGATGAAGCCGCGCACGCGAACGGTGCGATCGACGCCCGCCGCGCCCGCGATGCTGGCGAAGGCGACCGAGACGGTGCCGCCGGGCGCAGACGCGGGCGCAGCGGGCACGCTGGTGACGACGCCGCCGCCCGTCGCGGTGGCCGAGACGAGCTGAAAGGCGTCGGGCAGGGTGATGGTCGCGGTGGCGGTGCTGATGGTGGTGCCCACCATCGCGTCGAGGTCGTAGACGGCCTCGACGAGCGTGCGCGGGCCGGTGACGGCGTCGGTGATGACGCCGGCGGGCGAGACGCGCTCGAAGCGGCCGGTGACGAGGGCTCCGACGGGCGTGATCGACCGCGTCGTCTGATCGTTCGCGTTCAGAATCGCGTCGCTGCGCACGGGCGCGTCGGTCGTGGGGTCGTTGAGCGGGGTCGCGCCGTAGGCGAAGAGGCAGCTGGCGCCGACCGAGACCGCGGTGTCGAGCGTGGCCGACGACGCCGTGTTGAGGTTGAGCGTCACGCTGCGGGCGGGCGCGCCCTGGGCGATCTGGTTGAGCGGCAGGCGCAGCACGAGGTAGCGCGACCCAGCGGGGCCCTGAACCGTCTCACCCGTGAGCGGGTTCACGTAGGGCGACGTCGTGGTGTTGACGAGCGGCGTCAGCGTCTGGCCGAACGCGGTAGCCGAGGTGAAGGTGACGGCCGAGGGCAGGAAGACCTCGACGGCGGGCGCGAAGCCGGCGGCGGTGCCACCGTTCGTCACCTCGACGTCGACGGTGAACGCCTGGCCGCGTACGACCGACGAGGCGCCCACGAGGTTGCACTGCGCGGTGGGCTGGGCGAGCGCCACGGCAGGGAGCAGCGCCAGGGCCGCGAACAGCAGCGGCTTCAGGGCTGAGGGGGTTCGCGCAAAGTCGTTCGTCATGGCGTGCATTCCTCTCACTCGTTCCCGGCGATGCTGAAGACGACGCGGCGGTTCTTCTCGCGGCCCGCGGGCGTCTTGTTGTCTTCGATGGGTTTGGTGTCACCGAACCCCGTCGCGGTCAGGCGGGCGTCGGCCACCTTGCCCTTCTCGACGAGGTACTTCTTCACGCTGTTGGCGCGGCGCTGCGACAGATCGAGGTTCTTCTTCGGGTCGCCCTGGTTGTCGGTGTGGCCCTCGACGCGAACCTTCTCGACCTCGGGGTGGCCGTTGAGCACCTGCGCCACGTTGTCGAGCATCGCGAAGCTGCGCGCGTCGATGATGTCGCTGCCCACCTTGAAGAACACCGGCGCGAGGATCTCGAGCTTCTCTTTCGTGATGACGACGAACTGCTTCGACTTGCAGCCCTGGAACTTCGGGTCGCCCTTCTCAGCGGGGCAGTTGTCGAGCCGGTCGACGACCGTGTCCTGGTCTTCGTCCTTGTCGGGGCAGCCGCGGTTCTCGACGACGCCCTTCTCCATGGGGCACTTGTCGCTGCCGTCGGTGACGCCGTCGTCGTCGTTGTCGGGGTCGGGGCAGCCGTCATCATCCTTGAAGGCGTCGGCGTCTTCCTTCTCGGTGGGGCACTTGTCGAGGCGATCGACCAGGCCGTCGCCGTCGCCATCGGCGTCAGGGCAGCCCTCGAGCTCCTTCACGCCCTTCACCTTCGGGCACTTGTCCTTGCGGTCGACGAAGCCATCTTCATCGGTGTCGCGATCGGGGCAGCCGGCGAGCTCTTTGATGCCCTTCTCGTTCACGCACTTGTCGAGGCGATCGACGAAGCCGTCGTTGTCGGCGTCACGATCGGGGCAGCCCTGGTTCTCGACGATGCCAACGACCTCGAGGCACTTGTCCTGCTCGTCGATGATGCCGTCCTTGTCGGTGTCTTTCGGGCCCTTGTGATCGTCCCACTGGCCGTAGCGAACGCCGGCGAAGACGCGCGCGTCGGGGGTCGACCAGCCCGAGAGCAGGCCGACGCCGCCGCCGAGGAATACCTGCACGCGCTCGGCGAAGGTGTAGGCCGCCATGGCGCGCAGCTCCATGCCGCGCTGGGAGGGCGTGTAGATGTCGGCGGTGACGCCGCTCCACATGAAGAGCGAGCCGTCGATCTCGAGCGGCAGACCGTTGCCCTTGTCGTCCTGAAAGCGGTAGCCGACGCCGAGGCGCGCCGTGACGTCGCTGCCGACGATGTCGTCGATGAACGAGACGCGGCCACGCACCACGCCGCCCACGTTGACGGCCGTGCGCAGCTGGCCCCAGGCGCGCGAGGCGATCAGCTCGGGCTGGAAGGTGACGGTCGGCTCACCGCGGTAGTTCGTCTGGCCGCCGGTGGGGAAGGTGAGGGTGGGCATGACGGCGAGGTCGAAGCCCACGTCCTCCTGGCTGAAGAAGCGCAGCTTGGGCTGCAGCCGCAGATCGCCGAGGCCGCCCTGCAGCGCCGACAGGTTCGTCACCGAGCCGCCCATGAGCGTGGTGTCGCGCGACTGGGTGAGCACCACGGGCAACTCGAGCCCCGCCTCGAGCCAACCGAACAGGCCGATGGTGCCGAAGAGCGAACCGCCGAGACGCGAGCCGATGAGCGGCCCGATGCGCTGGTTGTCGCTGATGCGGTACAGCACCAGGTTGTTGGCCGAGTAGTTGAGGAACAGGCCCGCGTCCCAGTTGAGGTGCGGCGCAGGGCTGCCCCACTCGACGTCGATCAGACCGGAGCGAGACAGCGACATGCGAAACCGATCGCCAGGGAAGTTGCCCTTCTCCTGGGCGAACGCGGCGGTGGCGGCGAGCATCGACAACACGACCAGCCGCGAAAGAACGGTGGGGGCTTTCACGATGAAAGGCTCCTTGAGCGACAGGCGGCGATTGGGACGACGGGCCGCCACGAATGCGCGTTGTTCTGCGCATTTCGAGGTCGAAAGTCCACCCGATTTCTTGAGCGAATTCGCGTGGGAAGGCCGCAGTGTCGGCTTGCATCACACCCCGGGCGCCGCTAGCTGACGTCAGCGATGGCGCAGCAAGAGCACGACGTTCCGTACTGGGTGCTGGTGAGCGTGCTCACGTCGACCTTTCCCCTCGAGCAGGGGTTGGCGCTGGCGCTGCACCGGGTTGCCCTCGAGCTCTACAAGACGGGCGTGGGCCTGGGTCACGTCGATCACGAGTTCGCGCACGGGCAGGTGAAGAACCTGAAGCAGGAGGCGCTCGTCGGCACGGTGGGCGGCCCCGTCTTCGAAGCGACGCTCGACACCGAGCGCGGCGAGGGGCTGGTGCGCTTCATTCTCACGCGGCAGGGCATCGAGCTGTTCGACGCGCGCGAGGCCGCCACGCGGCGAGTGCCCGAGCTGATGAACTGACGGTTCTGCCGGCCGACGCTCGTTGACTCCGTGACGCGTCGCAGTATCACGGGCGTCATGGCTCCTACCGTGCTGCTGCTCGAGAAGATTCATGACGTCGCCGAAGCCCAGCTGAAAGAGGCGGGCTTCACCGTTCGCCGCATCAACTCGGCGCTGAAGGAGGACGAGCTGATCAAAGAGCTCGCTGGCGTCAATCTGCTGGGCATTCGCTCGAAGACGAACGTGACGAAGAAGGTGCTCGACTCGCCGCAGGCGAAGGATCTGATGGCCATCGGCGCCTTCTGCATCGGCACCAACCAGATCGCGCTCGCCGACGCGATGAGGCGCGGCGTGTGCGTGTTCAACGCGCCGTTCTCGAACACCCGCAGCGTCGCCGAGCTCGTGCTGTCCGAGATCGTCGCGCTCTCACGGCAGCTCGGCGATCGCAGCATGGAGATGCACCAGGGCATCTGGAAGAAGCTCGCGACCGGTTCCCGTGAGGTGCGCGGCAAGACGCTGGGCATCGTCGGCTACGGCCACATCGGCAGCCAGGTCGGCGTGCTCTCGGAGTTCTTCGGCATGCGCGTCGTCTACTTCGACGTCGCCACCAAGCTGCCGCTATCGAACAACGCACCGTGCAAGACGCTCGACGAGCTGCTCAAGGTCGCCGACTTCGTCACGCTGCACGTGCCCGAGACGCCGCAGACGAAGGGGCTGATCGGCCGCGCCCAGCTCGAGCTGATGAAGAAAGACGCGTGCCTGATCAACGCCAGCCGCGGCACCGTCGTCGATCTCGAGGCGCTGGCCGAGCTGATCAAGAAGGGCCACCTGGGTGGCGCGGCCGTCGACGTGTACCCCGATGAGCCCGAAGGCAACGAGGCGAAGGGCTTCGTGACGCCGCTGCAGCACGTGCCCAACGTCATCCTCACGCCGCACGTCGGCGGCTCGACCCTCGAAGCGCAGGAGGCCATCGGCCGCGAGGTCGCCACCAGCCTCGTGAAGTACGTCGAGCTCGGCGCCTCGGCCGGCTCGGTGAACTTCCCCCACGTCGAGCTCGCGCCCTCGAACGGCACCTTCCGCCTCATTCACGTGCACCAGAACGTGCCGGGCGTGCTGCGCGACGTGAACCGGCTCATCGGCGACTCCAACGCGAACATTCACGCGCAGCTGCTCTCGACGAACCCCGACATCGGCTACCTCGTGATGGATCTCGACAACGGCGTCACGGGGCAGGTGACCGAAGCGCTGCTCAAACTCACGACGACGATCAAGGCGCGCGCGCTGAGCTGATCGTCAGGCCTGTGACGCGCGGCCGCGTGCGGCATGAACACCGCTCCCCGTTAGAAATGAGAACGGGGAGTCGGCATGCGCTTGACGTTGCAGACGAAGTTGAGCGGCTCCGCGATCGTCGTCGCGGGCATGCTCGTCGTCGGCACTGGCGTCGGCGTGATCGGCATGACGTTCGGCACCGACGTGCACGAACGAACGCTGACGCAGACACTGCCTGCGCTCGAGGCGCTCTGGCGGCTGCGCGACGCCACGTGGATGGTGTCGGAGGACGCGGAGGCTGGTTGGCGGGCGATCGATCACGCGGCCGCCGAGTGCCGGCCCCTGCTGCGCAGCGCTGACGAGGCGCGCGCCTGGTCCGAGGTCGAGCGCTTGATTCAGGCGAGGAGCAACGCCGTCGAGCTGCGGCGGGCGATCGGCGCGGTGCTCGAGCTGCGCAACGAAGAGAGCCACCGTGAAGATCGCGCCTTCGTCGAGCGCCTGTGGGCCATTCGGGTCTTCGTCGTCGGAGCCGGGGCCATCGGCGTGCTGCTCGTCGTCGTCGCTGGCACCCTCGCGGCGCGGCGCATCTCACGCAGCCTCGGCGCCGCTGTCGTCTCGCTCGCAGATGGCACACATGCCGTGGCCGACGCGACCGTCGCCCTCGCGGGCTCTTCGCGCTCGCTGGCCCAGGGGTATTCGTCACAGGTCGGCGCCATCTCGCGCACCTCGAGCGCGATGACGCAGCTCACCGCCATGACGCACCAGAACGCGGGCAGCGCGCAGCAGGCTCGAACGCTGGTGGATGAAGTGGCGGCGAAAGCGACCGGCGCCGAGGCGACGATGACGCAGTTGGTCTCGACGATGCGCGAGCTCGCCACCACCGGCGCGTCGATCGCCAGCATCACCCGCACCATCGACGACATCGCCTTTCAGACGAACCTGCTTGCCTTGAACGCCGCAGTAGAAGCTGCCCGGGCTGGAGCGGCCGGCGCAGGCTTCGCGGTCGTCGCCAACGAAGTGCGCGCGCTCTCGGTGCGCACCGGCAGCGCAGCGAAAGACGTCACCACGCTGCTCGACGACTCGAGCCAACGAATCAAGACGGGCACCGCGCTCGTCGAAGAGACGAACGCTCAGTTCAAGGCGGTCGCGCGCTCGGTCGAAACGGTGGCGCGGCTGATGCGCGGCATCTCGAGCGCGTCATCCGAGCAGTCGAAGGGCATCGACGACGTGGGCGGTGCGGTGGGCGAGATGGATCTGGTGACCCAGAAGAACGGTGACGCGGCGACGACGGTGGCCACGGCGGTGAACGATCTCGAGGCGCAGTCGAGCGCGCTCGAGTCGGCGGTCGATGGCATTCGCGCGCTCGTCGAGGGCAGCAAGGCCGCCTGAGTGGCTGACGTGAGGGGCCGACCTGGAGCAGAGTGGCCCGGTGCCGAAACGACTGCGCATCTCCCGAACGCCGACCGGAGCTGCGCCGGAGCACGTTCGTCGGGCGTGGGTCGGGCTCGAGCTGCTCGGTGGTCGCGGGCCGTCGTCGCGAGTCGAAGCCTGGTGGTGGGTCATCACGGGACGGGCGAAGCGCAGCAGGGGCTCTTCCGTGGCCGTGCTCGACGCGCTCGCGGTCCTCGAGGCCGCGCGGCCGTTGGAGGCGGCGTGGCTGCCGCTCGAGAACTTCGTGTTCGACGCTGCGTGTGGCGAGGTCGTGGAGTGAAGAAGACCTTCGTCTGCCTCTCGCTGCTCGTGCTCTCGGGCTGCGGCAACACGGCGCGGTGCACGGCGACGTCGTGTGCAGCCGGCTCCGTCTGCGATCCCGTTCAGTTCATCTGCGTCGAGGCAGCACGTGACGCTGGGCGCGGCGACGCGGGCGCCATCATTCGCGACGCGGGAGCAGTGGAAGACGCAGGCGCCGAGGTCGACGCAGGGCCGACTTCGGTCTGCGGCACGTGCAGGCTCGCGACGCCGGTCTGCGACGAAGCGAATCGTCGCTGCGTTCGCTGCACCCTGGCCTCGGGCTGTTTCGGCGATTCGCCCGTCTGCGACATCTCGTTTCAGGGCGGGCTCGGCAAATGCGAGGCGTGCGTGGCCGATGGTGGTGGTTGCGGTGGCGCGACGCCGATCTGCGACACCGTCGGCAGCCGGTGTGTCGGCTGTCTTCGTCACGAAGACTGCGCGAGCCGGTTTTGCAACCTGGCAAACCAGACCTGCTTCGTGGCGGGCCCCGACGGCGGCATCGTGTTCGACGCCGGCAGTCCGACCGACGCTGGCGTCTCGTTCCCCGACGGCGGCCCCTCGTGTCCCGGCCCGCGTGACGGCGGGCTCACGCCCTGCACCATGGAGTGCCCTCAGGGCTTCTTCTGCTCGGGCAACGAGTGCGTGCTGAACGGCGCCGCGGCCGATCTGCAGGTCACGCTGCGCTGGGACTCGACCGAAGATCTCGATCTGCACCTCGACGAGCCGATGCTCGACGGCGGCTCCTGCGAGCTCTGGTACGGCGACAGGAACGCGACCTGCGCGATGGGCTCACTCGATCTCGACTCGCAGGCGGGCTGCTCGATGGATCTCGTGCTCATCGAGAACATCATCTACCCGACCGACGGCGGCAGGCCGAACCCGGGGACGTACGCCGTGCGCGTCGATCACTACGCGCACTGCAGCCCGATTCAGTGGGTGCCGTTTCAGGTCGAGGTTCGCAAGGGCACCACCACGATGGGCCTGTGCGGCGTGTTCAGGCCGAGCGACCCCGACTGGAACAACGGTGGCGCCGCTGGTGCTGGCCGGCCGATCATCACCTTCACCTACCCCTGAAGCACCTTGCCGGGGTTGAGCAACCCTTTGGGGTCGAACGAGCGCTTGAGCGCTTTCATCAGCGCGAGCTCAGTGGGCGTGCGCGAGTAGCCGAGGAAGTCCTTCTTCAACAGGCCGATGCCGTGCTCGGCGCTGATCGATCCCCGGTGCGCCTTGACCAGCGTGAACACGTCTTCGTCACACGCGTGCGTGCGCGCGAGAAACTCGGCCTTCTCCATCGCGTCGGGCTTCATGATGTTCACGTGCAGGTTGCCGTCGCCGATGTGGCCGAACAGGCACAGCTCCCAGCCGGGGTATTTCTGCGCGAGCAGCGCCTCGAGCTCGTCGCAGAAGCGCTTCAGGCCCGAGATCGGCAGCGAGATGTCGTTCTTGTGCGGCAGGCCGGTCGCCGAGAGTGACTCCGAGATGCCCTCGCGCAGGCTCCAGAGGAACTTCGCCTGATCGGAGTCGGCCGCGAGCGTTCCATCGGTCACCAGCCCTCGCTCGAACAACGACGCGAGCCACCCATCGAGCGCGCCCGGCTTCGCGGCCTCGACCTCGAGCAGCACCGAGTGCGTCGACGGCGCCTCGAACGGCGGGCGGATCTTGCGGTGCGCCTCGAGCCGCCGACTGCACTTGTCGGTGAAGAACTCGTACGCCATCACCGTGAACGGGCCCTTGCGCGCTTCTTCGAACAGCGCGAGCACGCCCTGCAGATCGGGCACCGAGAAGAGGAAGACGTCGACCTTCTCTGGCAGGCGCGTGAGCTTGAGCGTCGCCTCGGTGATGACGCCGAGAATGCCCTCGCTTCCGATGAAGAGCTGCCGCAGATCGACGCCGGTGTTGTTCTTCTCGAGCGCGCCGTTGAGCTCGAGCACCTCACCCGTCGGCGTCACCACCTGCAGCCCGAGCACCCAGTTGCGCGTCAGGCCGTAGCGAATGACGCGCACGCCGCCCGCGTTGGTGGCGATGTTGCCGCCGACCTGACTCGAACCCTTCGACGCGAAGTCGACGGGCCAGAAGAGGCCTTCGCTGGCGCAGTGCTGGTGAACGGCTTCGGTGATCGCGCCGGCCTGCACACGCACGGTCATCGCCAGCGTGTCGACGGGGTGGAGCGTGCGCATGCGCTCGAGCGAGAGCACCACCTCGCCGTTCGTCGCCATCGCTCCGCCCGCCAGCCCGGTTCTGCCACCGCTCGGCACCACCGCGACGCCGTTCGCGTACGCGAGCTTCAGGAACCGCGAGACCTCGTCGGTCGTGCGCGGCCGCACCAACAGCGACGCGTTTGGCGTGAAGACCTTCGTCCAGTCCTTCCCGTAGGTGGCCAGCTCGGCGGGCTCGGCTGTCGAGAAGTCGGAAGGAAAATCGGCTGCGAGGGTGGCGGTGAAGGGCGCGGGCAACGGCATGTTCAGAACTTGTAGATGACGAAGCCCTGCGGCGCTGCGTCCTTCTTGCGCGTCAGGTCGGGGTCGCCGGCGGGGTCGAACGGCAGCAGGCTCGACTCCTTCGGCATGAGGGTGAGCTTCGCGCCGCTGCCAGCGTCGGCCGGAGCTGCCTTCTGGAACTCGGCGCGCTCGACCTCTTTGGCGATCTTCTCGAGCGACGGGTCGACCGAGCGAACCTTGTAGCCGGTCTGCATCGAGGCGATGAGCGCGGCCTTCGCGGCGTCGGCCTTGCCCTTCTTCGCCGCGACCAGCGCGAGGTTGTAGTTCGCGCGGCCACGGGTTCTCCACTCGGCGGGCGAGGTGGCGGTGTCGAGCGCCTTCTGGAAGAGCGGCGCGGCGGCGTCGACGTTGCCCTTGAGCCAGTGCGCGAAGCCCAGCCGCAGCACCGCTTCGCCCTTCGCGTCCTTCAGCTCCGAGAGCGTGGCGATGGCGTCGTCGAGCTTGTTCGCGTCGATGTACCGGCTGCCGAGCTCCAGTCGCGCGGAGCGGCTCGTCGGAGCCAGCTCGAGGCCCTTCTTCGCAGCCGCAATGGCGTCGTCGTGTTTGTTCTGTCGCGCGAGCGCCCGGCTCTGCTTGCCGTAGGCGAAGGGCGAGGCCGGCACCTGCGCGAGGTAGTCGTTCCACGAGGCCTGCGAGGCGGCGTGATCGTTCAAGAGGCCCTGCGTGTCGGCGAGGTAGCTGAGCGCGATGAGCTCGCCGGGGTGCTTCTTGAGCACGTCCCTGAGGCTGGCCAGGCCGTCTTCGTTCGACTGAAAGCGCGTCACCATCCAGAAGCGGGCGAGGGTGTAGGGCTCGACCATGTCGTCGGTCGCCGTGAGGCCGGTGAGGGCCTTCGTGGCGCCGGCGGCGTCTCCGGTGATGGCGCGCGAGAGCGAGAGCACCGCCGAGGCGAACTTGAGCGAGGGGTCGTTCGTGAGCGCCTTCTCACAGAGCGCCGACGCGCCATCGAGCTCTTCGCCGTTCAGCACGGCCGGGTTGTCGATGCCCAGCGGCTGCCGAATGACGATCGCGTAGCACTGCGCCAGGAAGCGCAGCGCCTCGGGAGACTTCGACTCGGGCTGCGCCGACGGCTTCTTCGGCAGGCTCGCCTTCTCGGTCGCCAGCACCGCCTTCGCGACGGCCTCGCTGCCCTGGGTCAGCGCCTCGGGCCAGGTGACGGGCAGCTTCGCGGTGAACGGCGTCGTCTTCTTCGCGTCGACGATGGCGCCCGTGAGCGTCATGCCCTTCGCGTCGCTCGCGAGCGTGAGGGTGACGACCCGATCGGCGCCGAGGAAGTTGCGCGCGGCGGTGGCGTTCTTCGCGTCAGACAGCTCGTTCGGGAGCAGGCCCTCGGCGTCGGCCATCGCGAGCACCTGCTTGACGTGCAGCTCCGAGAACTTGCCCGACTGCTCGATGAGCTCAGACGCGCGCGCCTCGAGCATCATGCCGAAGCCCCGCAGATCGTCGTCAGGCGCAGCGGGCGGCAGCAGTGCGACGACCGGCTTCGTGGGAGCGGCCAGGACCACGGTGGAGCACAGCGCAGTGAGCAGGGCGGTTCGCATGGGCGCGCACTCTATCGACGGAGCTCCGTGGTACGAAACCATCATGACCATCGCGTACACGGTGACGGCCGACTTCGATTCCCTCGAGGTCGCCAGCGAATGGGTGCGGTGGCTGCAGGACGGCCACCTCGCCGAGGTGCTGCAGGGCGGCGCGAGCCAGGCGGCCATCGTTCGTGTCGAGCCCACCGAAGCGAACCCGCTGCGCTTCGAGGCGCGCTACCGCTTCCCCTCGATGCAGGTGTTCCAGCGCTACGAAAAGGAGTTCGCACCGAAGCTGCGGGCCGAAGGGCTCGCGAAGTTCCCCGCGTCACGTGGCGCCAGAATGACGCGCTCGTTGGCTGAGGTGCTGACGGAGCTGAAGGCGTGAAGTGGGCCCTCGTGGCCGTGCTGTTGGCGGCGGTCGCGTTCGCCGGGCCGAAGAAGAAGCCAGCGCCGAAGAAGGCCGCGCCGAAGCGCTCGTACGTCTCGCTCGCCACCGTCGTCGACACGACCAACACCCCCACCGCGAAGGAGTCGGCTCGCGCTGCGCTCGAACGCTCACTCGCCGCGTGGGCGCCCCTCGAACTGGCCCCCGGTGGAGAGACCGACGCCGCCGCGACGAAGGCCCTCTCCACGAAGAAGGCCGTCGGCCTCGAGCTGTCGTTGACGTTGAAGGGCGGCAAGGGCGACAACCTCGACGCCTCGCTCATTCGCTCGACGTACCCGGGCCGCGCGCTCGAGGGTGAGTACCGAGCAGGTGCCTCGGGGGCTCCCGTGCTCGACCTCATCGGGCCCGTCGTCGATCAGCTCGTCTCTGACCTCGCGAAGGATCAGGGCTGGCAACGAGCGCCGTGATCAGGCCGCCTTCTGAAGGACCGTCTGCGAGCCCAGGGGAAGGTTGAGCCTGAAGGTGGTGCCCTTGCCCATCTCGGACTCGAGGTCGACGTCGCCGCCGAGTGCGCGCACGGTCTCGACCACCGCTGACAGGCCAACGCCTCGCCCGCTCGTCTCGGTGGCCGCGTCCTTCGTCGAGAAGCCGTCAGAGAACAGCGCGTCGAGCAACTGCGCGTGGCTGGCGCCGATCAGGTTGGCCTTCGCTGCGACGCGCTGCCAGTCGATGCCTCGCCCATCGTCCTTGAACTCGAGCACCAGCCGGCCGTTCGTCTCCCGGGCCGAGAACGTGAGCCGCGCGTGGCCGCTCTTCTGGCGTTGCTCGCGTTCCTCGAACGGCTCGATGCCGTGGTCGAGCGCGTTTCGAACGAGGTGCACCAGCACTGGCCAGAGGCGAGAAGCCGAGCCCGGCTCGATGCGTACGTCGCCATCGTCGACCTCGAACTGAACGTGGCCGCGCCCGATGCGCTGCGCCAGCACCTGCCCCCGCTGCGCCAACAGCTCGAGCCGCGGCCCCACGGGCTCGAGCAGCCAACGCTGCAGCTCGGCGGCGAGCGCGAGGTTGCCGCCCTGCTCGAGGCGCGCTGCGATCGCCTGCACGTCACCGCGGCTGACCGTGAGCCGCCCCAAGTCCTCTCCGAGGAAGGGTTTGACCCGTTCGGTGAACGCCTGCCAGACCGTGCGCACCCGCGCCTGCAGATCTTCCGGGCGCTCGCCCGTCTCGAGCTCGTCTTCGAGTTCGTGGCACTGACTGGCGACCGTCTCGACCCCGAACAACGCCGCCGTGCCCTTGATGGTGTGCAGCGCCCGTTGCACCGTCACCAGCGAGGGGCTCGAGAGCTCGTCGACCAGACGGCCCGTCTCATCGACGAAGTCGGTGAAGCTGGTGCGGTCGGCGATGATGCGCGTGACCGCCGCGACGACTTCACGCTCTGCCGTCTGCCTCGCCTCGGCCTCGACGACGCGGGTGATGTCGGTGACGCCCACCAGCGCTCCCTGAACGACCTCGCCTTCGAGCATCGGCGTGAACGAGAGCTGCAGAATCCGTGAGCCCACCACGAGGCGTGAGGGCAGCTGGCTGAGCGTGACCTCGAGCGGCATGAAGCCGTCGATGACCTGACTCCAGCCCATGTCGAACCGAACGGGGAAGTCGGGGCAGGCGCGGCCCAGGTGCTTCTGAAACGAGTCGTCGGCGCCGGGCACACCGAACCAGTCGTCGAAGCGCGCCGAGCGCTCCTGCGCCATGCGGCCGTCGCGGTCGATGGTGACGAAGCCCTGGTCGACGGTGTCGAAGACGAGACGCATCTCGGCCGTTCGTTTGCGCAGCTCGGTGGTGCGCTCGTCGACCAGCTTCGACAGGTTCTGCCGATGGTGCTCGAGCTCGGCATCACGCGCCGCGACCGACGCGAGCATGTCGTTGAAGGCGTGCGTCAACACGCCGATCTCGTCGTCGCTCACCGAGGTCGCACGCAGCGAGTAGTCTTTCGTGGCCTGCACGCGCGCGGCGGTGCTCGCGAGCTCGCTCACGGGCCCGGTGATGACCCGATGCAGCCGCAGCGACGCCAACCCCGCGAGCAGCGTGCAGGCCGCGAAGATGATGGCGGCGATGAAGAGGAACCGACGGGTGCGCTCGTCGAGATCGCGCGTCGACACCACCAGCCGCATGGTGCCCACCTGAGTGCCCTCCGACGCGATGGCGCGGTCGAGCACCAGCGTGTTGCCCACCGCTCCCCCGGGCCCCGACGCCCCGAGCGTGGCAGGCAGCTGTTCACCCGCCGAGCGCTCCCAGCTCGACAGCCGGGCCCCGTCCTGCGCGTACACCGCCGCGGCGATCGCCGTCTCTTCGGCGGCGAGCTTCTCGAGCACGTAGCGCGCGGCCTGGCCGTCTCCGAACGCCACCGCGCCCGCCAGGCTTCCGGCGATCGCGTCGGTGAGCACCGACATCGTGCGCTGCTTGGTCTGCAGGCTCGAGCTGCGGTCGTAGACGACGAAGGCCGCACACGCGATGCCCAGCACCATGGCGCAGGCCGCGACCAGCATCACCATCAGCTTCGTGCGTAGGCTGACTCCAACCTTCATGACCGAACTCCTGGCGCGACTTCAGTTGAGGGGAATGAGGTTCACGCCAGTGAGCTGGGCGTTCCACGCTTCACTTTGAAGGATCACACCCACCGCGCCCGGCACCTTCGCGACCTCGGCCGCGACCTGCTCGGGAGTGGCCAGCACGGTCGGCGCGATGCCCTGGCCAGCGAGCTGTTTGGCAGTCCAATGCTCGTTGAAGCGCGAGGCCGGCATCTCGATGACCTTGTCGAAGAGCACCTGCGCCGCAGGCGAGTTGGGCGGGCGAACGAACACCTTCACCGGCACCACGCCGTGCCAGAAGGCCACGTTGCCCAGCATCAGGTTCTTGAGCTGCTCGGCCGTCATGCGGCGAGTGGGGTTGCGGGCATGCAGCACCACGACGAGCTGGTTGCTGTCGGCCTGCTGCGAGCTCGCCTGATCTGGAGCGAGCGCCAGTACGAGCGCCGCGACCACCGTCACGGCCTTCGACGTGATGGAGCGTTTCATGGCGTCACCTCCCAGAGGTACGAGAATGAGGCCCGCAGCTCGTGCTCGAGCGCGACCTGCCGACTGACGTTGTAGACGTGGGTGCTGTAGTCGACCTTGAGCGCGACCTGAGGCACCGGCCTGAACACGCCGCCCGCCGTCAACTTCAAGAACGAGCCGCCATCACCGCGCCCGGCCTCGTTGTCGCCGCCAAAGGACTTGGCCCGAATCGCTTCGGGGTTCTGGTACCAGTCGAACTGCAGGTACGGCGTGAGCGTGGCCGTGTCTCCGAGCGCGAGCTGGTAGCCACCGCGCGCGTAGAACGTCTGCACCGCGTAGCGCGCGTTCGGGTCGGTCGTGCCTTTGGCCGGGTCTCCGTCGACGAAGTAGCGCTGCTGTTGCCACGGCGCCAGCTTGGCGCCCTCGAGCTGCGCGACCGCGGTCGGATCTCGCTGCGCGTTGTGGCCCGCGTACCAGTACTCGGCCTGCAGCAGCAGTCGCTGCCACGTCAGCTGGGCGTACGCGCCCGTGACGAAGTACTCGTCCTGCTTCATCCACGTCGCCACGCCACCAGACGGAGCCCCATCGCCGACCGACTGCGCGCTCTGGCTTGGCCCGCCCGACCAGTAGAACGAGGTGCCGACCAACAACAGCCCCGAGTAGTCGAGTCGCAGATCGGCGCCGATCGGGAACGCCTTGTCGATGCGCTCGTCGTTGCCGACGCTCACGGCGTACGACAGGGTGCTCTTCGGCAACGCGAAGCTGCCGTGCACCATCGCGTTCGTCGTGCGCGTCAACATGAGGTGATCGGTGTCGAAGAGCTCGGGCGGCTCGATGCCGA
>JBEOKA010000509.1:0-45160 GCA_040275325.1 Myxococcaceae bacterium | reverse complement strand
AGCTTCGGAGCGCCCTCTGTTGGTCTCTCGCTTCCACAGGCCATGCTGGTGCAGCGCGAGGGCTACAGGTCCATGCGCTCGAACCGCCACGCCGCCACCGCGAGCAGCGCGACCGTGAACACGCCCGTGCCCAACAACAGTCGCGTGACGACCTCGGGCTCGAGCGCCTGCTCCGCCGCGATGCGGGCCGAGATGGTGGCCAGCGTTCCCAGCCGCGGCAGCGGCAACATCACCCACGAGAACAGCGTCCTCCCAACGCCCGGCTCCATGAGCGTCATCAGCGACTCGCGGTAGCTGGCCAGCACGCCGAGCACGAGCGTCGCGATGCCGGCCGCTCCGCTCACGGCCGCGCTGCGCACGAAGAACGTGACGCACACCATCACCGCGTAGATGGCCGCGAAGCCCGAGAGCCCAACGAGACTGCCGAGGAGCAGCGTGACGCTCCACAGCCCTGTCTTCACGCCGAGCAGAACGCTGAGCCCCGCCGCGCCGTACACCACCCCGAGCGCCGTGATGACCAGCACGCCGAAGTAGGTGCCGAAGAGCAGCTGCCATCGGGCGATGGGCAACGACAGCAGCAGCTCGATGCGGCCCGGCGCGAGCAGCTCTGGTGCGAAGTCGCTGCACGCCACCGCGAGAAAGAGCGCGCCCCCGTAGAACGCCGCGTACGCCGCGCCCAGGTACACGCCCGCCAGCACGCGGTCGGCCGAGACGATCTCGTCGGACAGCAGCGAGCCGAACAGCTTCGAGCCCGCCAGCGCTCCGTCGACGACCTCGAGCTCGAGCGAGAAGCCCAGCACCACCAGCACCAGCGTGATGCCGCCGAACAGCGCGAGGAACCACTTGCGCCTCCGCGCCTCGAGCAACAGGTCGACCGCGACGCGCAGCGCCTGCCTCACGACGCGCTCCCGCCCATGACCTCGGTGAGCACCTGCTCGAGGTCTCTCGACTCGGGCGCCAGCGACATCAGCTCGAGGCCCTTCGCGCGCACCTCGTCGAGCGCGGCGTTCAGCTCGTGCACGTCACCCTCGAACCGCCCACCCACGAAGCCCGCGGCCTCGAGCACCGCCTCGTCTGCGCCGCTCGCGAACTTCACCTGCCAGCGCGTCGTCACCTGGCGCACCTCGTCGAGTGAGCCCTCGAGCTTCAGCGAGCCCTCGTGCAGCACGCCGATGCGGTCGCACACCCGCTCGGTCTCGGAGAGCAGGTGCGAGTTGAGCAGTAACGTCGCGCCGCGGGCTTTCTCTTCGAGCAGCAGCTTTCGCACCTCGACGCGGCCGACAGGGTCGATGCCGTCGGTCGGCTCGTCGAGAATCAGCAGGTCTGGCGCGCCCAACGTCGCCGCCGCCAGGCCGAGGCGTTGCCGCATGCCCTTGCTGAAGGTTCCGATGCGTTTGTGGCCCGTCGAGAGGCCGACGCGGTCGAGCGAGGTTCGCAGCTCGGCATCACTCGGCGCGAGCGACTTCAGCGTCGCGATGGAGCGCAGGAAGTCGAGCGAGCGCAACGCGCCCGGCAGGTGCATGCGCTCTGGCAGGTAGCCGATGCGCGCGCGCACGGCGAGGTCGTCTGGCTGGCCGCCGAGCACGCTCACCGTGCCGCCCGTGGGCCGCACCACGCCGAGCAGCACCTTGATGAAGGTCGTCTTGCCGGCGCCGTTGGGGCCGATGAGGCCGAACGAGACGCCGCGCGGCACGGTGAGCGTCAGCCCACGCAGCGCCTGGTGTTGGCTACCGAAGAAGCCGCGGTAGGTCTTCTCGAGCGCGGTCGCGCTCAGCGCTGCAGTCACGGCGACGACTCTACGAACATCGACGCCGAAGACATCGGAAGAGTGGGTGGTAGCTTCGCGGCCAATGACTTCGTTGATGCTGGCGCTCGTGCTCGCACAGGCGCCGAAGCTGGCAGCGCCCGCGTGGGACAGCGTCGAAGTGACTCACGAGAAGGCGCAGTTCTTTGCGCTGCACCTCGCCTCAGCGCTGCGCGACCGCGGCGTGTCGGTCATCACCCAGCAGGACATCGCGGCCCTCCTCGGCGTCGAGCGCCAGAAGCAGCTGCTCGGGTGCGATTCGTCGAGCTGCATGCTCGAGCTGTCGAACGCGCTGGGCGCAGAGCGCGTGCTCACGGGCGTCATCGCGAAGCTCGAGTCGTCGTACCAGGTGAACCTGCGCGTGCTCTCTGGCGTCGACGGCAAGGTGCTGGCGCAGGAGCTCGTTCGCGGTGAGTCGCAGGAGAAGCTGCTGGTGGCGCTCGATGACGCGGCCGCTTCGATTGCCAGACAGCTCGAGCCGAAGGCGCCTGCGGGCAGCGCACGGGCGCTCGCGTGGCTGCCCGCCGTAGGGGCTGCCGCCTTCGCAGTGGTGGGCGGTGTCTTCTACGGCCTCGCGCTCGAACGTTCGGCGACGCTCGACCGCATGCTCGTGCCCGGCGTCACGAGAGAAGCGCTCGCGCCCCTCGTGAGCGCCGGGCAGACGTATGAGCTGCTCGGGTGGACAGGCTTCGGCCTCGCGGTGGGCACCGGCGTCACCGCGCTCGTGATGTACCTCGTCGGCGCGCCGCGCACGCAGGTCTCGCTCTTCCCCACCTCTTCCGGCTTTGCCGTGGGAGGTTCCTTTTGAAGCGCGTGCTGCTGCTGGCGCTGCTGGCGTCATCGTGTCTCGACTTCGAGCGTCGGGTGACGAACTGCTTCGACGGCGGCGTCTGTTCAGCCAGCGTCTCCGATGGCGGGACGAACACCGATGGCGGCGAAGCCTTCGTGCCGTTCGACGCGGGCTCCTTCTGCACCGGCGAGTTCTGCTGGGAGTCGCCGTTCCCGCACGGCGTGAGCCTCAACGCCGTCTATGCCGATGGCGCCGACCTGATGGTCGCCGGTGAGCATGGGCTCGTGGCCGAACGTCGCGGCGGCCAGTGGCGCTCGTTTCAGGGAATGGCGTCACTCACCACCGAGTGGCAGGTGCTGTGGGGGACCTCGCGCGATGACGTCTGGCTCACAGGCGACGCCAAAGCCTGGCACCGCACGGCGAGCGGCTGGGACACGGTGGGTGGCGTGTTTCAGAACGCCAACTGCCAGGGGGTCACTGGCTTCGATGGCGGCGTCTTCATGTCCGCAGCCTCTGACGTCTACGAGCTGAACGATTTCGGCACCTGGGACTCCATCTTCTCCTTCATGGGAGGCGACGTGCGGCAGCTCACCACGGCCTTCGGCGCGCTCCATGGCTCCTTTCGTCTCTCGACCGACAACGGCTCTGGCCAGGTCAGCCGCATTCCGAACGGCCCGGCATGGGCGTTCGACGGGGGCGAGACCTTCTCGCTCGTCGGCACCTCGAATGGTCTGCTGGCGATGGGGCGTCGTGCGGTGCTGCTTGACCCGACGCTCCAGGTCCCCCGCGAGCTTCCCGTCGTGCTCGGCAGCGCCGTCGAGAAGAACGGTGAGCTCTTCGGAGCGACCTCCGACAAGGTGGGCCTCGTCACTGACCGGGGCCTGCGGGAAGAAGGCGACGCGGTCGGCGTGCGTGCCATGGCCGCTGGCTCGAGCGTGGTGGCGGTGGGCCTCAACGGGCTGATTCTCGAGCGTCGCGACGGAGGGTGGGTCGACCCCACGCCGACCATTACCCGCAGCGCCGTGGTGGCCTTCGTCGAGCGCTCCGGCACGTTGTTCGCCCTCACCGCTGACTGCAGCCTGCTCGAGCGGAGTTCGACGACGTGGACGAAGAGGATGCTGCCGCTGCCCATGCCCAATGAAGGCTGCTTCGATGCCGCCACCGATGGCACCTCGCTGTTCGTGCTCGCGGGGTCGATGGTCGCGTTCTTCGACGCAGCGTTGGCGTTGTCGGGGTTCAGTTCGCTTCCACGTGGGCTCCAGGTGCGAAAGCTCTGGCGAAGCGAGTTGGGTGCTCTGGTGGTGACCACCGCCACCGACCTCTTCGTACGCGGGCCGATGCCGACGGACCTCTTCGAGTCGGTTCGGGGTCTGGGGGGCTCAGGCTCCTGGGGTGTGTCGGGTCGTGGCTCGGTCGCCCGCGTCTGTGGGCTCGCGCAAGACAAGGTGGCCGACCTCGACCTGAGCCGCAGCCCGCCCGTGGCGACCGAAGTGCCGGGCCTGCTCGCGCACGACTGCCGCGCAGTGCTGCCATTGCGAAATGGGCAGTGGGCGTTGGCGACCCGTGGCGGCGGAGACCTCCCGCGCGTTCGGCTCGTCGCCGCCGATGGCTCGACCGCCGACGTGGAGCTCGATGGCCTTCGTGAGACCTTCATCGAGGCGCTCGTCGAGACTCCGAAAGGAATCGCAGTCGCCTCAGACCACTTCGCCTTCATTCCCGTCGCGAACCCCCAGCTGCTCAGGTCGTCGCAGGGCTTCAATGGCATCACCGCCCTGACGGTCTGGCGAGGGCGCGTCTTCGTGGGCGGCGCGGGTGGCTCGATTCTGCAGGCCCCCGCCCCCTGACGTTTCGACCATGGCAGCGCCGCCCTTCGTGGCGCTCGGCCCCGACTTCGCTTCAGCCCATTCAATCAGTTGGTCGCGGGCATCACGGTTGCAGCCTGGGCGCACTTTCCCGGGGAGGCCCCGTGCTTCGATTCGTCCTGTTGGCGTTGGTGTTCGTCTCGTCGTCGTCGTGTGCAGTCGCGCTGGCTGGTTCACTCGTCGCCGCGCGCGCGGTGGACGAAGACGCTCAGTACCAGCAGCGCGTCGAGGCAGAGGCGCGCTACCGCAAACAGAGCGCGCTCGAGGCGGCCGAGATTCGTCGCCGGTGGAACGCGGCGAACCCGAAAGTGGAGCCAACCCAGACGCTGACGGCCCCACCCCTGATGCAGGTGGAGCCCGTTCGGCAGCCGCTGCGTCCGAAGCTCGCGACGAAGTGAGCTACTTCACCGACAACGCAGGGCGCGGCAACACCGGCGGCTTGCCGTAGTCATCACGCGCGCGGTTCAGCTCGAGCAGCTTCACCAGCACCGACGGCGCGACCGCCGACACGTTCTGGCCGAACTGCTCGGTGTTCACGAGCGACGGGTCGTCACCCATGCCGACGATGTCTTTGAGCACGCGCTGCGACGTGGGCTTGAAGCCATAGCCGCGCACCAGCTCCTCCCGGCCGTCCGCGTACACGCGGTGCACCAGCAGCGGCAGGTTCGGCAGCGTGACGGTGGAGCCATTGGGCCGGTCGTTCAGGTTCTGCGGCAGCACCGACACCATGAGGCCGAAGTCGCTGTCCTCCTCCTTCGCGAGCTCGACGAGCTTCTTCTTCAGCTCGGCCAGCTTCTGCGGCTGCGACGTGGTGACGAACAGGTTGCCCGTCGACGCCTGGCTCCCACGCGCGTGGCCGTTGGTCGTCGCGAACGCCTTCGTCGGAATGCGCGACATGAAGAACGTCTTCAGCACCCCCTGCTGCACGAGCGAGATGGCCTTCGGCGTCACGCCGTCGTCGTCGACCGGGTAGTGGCCGAAGAGGGGAAACGTCACGCCCGCAGGAGACGTCCACGTCTTCTGCGTCGGGTCATCGGTGGCGCCGAGCTGGCTGACCGAGACGTGTTTGCCGAGGCGCTCGGTGAGGCGGCCCTGCTGCCGCTGGCCCAGGTTCTCGCGCGGGAACGAGAGCGGCCCGGCGAGCGTGGCGAGGAAGAACGTCGGCGCGGCCGTTCCCGTGAAGAGCACCGGCCCCACGTAGTCTTCGGTCGCCGAGGGCGCGGCGAGCTTCTTCTCGAGCAGGCCGTACGTGTCCTTCACGATGGCGAGCAGCGCGGCGTCGTTGGGCAGCTCGGCCGCGGTGCGGGCCGTCGTCGTCCACTCCGAGCCCACGGGCATGCCGTCAGCGGCCTGGCCCTGTGCGTTCACCTTCAGCTCGTACTTCGTCTCGCAGAAGCGGTGCTTCGCGCCGTCGCTCGCGAGGAAGCGCTGGCACATGTGGCGCAGGCGGAACGACACCTGGCAGCTGTGCGCCTTCGCTGAAGCCCGGCACGAGGCTGACGCGCTCTTCACGCGGTTGGCCCAGGCGTCGGCGTCGAGCTTCGGAGGCTCCTCACGCGTCAGCAACACGACCTCGGGTGTCGTCTTGCTCCAATCGGCGATGAGGTCTTTCACCTGGTTCGCCTGCAGGAAGGCGCGCTTGCGGGCGATGGCCTCGACGGCCGACTTGTAGTTCGCGTCGTACGAGAGCCACAGCGCGCGGCGAATCGCGTCGAGGTCTTCTTCCGCAGGCGCGCGGCCACGGCCGAAGCCGAAGTCGAACCCGCCACCCGAGAAGTTGGTGTTGTCGAACGTCTCGCTGCCCACGCGAACGGACGTGTCGACCGAGAGCGAGCGGCCTCCACCGGGTGGGTAGAGCGCACCGAAGTTCGCCGACACGCCGAACTCGTCTTCCACCGTGACGTAGCTGCGCGCGTAGTACGGCTTCTCGGGCTTCGACTCACCCGACGGCGGCATCGACAACGTCATCGCCCGCTTCAGCTCGGCGTCCATGACGTCCAGCACCGGGTCGACGTCTTTCATGGCCGGCGCAGCGGCCAGCACCAACACGAGGAGCGCGTTCATTTCGCACCTCCCTTCGAAGCAGCAGGAGCAGCAGTGAGTGGTGGCGGCGGCAGCAGCGGCCCACGCTCGTGGCCCTTGCCTTTGCGCTCCACCTCGAGGTCGCTGATGAGCAGGCTCGGCGCGATGGCCGACACCGGCACCCAGCCCGACTCGGCGCCGCAGAAGCCGTTGAACACCTTCGCGTCGTCACCCGTGGCGAGAATGCGCTCGAACGAGGCGATGGGCGTGCCCACCAGGTCGACGCCGCGCACGAGCTCGTCGGGCCGGCCGTCGGCGTAGACGCGGTAGACGATTTGCGGAATCACCTTGAAGGCCTGCGGCGCTCCACCGGCGCGCGTGTTGGTGAAGCCGCCCGAGATTTCTTCGAACACGAGGCCGTACGGCTTGCCGCGCTTCTTGACCTCGTCGAGCAACGTCTTGCGAAGCTCGGCAGGCGGCAGCTGCTTCGTGGAGTCGATGATGAGGTTGCCCTGGCGCGCGACCGGCTTGAGGCCCGGCTGCGCACGGCCGTGACCGTTCGAGTTGGCGAAGCCCTTGATGGGCGAGCGGCCCTGCAGGAACGAGCGCAGCACGCCCTTCTCGACGAGGTTCACCTTCTGTGCGGGCTGGCCCTCTTCGTCGAACAGGTAGAAGCCGTTGAGCGGCAGGTCTCCCCACTTCGCGCGCGTCGGGTCGTCGGTGACGCTGATGAACTCGGGCACGATCTGCTGGCCCACCTTCTTGGTGAACGTCTTGCCCTCGTCGGCATCTTTCTGGCGGTGGCCCTCGATGCGGTGGCCAAAGATCTCGTGGAAGAACACGCCGGCCGCGCGGTGCGTGATGATGGCGGGCCCCACGTACGGCTCGATGGCAGGAGCGACGCGCAGGGCCTCGAGGCGCTCGATGGCGCGGGTGACGCGCTTCTCGAACTCGGCCTCCGACGGCAGCGCGTCGGCTGAGGTGGCTTCGGCGGCGTCGTAGAAGTCGAGCTCCATGCCGTCGTCGGCGCGCACGGTGCCCCAGACGCCGATGCGGGCGAAGAAGCGCGGCTCCCGAAGCTTCGCGCCCTCGCTGTCGACGAAGAAGTGCGTCATCGACGAGACCTGCATCGACACCGACGAGCGGAGAATCTGCGGGTGCGTCTTGAACGCGGCCGACAGGCGCTTGAGGCGCTCCTCCCACGCGGTGCGGTCGAGCACGTCGGCGAGCGGCTTCGCGCGTGGCTCGAGGCGCTGCTGCGGCTTGTCGGTGGAGAAGTCGGGCGCCTTGTCTTCTTCGGCGGCCTTCACCGCGACGTTCGCGCGAACCTTGAGCAGGTCTTTCGTCGCGCCGCGCACGGCGTCGTCGGTCGCCTTCCACAGCGCGACCTCGAGCGCGTTCTTGTCGTCGTCGATGGGCAGCGTGCGGCCGCCACCACCGAAGTCGAAGTCGAAGCCGCCGCGAACCTTGTGCGTGTTGTCGAGGTCGCGCGTGCCGACGCGGGCGATGACGTCGAGCAGCCGAACACGGCCGACGAGCTTGCCGCTGCGCGAGGCCTGGCCTTCGAGCGCGCCGAAGCTGGCCGAGGCGCCCCACGACTCCCCGTCGGTGACGCGGTACGAGAGGTAATAGAGCGGCGCGTCTTTCTCTCCGGGCAGGCCCTTCTTGCTGCGGGCGAGCTCGGCGGTGAGCGCATCGAGAAGAACGTCGTTGTCAGCGGGAGCAGCGGGCGGCGCGGCGAGGAGCAGCGCGAGCAGTGGTGTCAGCATGTGCGGGGCGCACTGTAACCGTGACGTCAACGCGCACGAGGGAAAGATGCCCACCCGTACTACCGTCGCGCGCATGCCCGACCTTCTCGCCATCGTCAGCAAGGCCGTGTTCGAAGCAGACAACAGGAATGCAGCGGTCGGTCAGGTGTTGGCCATCGACCGCTACGTGAGCACCAACAAGGCGCTCGAGCCGCTGCGTGGTGGTGGCCGGCTCTTCCTCGTCACGGTGCGTCCGCCCGATGAGCAGCTGTGGCTCGTCGCGGTGCTCGAGTCGCCGAAGCATGATGGAAAAGCGTGGGTCGCGAAGGCGAACACCCGGGCGATCGCGAACATCAGCGGCCTGCGCGGCAGCATTCGGTTCACCTCGAACACCGGCATCTCGGCGACGAAGGGCGCGCTCGGCATGTCGTTGCAGACGCCGCGGCAGCTCACGGAGGAAGACGTCGCGATGATGCTGGGCTCGGCGCCTGCTCCGGCGAAGCAGACCGTGTCAGCGCCTGTCGCGAAGAAGAAGAAAGAGACCCCGGCGAAGAAAGCCGCTCCGCCGTCACCGCCACCTCCGCCTGTGAAGAAGGACGACAGCTCGAAGGAACTCTCGAGTGGAAAGTGGGCGAAGGCGCTCGAGCCGTTGCTCGCGCGGTGGAAGGACGAACGCGCTCCCGAGCTGGCTGAGTTGATTGAACGGGTCTCCGCTCAGCTTCCGCCTCCGAAGTCGTGGCAGCTGACGCGCGCTGACGCCGAGCAGTTCGACCTCGTCGCATTTCTCTCGACGCTCACCGACGGGAAGTTCGCCGACTCGCTCTCGCGCATTCAGAAGCTCGAGAAGTTGGCGCCTGACCCACGCGTCGCTGCAGCGCTGACGCGGCTCATCGTCACGCCTCCGTTCACGGCGCAGTCGTCACGCGAGTTCTGGAGCTCGTTGTACGAGCAGCTCTCCGACCGGCACGCCGACCCGCGCACGCTCGACGTGCTGAAGCCGCTCGCGAAGGACTATCAGGCCACCTTCGGCCGCACGAAGATGGGCGAGGCGATGGAGCGTCGCGTTCAGGCGCTCGTGAAGACGCTGTCGGAGCGCTTCGCCACGGTGCCGCACGCCGACGTCACGAAGCAGCTCGCGATGCTGCCTGCGGCGAAGGCCGCTCCCACGGGGCCGAAGACGAAGTCGGGCCAGTCGCTCGAGGACCTGCTCAACGCGGTCTACGAGCGCCCCGACGACGACGGCGTGCGTGAGGTCTACGCCGACGCGCTCCTCGAAGTGGGCGACCCGCGCGGTGAGTTCATGACGCTGCAGTTCAAGCGCGCGCGTGGCGAGCCGTTGACGCCGGCGGAGGAGAAGCAGGAAGCGGCGCTGCAGAAGAAGCACGTGAAGGCGTGGCTCGGGCCGCTCTACGACGTGCTGTACACGACGCACCTCGAGTTCCGTCGTGGCTTTCTCTACGCCGCGCAGATTCGGCCCGTGGGCAAAGCGATTCCCGCGGCGCGCAACCACCCTGCGTGGAGCACGCTGCGCGAATTGAACATGTCGACGGGCGGCACCAACGAGCGCGGCGCCAGTCTCATTCTGCAGCCGAACGCTCGGCGCATTCGCGTGCTGACGAACATCGTCTACCTCGTGCTCGATGAGCTGGCCGCGAGCCCGGGAGACGGACGTGAACTCGAGGTGCTCGACATCAGCTGGCTCCCGCTCGGAGAGGGCGGCGGTGGCAATTACGCCGAGATCTCGCAGCGCGCGTGGAAGGCGACGCTCACCGGCAAGGCGTTTCCGAAGCTGCGCGAGCTGCACTTTGGCTACGAGGCCTGCGGCAACCTCGAAGCGCTGGAGGGGCTGTGGACGAGCCCGCTCCTGAAACAGCTCGAGCGGGTTCGGTTCTCGAGATACCCAACTGCCGACCTCGTCCGCCTGGCGGAGCACCGGTGCTCCAAGCAGGTCAGCATCGAGCTCGACCTCGGCCCGTACTTCTTCGTCGCGACGCCGGGAGGACGCCTCGAGCTTCGCGCTGGCGAGCACGACAGCTACGCAGACAACATCTGGAAGCAGCTGCTGCCCCACCTGGCCGCCGCTCCCTGGAAGCACGTGACGGTCGCTGCCGGAGTGCTGACGGAGCCGCAGCTCGTGGCGCTTCGCAAGCAGCTCCCGAAGGCAGACGTCGTCGTCGCGTGAGGTGCACATGGTGCTCGATGACTTCGTGAAGGCGTTGAAGGCGCGGCTGACTCCACTCGAGAATCCGTACTTCGTGGCGCTGCGTGATGGCTCGATGACGAGAGACGACTTCGTCGAGACGCAGGTGCAGTTCGCGCACGCGGTGTTCTTCTTCTCGCGACCGATGATGGTGCTCGCGGGCCGGGTGTCGAACCCCGAGGTGCGCCTGCCGCTGCTCGAGAACGTCGGTGACGAACACGGAGACGGCGATCTCTCGATGTCGCACGAAGCGACGTTCACCCGGTTCCTCGAGCGGCTCGGCGTACCGAAAGACGAGCTGTGGAAGCGGCCGCTCTGGCCCGAGCTGCGCGCGTTCAACACGGTGCTGGCTGGCGTATGCACGCTCGACGACGTGCCCACCGCGCTGGCGACGCTGGGCATCATCGAAGACCTGTTCGCGAGCATCTCGGCCGAGATTGGGCGCGCGGTCGTGAAGCGCGGCTTCCTCGAGCAGGCCTCACTCGTTCATTACAGGACGCACGAAGAGCTCGACGTGCTGCACGCCGAGGGCTTCTACGCGCCGCTGCGCAGCCGGTACGCGAGCGACGAGACGTATCGGTATCAGGTGGAGCAGGGGCTCGAGCTGGGTGCGACCATCTTCCTCGGGCTCTATCGCGGGCTGTACGAGTCGCGGGCGCGGCGCACGCGGCGAACGGTGAAGGGCCCGCACTCGCTCGTCGCGGGGTTCGAATGAGTCTGCTCACGAGAGAAGACCTCGTCGGGTCGCTGTTCTTTCCCCAGCCGAGTCAGACGAAGCCGCCAGCTGGCGCGCGAGACGTCTTCGTCGAAGTGCCGGGCGCGAGGCTTCACGTGCGCGTTCACGGAGACGCTGCGAAGCCGCTCGTCGTCTTCTTTCACGGCAACGGCGAGACGGTGGCCGACTGGGACGAGCTGGCGCCGGGGTTCACGAGCCACGTGCAGTTCGCGGTGAGCGACTATCGCGGCTACGGGCAGAGCAGTGGCGTGCCGACGATGCAGCGGCTCTTCGATGACGCGGTCGCCGTGTTCGATGCGCTCGCGACGCAGGTGCCGCTGACGCCAGTGGTGATGGGTCGCTCGCTCGGCAGCGCCGCCGCGTGGCACGTCGCGAGGACCCGCTCGCCTCGCGCCGTCATCATCGACAGCGGGTTCTCCGACGTCGACGCGTTCGCGCGCAGACGCGGCGTGGCTCCTGCTTCGTTGAGTGACGCAGAGCGGAGCGCCCTCGACCCGCTCGAGAAGGCGCGCGCGTTCGATGGGCCGATGCTGTTGCTGCACGGCGCGCAGGACACGCTCATTCCGTTCGGAGACGCGACCCGCCTCGCGAACGCGAACCCGCGCGCGACGCTGCACCTCATTCCCCGACGCGGGCACAACGACGTGCTGCTCGACGCCGTGTGGTGGGAGCAGGTGCACGCGTTCTTCGACCAGCACGCGCCGCACCCGTTGCTCGCGCTGACGCTGACGCAGGCTCCGTTGAAGTCGTTCCGTGTCGTCGTCGACGTCGAGGGAAAGACGACGTTTCACGATGCTCCGACCCTCGAAGCGGCACAGGCGTACGCGGCCGATGTTCGGCTCGAGAGTGATGCTCCCGGCAGCACGCTGGCCATCGTGTTCGACGCGCTCGGGAGGCGCCTGGCCTGACCTTCGGGGTAATGACGCTCGAGCGCTGCTCGTGCGAGAACGTCGTCATGGGCCTGACCTACGCAGACGTTCGGCTGGAGAACCCGATCTCGAATCGAACCGTCGAGGTGCGAACGCTGGTCGACTCCGGCTCGGTGTTTCTGACGATTCCGAGTCACGTGGCGATTCAGCTTGGCTTCGACCTGACGAATCCTCGGACGCGTGAGGTGACGCTGGCAGATGGCTCCCACGCGCTGGTGCCGTTGATTGGGCCGCTGCGCGTGCGGTACCTCGACCGCGACTGCGACTTGTCGGCGCTCGTCCTCGGCGACGAAGCCCTCTTCGGTGCGGTTCCGATGGAGATGATGGATCTCGTGCTGAACCCTGCGAGCCAAACGCTGACGGTGAACCCCGAGAGTCCCTACGTGCCGAGTGCGAAGGCGAAGTGAGCTTCTGAATCACGCGGGGCTGCGACGACGCCCGGGGTAGAGTTCGGGACGTGCCAAGGAACATCGTCTTCGTCGCTCCGTTTCCCGCTGAGGTCACCCAACGCTTCGTGCGCGCCGTCTCGAAGCTCGACGACGTGCGGCTGCTCGGCGTCGTGCACACGCCTCCACCGGGCGACCAGGCGCGCGTGTACGACGACATGGTTCGCATCGACAGCCCGCTCGAGACGCGCTCCATCATCGAAGGCGTCGCCGAGCTGAAGCGCCGTCACGGCCAGCCCTTTCGCATCGTCGGCATTCTCGAAGCGGCGATGGTGCAGATCGCCGAGACGCGCGCGCACTTCGGTGTCGAGGGAACGTCTCCGCAGGTGGCCGAGCTGTTCCGCGACAAGTCGCGCATGAAGGCCGCGCTGACGGCGGCTGGACTCCCCGTCGCGCGCAACGCGATTCTCCGCTCGCTCGCCGACGCGAAGTCGTTCGCCGACCACGTGGGCTTCCCCATGGTGCTCAAGCCGGTGCAGGGCATGGGCGCGAAGTCGACCTTCCGCATTCGCAACATGGGACAGCTCGTGCAGGTCGCGCGCAGCCTCGGCGTCGGTCACGGGCATGAGGTGCTCGCCGAAGAGTTCCTGCGCGGCCGCGAGTTCTCGTTCGAGACGCTCACCGTGAACGGCGAGGTGAAGCTGCACTCCATTTCGCACTATTTGCCGACGTGTCTCGAGGCCATCGAGAACCCGTGGATTCAGTGGACGTGTCTCTTGCCGCGCGACATCTCGGGGCATGAGTACGACGGCGCGCGCCGCATCGGCTGGGGCGCGATCAAAGCGCTCGGTCTCAAAGACGGCATGACGCACATGGAGTGGTTCCAGCGCCCCGACGGCAGCCTTGCCATCGGTGAAATTGCGCAGCGGCCACCCGGCGCGAACATCAGCTTGATGACGGGCCTCGCGCACGACTTCGACCCGTACCGGGCGTGGGCGCGCGCGGTCGTCGACGGCGTGTTCGAGGCGAAGACCGAGCGGAAGTACGCGGTGGGTTCGGCGTTCCTTCGTGGAATGGGGCGCGGTCGCGTCGCGCACGTCACGGGCATTCGTGAGACGCACGAGGCCGTCGGCAAGTACATCGTCGAGGCGAAGCTGCCGACGCTCGGCGCGCCTAAGAGCGACAGCTACGAAGGTGATGGCTACGTCGTCGTGCGCGACCCCGACACCGAGGTCGTGAAGAAGGTGCTCAAGCACATCATCGAGACGGTGCGCGTGCAGTACGTCGACGTCGAGAGCTGAGACGCTCCCTCAGCGCTTGAAGCGCGGCCACTCGGGCTTCTCGGAGCGCGTGCTACCGACGCCATGCGTCTTCTTCGGCTCGAGCGTCACCCGCGTGTCTTTCCCGATGACGACGTTGATGAACCGCACCTCGCCTGCGCCGCTCTTCACGTGGTCGATGCGCCAGGTGCCGTCAGCGAGCTTGAGCCCGCGTACCGGCGCCCGCAGCGTCGCGAACGGTTCGACCTCACGCTCCGAGGCGAACAGCTTGGTGCCCGCGGGCAACATCGCCTCCTGCGCGTCGACGAAGCCGTCGCCCGAGCTCGTGCCCAGCCCCGTCAGGCCGAGCCCGCCGCCCGAGCCCACGTCACAGACGACGTCGTCGTCCTTCACGAAGCCGTGCACGATGAGCGAGCCTCCTTCGGCCCAGGCGGGCGCCCAGCCCTCCGACGGCTTGCCGCGATGAATCGTGTACGCGAACGACGTCGCCTCCCAGCGCGGCGACTTCGGGTCGGCCTTCGCGTGCATGGCGAGCACGACACAGGTCTCGGCCGGCCCCGTCGCGAGGGGAATCGGCCGGTCGGCGTCGGGCACGGTGGCGGTGGGCGTGACGGCGAAGTGCTCCTGCAGAAAGGCGATGCGCAGGCCATCAGCCACCCGCCCGACGAGGGGCACGCGCGAGCCCTTCTTGAGCGCCACCGTCCACGGCCCGGTGCCCGCCAGCGCGACGTCACGGTTCGCCAGCACCTCGACGTACGTGCCATCGCGGTCGAGGTCGACGAGGGCCTCGAGCTCGACCGTCTTGCTCTCGTGGTGCGCCTTCATCAGCGTCGGTGACAGCCACTTCTTCGCGTCGATGGTCACGTCCGACAGCGCGCCCACCGGCGTCTTCGTCGATGGCGCGAGCAGCCCGGCTGACAACACGTGCAGCTCGACGGGCGCGGCGGTCAACACGAGGGCGAGGAGCATGTCGCCACAGACTCCACCACATCGGGGCGGGTTCCGGGCGCAGAGTGGACCACGTGACGAGAGAGTCCATTCGCGCGACAATTCCTTCGTGCACTGGTGGGACGTCATCGGAGTGATCGCGGACCTGATCGGCATTGCGGGGGCTGTCCTGAGCGCAATGCTCTGGTTCCGCGCTCAGTCGCTTGAGCAGAGGCTGGAGCGAGCCATCCGCTTGCCTGAGTTCATCGAAAAGGTCGTGACAGTTCGCGACAGCTTTCGAGGCGGGCTAGACCAAGGCCTGACAGCTGATGTCGTCGCTGCCGCAGACTCGTTTCGCGGGCTCCTCGAGGAGCTTTTTCGTCTCAAGGTTCTGGAGAAGTCGCGTCTGGAGAGGCTGGGGAGCTTGGACTCTCTGGTTTCATCCAAACGGGTGGATGAATCTCAGAACGTCGAGTTGCTCTTCAATCAGGTGATCGACAAACTACGTTTGGAGAAGGACCGCTCAGCATGGCAACTACCGTCACCCGCGAAGCATCCGCAGAACTCCAGAAGAAGCTGACCGAGCTGACCAAGGACGGGAAGCTGGAATGGCGTCGCGCCAGGGGCCTAGTGCTGCCTGGTTCAGGCCACGTGGCATCGGTCTTGGCTTTCGAGACCGAGTATGAAGGCGTTCCGTTGGTCGTGGCCGAGTTCTCCGCACGCGAATACGACGGCCACCACGATGAGTTCTTCTGGGTTGAGAAAGAGTTGATGGCGGTGCGCGACTTGGACGGCGCAATTCTTGAGGTCTTGCCCTCAAGTGAACACCTCAATCCGCTCATCAACACCGTTCACGCGAAGGTTGTCCGCGTTCCTTCTCTGGTCAACCGCATGTTGGAGGCGAAGGCCGGCTGACGAATGCCGCTCCCGCCGCACCTGGCCGAACGTGTCGACCCGAAGGCGCCACCACCCCGCGCGGGAAAGTACGTCGTGTACTGGACTCGCATCGCCGCGCGCGCGACCGAGAACCCTGCACTCGACGTCGCGCTCTCGATGGCGAAGGCGCTCGGCGTACCCTGCTTCGTCTACCACGCACTCTCGGAGCGCTATCGCTACGCCTCCGACCGTCTGCACACGTTCATCCTCGAAGGTGCCAGAGACCTGCAGCGAGACCTGAAGGCGCGCGGCATCGGCTCGCTCTTTCACCTGCAGCGCGCGAGCGACCGGCGGCCGCACCTGCTCGAGCTCGCGAAAGACGCCGCGCTCGTCGTCGTCGACTTCATGCCCGTGCAGCCGATGCTGATGTGGGACGAGCAGGTGGCCGCCGTGGCTCCGCTGTGGAGCGTCGACGCCTCGTGCATCGCGCCGCTCTGGGCCTTTCCCCGCGCGCAAGACCGCGCCTTCGCCTTCCGTAAGGTCGCCGAGCCCTTCTGGAAGACGCGCCTCACCGCGCCGTGGGTCGACGTCGAGCCCTCACACGCTCCCTTCGTGCCCGACTTCGACTCGCTCGACCTCTCGACCGCCGACCTGCCTTCGCTCGTCGCGAGCTGTGACATCGACCACGCCGTCGGGCCCGTGCACCACACGAAGGGCGGCACCGATGCAGGCCTCGCGCGTTGGTTGCGCTATCGCGACTCGACGCTCGACCGCTACGCCAGAGACCGCAACGACCCGACGCGCGACGCGAACAGCCGCATCTCGGGCCACCTGCACTTCGGGCATCTCTCTCCTTTTCGCGTCGCACGAGACTGCGCCACCCACCGCACCGAGTCGGCCGACAAGTTCCTCGATGAGCTGCTGACGTTTCGAGAAATCGCCTGGCACTTCTGCTGGCATCACCCGAACCACGAGACCGTCGACGCGCTGCCTGCATGGGCGAGGGAGACGCTGGCTCTCCACGAGCGTGACGGCCGCGAGTTCTTGCCGTCGTGGGAGCAGCTCTCACGCGCGCAGACCGGCCAGCCGCTGTGGGACGCAGCGCAGCGCTCGCTCCTCACGCACGGAGAGCTGCACAACAACGTGCGCATGACGTGGGGGAAGGCGCTCATCCCGTGGACGAGGAACGCGAAAGAGGCGCTCGCGGTGCTCATCGACCTGAACCATCGCTTCGCCATCGATGGGCGTGACCCGGCCTCGTACGGCGGAATCTTGTGGTGCCTCGGCGCGCTCGACCGGCCGTTCACGCCCGAGACGAAGTTCTTCGGCGCCGTGCGGCCTCGCGACCTCGACGAGCAGGCCAAACGCTTCGACGTGGCGGAGTACGAGCGCCGCATGCACCGGCCGTCGCGTGGCCAGCCGCTCGTCGTCGCCGTCGTCGGTGGTGGCGTCGCGGGCGCTTCGTGTGCGCGCGCGCTCGTCGATGCTGGCCACTCGGTCACCATCTTCGACAAGGGTCGCGGGCCGGGTGGAAGACTCTCGACGCGGCGTGAAGGCGAGCTGCACTTCGACCACGGCGCGCAGTACTTCACCGTGCGTGATGAGCGCTTCGCGAGGCTGGCGCGCGCGTGGTGGCAGGAGCGCGTCGTCGCCGAGTGGAAGCCGCGGCTCGGGGTGTTCGGTGCTCCGAAGCCGCGCGTCGAGCTGGAGGCGACGAAGGAAGGAAAACCGCTCGTTCGCCTCGTCGCGACGCCGGGTATGAGCGCGCTGCTCGAGCGCATGGTGGAAGGCGTCGACGTTCGGTACGGCACCCGCGTCGATGGGCTGGTGCGCCGTGACGAGCGCTTCGGGCTGACGGGAGAAGCCGGCGCGCCGCTCGGAGAGTACGACGCCATCGTGGTGGCCACGCCCGGTCCGCAGGCCGCGACGCTGGTCGACCCGCTCTCGTTCGAGCTCGCTTCGCGCGTGCGCGAAGCCCGGTACGCGCCGACGTGGGCCGCGATGCTCGCCTTCGACCAGCCGCTGTCACTCGACGTCGACGCGGCGTTCGTGAACGTCGGTCCGCTGTCCTGGGTCGCGCGCGAGTCTTCGAAGCCCGACCGTCGCGACGGCGAGCGCTGGGTCGTGCACGCGAACGCCGAGTGGAGCGCAGCCCACCTCGAAGCCACACCCGAGCAGGTGTTGCCTCAGCTCGTCGAGGCCTTCTTCGTCACGACCGGTGCCACCCGCATGGAGCCGTCGTTTCAGAAGGCCCACCGCTGGCGCTACGCGCTGGTGACGAAGCCGCTCGACGTCGAATGTCTCGTGCACGAGTCGGGGCGCGTGGTGCTGTGTGGTGACTGGTGCCTCGGCGCGCGCATCGAAGGCGCGTTTCTCTCGGGCGCAGCGGCGGCAGGGCGGCTCAACGCCATTCCTCCCAGCGTCATCGAGGAGCCGGTGGCGCCCCTGCACCTGCGCAGCCCTTCACAGCTGCGGCTCGTCTGACTGACGCTAGGCTTCTGCCTCTCGTGACGTGCCCCCACGGTTCCAGCCCTGACGCATGCGACGCCTGCAGGCTGGCCGACACCGGCCCGGCCTCGGAGTCATCGATGGGCGCCACCCTTCGGCGCGAGCCGTCCTCCAGCGGCATGACGGGCGAGGCGGTCGCGCCCGAGGTGATGACCGAAGGCGGGCGGCTTGGCCGCTTCATCATCGTCGAGCAGGTGGGGCAGGGCGGCATGGGCGTCGTCTACCGGGCGTACGACCCGGCGCTCGACCGCGGCGTCGCGCTCAAGTTGCTGCGGGCGCGGGCGGGCGTGGGTGACACCGGCGGCACGGCGCGGCTCGCGCGTGAGGCGCAGGCCATGGCGCGCCTCGCGCACCCGAACGTCGTGCCCGTCTATGACGTGGGCCGAACCGGCGACTCGCTCTTCGTCGCGATGGAGTTCGTCGACGGCACCACCCTGCAGGCGTGGCTCACCGCCGCGCCGAGGCCGTGGAGCGAGGTGCTCTCGGTCTGCCTTCAAGCGGGCCGTGGCCTCGAGGCGGCGCACGCGGCGGGCATCATTCACCGCGACTTCAAGCCGGCCAACGTGCTCGTCGGCAAAGACGGGCGCGCGCGCGTCACCGACTTCGGGCTCGCGCGCACGAGCGGCCACGTCGAGCTGCCGTCGACGCCGGTCTCTGGCTCCATCTCGCTCGACACGCCGCTCACCGTCGCCGGCTCGGTGATGGGCACGCCCGGCTACATGGCCCCCGAGCAGTACCTGGGCCAGCCCTCGACGCCCGCGACCGACCAGTACGCGTTCTGCGCCACGCTGTACGAGGCGCTGTACGGGCAGCGGCCCTTCGTCGGCGCCGACCTGCAGACGCTCGCGTGCCTCACGCAGCAGGGGGCCGTGCCGTCGCCGCCGAAGAGCTCGAGCGCGCCCGCGTGGCTCTTTCCCATCATCGCGCGGGGCCTCAGCCCGAACCCGACGCAGCGTCACCCCTCGATGCAGGCGTTGCTCGAGCTGCTCGAGCGAGACCCGTCGGTGCGGCGACGTCGCGTGGTGCTCACCGGGCTGGCCGCAGTCGTCAGCCTGGGCGTGGCGGTGGGCTTGTGGCTGTGGCCAACGATGCGCGCGTCGAGCTGTCACCGTGAGACGGAGCAGCTCGCGAACGTGTGGAACGACTCGGCCCGCGCGACCGCCGAGCAGGCCTTTCTGGCGACGAAGCAGCCCTTCGCGCCGCTGGCCCTCGAGTTCGTGCGTTCGAACCTCGACGGCTTCATGGCGTCATGGGTCGCCGAGCGGCACCGCGCCTGCGACGACACCCTGCTGCGGCAGACGCGCACCGAGCGACAGCTGTCGCTGCGGCTGGCGTGTCTCGAGAACCGGCGCGTCGAGCTTCAGACGCTGGCCACCCGCTTCCAGCAGGCCGACGTCGAGGTGGTGACGCAGGCCGCGGCGGCCGTCAGCAGGCTCACCAAGGTCGAGCGCTGCGCCAACGTCGAGCTGCTCGAGCAGCGCGCGGCGCTGGGTGATGGCCTTCGACACCAGGCCGAGCTCGTCGAGCAGCAGCTGTCTGAAGGGCGCATGCTGGTGGCGCTGGGCCGACATGGCGACGCCCGCACGGTGCTGACGGCGGCGCTCGGCGCGGCGCGTGCCCTCGATGACGCCCAGACCATCGGCGTGGCTGCCCTCGAGCTGGGCAGCCTCGAGCGCGAAGCCGACCAGTACGCCGCAGCGCGACCGCTCCTCGACGAGGCGCTGCGGCTCGCGCTCCTCTCGCACGACGACCCGACGGCGCTGCGGGCGCTTGGGCTGCTCACGTCGCTGGTGGGCTGGCGGCAGCAACAGCCCAACGTCGCGCTCGCGCTGGCGAACGTCGGCCGTGGGCTCGTCTCGCGGGTGAACGACCCGGTGCTCGAGGCGCTGCTCGACGAAGGCGAAGGTGACGCGCGCTGGTTGATGGACGACTTCGACGGAGCGCTGACGGCGTACCAACGGGCGCTCGAGTTGCTGGTGCGAGCGCAGGGCCCGGCCGGTCTCGACGTCGCCAGGCTGCACTCCTCCATCGGGTGGATTCGAATGGAGCGGGGCGAGCTGTCGCAGGCGCAGGCGGCCTATGAGCGCTCTCGACGCTCCCGCGAGGCGCTGCTCGGGGTCGACCACCCGACCCTCGGGCCCACGTGGAACGAGCTGGGCCACCTGGCGCGCGAGCTCGACGACCGTGAGGCGGCGCTCTCGGGGCTGCGGCGCGCCCATGAGCTGCGGCTGCGCACCAGTGGCGCGAATGCGCAGATCTCGGGCCGCGCCGCCGTCAACCTCGTCGCCATGCTCATCACTACCCGGCGTCTCGACGAAGCGCGCGAGCTGCTGCACACGGCCGAGGTGGTGCTCGCTGCGTTCCCCTCGAGTCAGGAGGGGCTCGAGAAGGTGCGCTGCCGTCTGCTGCTGGCCACCAACGAGCTCGGCGCGGCCCTGGCGTCGGCGAAGCGGCTCGAGTCGATGGGCGACAATGGCGGGTTGTCGACCGCCGAGAACGACGCCCTGCAGGGGCTGGTGCTGGCCGCACAGGGTGACGACGCGCAGGCGGTGCGAACGTTCGACACTGCCGCGGCGGTGTACGAACGCATGAAGGCGACCCGAAGACAGTTCTACGTGACGTTCATGGTGGCGCGCGCCGACTCGCTCGCGCGCCTCGCCTCGAAAGGCAGCCGGGACGCTGCCGAGAAGGCGCACGAAGCGGCCCTGCGCCTCGAGGGCAACTCACGCCTCAAGGCACAGGCTTCGCTGCAGCTCGCGAAGGCGCACCTCGCGAACGGCGCCATTGACCGGGCGCGACAGCTGGCCACCCAGGCCATCACCTTCGCCGTCGAGCCCGACCAGCAGGCGCTCAAAGCCGAGGCCGAGCAGCTCGTCGTGGCGCACCCGCTCGAGTGACGCTGTGCTGAAGTCGTGCCCGTCATGCAGACGCCACGTCCCCTCGAAGCGCAGGTCGCCCGGGCTCTCCTCGATGGCTTCGAGACGCACTACGCGTTGATGCGGCAGACGGGGCAGGCCGCGAAGGGGCTCTTCGAAGCGCGTGACTGGAGCTCGCTGCGCCGCCTGCAGACCGAGCGCATCGGCTGGTACGACACGCGCGTGGCCGAGTGTGTCGCGCGGCTCACGAAGGACTTCGCGGCCGACGTCTTCACCGACGCGCGCTGGGGTGACGTGAAGCTCGCGTACATCGCGCTGCTGCTCGACCACCGGCAGCCCGAGCTGGCCGAGGTGTTCTTCAACTCGGTCACCACGCGCGTGCTGCACCGCCGCTACTTTCGAAACCGCTTCATGTTCGTGCGGCCCAGCGTGTCGACCGAGTACCTCGACCTCGAGGAGCCCTCGTACCGCTGCTACTACCCGGCGCGCACCGGCCTGCGGAAGACGCTCGCCACGCTGGTGATGGACTTCGGGCTGAACAAACCGTTCGCCGACCTCGAGCGCGACGTGAACCGGGTGGTGCGTGCGCTGCGTCGCGCGATGCCGCGGCCGCTGGTGGTGGAGCCGAACTTTCAGCTGCAGGTGCTCGAGTCGCTCTTGTTCCGCGGGCAGGAGGCGTACGTCGTCGGCCGCGCGTTCAACGGGCTCACCATGGTGCCGTTCGTGGTGCCCATCGTGCACGACGGAGCAGGGCGGTTGGTGCTCGACTCGGTGCTGCTCGACCCGAAGCTGCTGGCCGTTCTCTTCTCGTCGACGCGCGCGTACTTCCTCGCCGACATCGACGTGCCCTCGACGTGGGTTCACTTTCTGCGGCGCATGTTGCCGAGCAAGCCGCCGTGGGAGCTGTACGCGATGCTGGGCTTCGGCAAGGCGTCGAAGGCACTCTTCTACCGCGACTTCCTGCATCACCTGCGGCACTCGACCGACCCGATGACGCTCGCGCCCGGCACCGCGGGGCTGGTGATGCTGGTGTTCACGCTCCCGTCGTTTCCGTACGTGTTCAAGCTGATCCGCGACCGGGCGAAGCCGCCCAAAGACGTCGACCGCGCGATGGTGAAGGACCGCTACCGGCTGGTGAAGAAGGCCGACCGCGCGGGGCGCATGGCCGACACGCTCGAGTACGCCGACGTCGCGCTGCCGAAGGCGCGGCTGTCACCTGCGCTGCTCGAGGAGCTTCGACGTGAGGTGCCGACGCAGTTGTCGGAGGACGGTGACTCCATCATCCTCTCCCACCTGTACATCGAGCGCCGCATGACGCCGCTCGACCTGTACCTGCGCAAGGCGAATGACGCCGAGCTGGCGAGCGCGGTGGACGACTTCGGGAAGTGCCTCGAGGAGCTCGCGGCGGCCAACATCTTCGCGGGCGACCTGCTCTACAAGAACTTCGGCGTCACCCGGCTCGGGCGCGTCATCTTCTACGACTACGACGAGATCGACCTCGTCACGCAGGTGAACTTCCGCGTCATTCCCAAAGCGCGCGACGACGAAGACGAGACGCGCGGTGAGGCGTGGTTTCAGGTGGGCCCCAAAGACGTCTTCCCCGAAGAGTGGAGACCGTTCTTCTTCACCGACGCGCGCGTGCAGCGGGTGCTGGAGGAGAAGCACCCGAACCTGTTCGAGGCGCGCTGGTGGAATGGGGTGAAGCAGCAGCTCGAGTCGGGCCGGCCGGTGCGCGTGACGCCGTACCCCGAGGCGGTGCGCTTCGAGGTGAGCCGCTGATGGAGACCGAACTCGAGTGCCTCGCGACGTTCGATGATGTCACCGAGGCGCACCTCGCGAAGGGGCGTCTCGACGCGGCGGGCCTCGTCAGCGAGCTGCGCAACGGCGCGCTGTCGGGGCTCGGGCCGCATCTTCCCGGTGGGCCGAGGGTCGAGCTGTGGTGCGCGAGCGCAGACCTGGCTCGCGCGAGGGCTGAGCTGGCGAAGCAGACCGAGCCTCCGCGGCTGCGCGCCTCGTGGAGCGTCGTCGCCATGCTCGCGTTGTCGGTCGCCGCCATCGTCGGGTGGGCTCGGGTGTGGTCGCTCGAGCGGCCGCCAGGCGCGAATGGGCACTGGAACCTGTCGGGCACCGCGTACGTCGACGAGCTGCGCTTCGGCAGGCACGAGAGCGTCGATGGTGATCAGAACGGCGTCTTCGAGCGCGTCGTGGTTCGCGGCTCGCACGGGCGGGTGTCGACGTACCTCGATGAAGACCAGGACGGGTTCCAGGAGTCGCTGCGCCACGTCGAAGACTCGGGAGCGACCTCGTTCACCGCCGACACCGATGGAGACGGCGAGTACGACCGCGACGTGACCACCGTTCCACTGCGCGGAGCCATCGAGACGTCGTGGGTGCCTTCGACCCTCACGGCTCACAGCGTGCGCATCAGCGGAGCCGATGGCGGGCTGAATGCTCACCTCACGGATGACGACCACGACGGCCGGTTCGAGCGCGGCGTCTTCCACGTCGGTGATGGGCTGGTCATCACCTCGGAGGACCGTGATGGAGACGGCTTCTTCGAGCGGCGCGAGGTGATGCGCGACGGCGGCTTGCTGTTCTGGGACCGTGTGCGCGCCGACGGCGTCATCGAGCGCGGGCCGTGAGCACTGTCACAGGCAGGTCGGCACCTTCGCCACCACGCCACCACCGTCGAGCGGCATGCCTCCGATGGCGCGGCCACGCAGCGCGGCGTTGACGAAGACCGTCCGGCGATTGCGCGCGCGGTTCTCGGCGGAGTCATTGGCCGCGACCGGCTTGCTCGAACCGAAGCCGACGCCGATGAGCCGCGCGCACGAGATGCCCTTCTTCACGAGCGCCGCGACGACCTCGGCCGCGCGCGCCTCGGTGAGCTTCTGGTTGAACGCCTCGCTGCCCTGACTGTCGCTGTGCACCTCGACCCGCAGCGTCGAGATGGAGGTCTTCGCCTCGAGGTACGCCTTCACGTGCTCGAGCACCGCGTCGCTCTCGGGCTTGAGCGTGGCCTTGCCGGTCTCGAAGAGAATCGGCTCGGTCTTGAGGCTGTTGCCGTCGAGCTCGAAGGTGGGCTCGGCAGTCAGGGCGAGGGCGCAGAGGGCAGTGAAGAGCATGCGCGCAGAATACGCCTGCTTCAGAGATGGCGCGTCTCGTTCGGCGGCGTCCACCACGCGTCGTCGCGGCCGTTGAAGTACTGCACCTTCGAGGCGAGCAGCTCGGTGGGGTCGAGGTCGTCGAGCGTGGCCACGTTGATGCTGACCGTGACGCCGTTGTTCCATTCGGTCACTTCGGCCTGCTGAAACGGCGTCACGCCACACGTCTTGCAGAACCCGCCCGGGCCGCCCGACACCGAGGGGCCCTTCTCGGGGTACCGCACCAGGTGCTCGGCGCCTTTCAGAATTCGAAACTGCGCGGGCCGAACCTTCACGCCCCACCACCGCCGCTTCCAACAGTTGGTGCAGTTGCACTTGCCCGTGCCCTCAGCGGCCAAGTCGAGGTCGGCTTCGTAGGCGACGGCTCCACAGTGACAGCTTCCTTTGTACGTCTTCATGTCGTGCTCCCTTTCTGATGCTGTTCTCGCAGGCATTGCGGACAGCTTCGGTCCGCAATGGTTGGTAGACGGTGATGCATGGTCGAGACCTCGGCGAGGCTGTTGCGGTTGCTGGCGACGTTGCAGGCGAGGCGGCACTGGTCGGGCGCCGAGCTCGCGGGGCGGCTCGAGGTGACCGAGCGCACCTTGCGGCGCGACGTCGAGCGGCTGCGGAGTCTCGGCTACGTCGTCGACGCGTCGGCTGGCGTGGGTGGCGGGTATCAGCTCGGGGCGAGCAATGTGGTGCCACCGCTGGCGCTCGAGGGTGACGAGCTGGTCGCGCTGGCGTTCGCGCTCGCGAGCACGGGCACGGCGATGCACGGCCTCGAGCGCGCGACGCTGCGGCTGCTCGCGAAGGTGGAGCAGTCGTTGCCCGCGAAACACCGGCGCAAGCTGCAGGCGCTGCAGTCGACCATCGTCACGCTCGACCGCCAGCCCACCGTGCCCGCCTCGACGTTGCTCACGCTGGCTTCGGCGTGCCGTGACGCGGTGACGGTGGCGTTCGCCTATCGCTCACACGATGGCGCAGAGACGAAGCGTGAGGTCGAGCCGCTCCGGCTGGCGCAGACAGGGAATCAGCGCTGGTACCTGCTCGCGTTCGACGTCGGTCGCGACGACTGGCGAACCTTTCGTGTCGACCGAATCGGTGAACCACGCACGGGCGCGCGGTTCTCTCCGCGCACGCCGCCACGCCAGCCCGAGCAGATGTTGTCTGAGGCGCTCGCCCGCGATGCGTACCCGCTCAAGGTGAAGGTGCGGGTCGCGCAGCCGGCCGAGGCGCTGCGCCGCAACGTGGCTCCGTGGGTGGGCGTGGTGACGCCGGTCGACGCGAGGTCGTGTTCGCTCGAGTGCGGAGCGCCGTCGATGGTGACGCTGGCGTCCATCCTTCTTCTCAGCAGCGTGGAGTTCTCATCGCTCGAGCCGGCGTCGTTGCGCGCACCGTTGCTGGCCGAGGTCGAACGGCTTCGTCGAAGCATCGCTCGGCGGGCGAAGAGCTGAGGGCGGCTATGCTCCTTCATCGTGGCGGAGAGCGATGAACAGTTGTTGGCGCGCTGGCGCGAAACGCTGAACACGGTGCGTGGCTTCGATGGCCAGGACCTCGATCCCGTCGACCGGCAGACGTTGAACGAGCTGCGGCGACAGCTCGAGCGTGCGGAGGCAGAACTCGACCGTCGTGGGCTTCGACGCACGGGCCAGGAGCGTGATGGAGCCTGGCAGCCATTGCCGATGCATGAGCCAGCGCCGCCGGCATCAGCGCCGCAGGTCGAACTCAGGTGGGAGCCGCGCGATCGCCTCGTCCCGAACAGTCCTTTGCGCATCCTCATCCTGTGGCTGGACGAAGCTGAGGACTGGCCGCTCATTCCTGAGGAGGTGAGACACGAGTGGGCACGCGAGCGCGAGCGTGAGCTTCCATTCTTCAATCACTCGAAGCCGCTGACGCACCGTCGGAGCGCTGCGTTCGTACCGAGCCTGGCCGACGGCCTGACCTCGTCTCAACGCCTCATCTTCGAGCGGCTGGCGCATGGGTCACGCTCCCGTGAACAGCTCGTCGAGGCTGCGCCCGAAGGCCACGACCTCGCGCGCGCCCTCTTCGAGCTCGAGCTGCCGCGACGGTATCCGTTGATCTCCGAGTCGAATGGACAGCTCCAGCTGACGCCCCTCGCGCGAGAGTTGGTCACCGTCGAGAACGGCGCCGCGCGCGTTCACGGCACCTTCTTTCCGAACCTGCTCGCGAACGGCGTCGCCGATGGGCTCGTGTTCCCCACCTTCTCCGTGCAGGGGATTGTCCATGCAGCGAGCCTCCTCATGGAGCAACCCCAGACGCCCACCCAGGACCTGCTCAACACCATCGGTCCCTGTTCGCCGGGCGCTGAATGGGTGTTGGTTCGCACCAGCCGCTCGTTCGGCCACACACCGGGTGGCGCCGTCTGCGTGCTCACCGAGCCCAGACAGTGGACCCAGTCGAAGCGCCTCGAGTTTCACTTCGCCACCGCAGCCGATGCCGAGCGCGCGTCGGAGCAGCTGAGACTCGCCGTCGAAGCGCAGGAGTTCGAAGAAGGCACTCACCAGACCATCGAGGCTGGAACGCGCCTCGTGGTCACGCTCCCGACGGGGATTCAGGGCGTGCGTGTGATGCGTCGGCTCATGGTGGAGCGCGCGCTCGAGAGTTGGTGGCAGGTCGACACCAGGTGTGTCGGTGAAGACGGCGTGCGGCCGCGAGCGGTGCGGGAGTTGCTCGAGTTCTTCGTGCGCCGCTCTCGCGACGAGGTTCTTCGGAAGCTCCGTCGCGAGCGGCTGCCAGCCGACGACCGCCTCGAGGTCATCGAAGGCCTGATGCGGGTCGCGGCAGACGAACGCCTCGCCGCGCTCGTCGACGCCGCTGAGACGAAGGATGAGGCCATGTGGGCCCTCACTCATCTCGGCAGCGTCGAGCTCAGCGCGCACCCTCGGCTCGGTCGTCACGCCCGCCACGCGGAGCCGTTCTCGAAGTCGCAGGCGCGCGCCATCGTCTCGACCAGCGGCCTGCACCGCCGGTTGCACCTGCTCACCCTCGAGCGCGAGTCGTTGCTCGAAGAACTCTCGTCGCGCCTGTCACCGCTCAGGGCGTCAGAGGTCGACCGCCTCGTTCAGGAGCGGTTCGCGAAGGTGCGCAAGCTCGCGGCTGAGCCCAGCTCACGGACTCATGCCGAGTGACAGACCCATCTCGGCGAGCAGCTCCTTCACCTCTTTCAGGTTGCCGCGCCCGAAGCGCGACGTCTTGAGCAGGTCGCTCTCAGTCCTCTGACAGAGGTCGCCAATCGTCTTCAGGCCCAGGTTCTGAAACGCGTTGGCCGTCGAGACCGAGACCTCGAGCTCGTCGATGGAGCGATCGAAGTGCGCGTGCTGCGTCGGCTCGGGCGGCTTCGGCGCCGTGTCGGGGAACGCGAGCTGCGCGGCGGCACGACGCTGGTCTTCCCACTGCTGCATCGACTCCGGCGAAGGAGCGCTCACAGGAGGTCGCCCGAGCACCGCGCGAACCAGCGACGCCTCGAGCGGGTCGGTCACGCCATCGGTCGCCGCGCGCAGGGCGTGCTTCAGCAGATCGCCGTCGGCGACGGCCTCACTCAGCCAGCCACGCTGCGTCTCGGATGACGCGACGGGAACGTCGGCCAGGCCAGCGCACTCCATCGCCGCCTGGGTGGTGATGGGCAGGAACACGCTCGCCACCCGGCCGCTCAATCGCCCGTACGTCAGCGCGTCGACGCCAATCGCGGGCGCGCTCCACAGCGTCGCCGTGCGACTCACCACGCGCCCATCGACCACGAGCAGCACCGGTCGCCCATGCGCTTCGAGCTCGGCGATGCGCAGCGCCTCGGGCCGTTGCTCCTCGACCATGCGCCTGGCGCTCTTGATGGTGGTGGTGAAGCCCGCCACCTCGAGGCCTCCGTACGTGTGCGGAGCGAAGAGCGCGGTGAGCAGCTCGCGTGGCAGCCGGCACGTTCCAGCCGGCACCGTGGGGTCGACCGTCAGCGCCGCCTGACCGGAGAAGTCCGAGCGCTTCGTCAGCGCCTGCCTCCACGTCTCGGTGAGCTCGCTCGCGAGCGTCGTGCACAGCGCCTCGAGCGCGCGCTGGGCGGCTGGCGTCTCACGCGCCTCGAGCAGCGCCTCGGTGGCGTCGTTCAACGCCGAACCCTTCGGGCGAAGGCCCGCAGGCAGAATGGGAACGACCGACACGCGCTGCCCAGAAAGGTCGCACGCTGTCGCCAACACGACGTGCGCGAATCGCTCGCGACGCACCTTCGACTGAATCACCTCGACGCCGCACTTCTCGCAAACGGTGCCGCGGTGCTGCATGCGCGCGTACTTGCCGCACTGGCACGCGTAGTCCTTCTCGGGACCGAACACCTTCTGCGAGAAAAGCTGCTCGGTCGACGTGAGCGCGCCGTGCGACCACTCCCGCACCTCCTGCTCGCTCGCGAAGTGCACGCCCGCCGTCGGCGCGAGGGTCAGCTCGAGCCCGAGCCCTCGAAGGAGCGCCCGCGCCCGCGTCATCGTCTCGGGCAGCTCTGACTCGCCAGCCTTCGGGCGCTCGAAGAACTGAAAGAGGTCTTTCATGACGCGTCCTTCCCCGGGTTCTGATGCTGCACCAGCGCTTCGTATGCGCGCGTGCGCCCCATCACCGCGTCGGCCTTCAACGTCATCGTCTCCCACAGCATCCACGGAGCGTGCTCGGCCAGCACGGCGCGCGCGGTGTCGTCGAGCACAGCGCCGTCGACGGGGAGCTGGGTGTTCAGTTCATACGGCCCGATGCCGCGAACGCGCAGCAGGTCGCGAGCGCACGAGACCTTCGTCACCCGCGCGCCCGCTGCCACGCCGGCCGTCGCGAAGGCGCCGTCGACGTCTCTGATGGCGCTCACCACGCGCCGTTGTCCATCGAAGTCGAGCTCGTCTCCCGGCTCGAGCGGCCGGCTCCACGACACCTGCACGCGCGCGGTTGGAGGAGACAGCTCCAAGTTCGTCACGGTGCCGAAGCACAGCGGCGGCGCGCGCAGCGAGCGGTCGACGACGTCACCTGCCTTCTCTCCGAAGATGGCGCGCAGCAGCTTCTCCTCCGGCGTCAGCGGTGTCGTGCCGCGCGCGGCCACCTTGCCGATGAGAATGGAGCCCGGCTTCACCGAAGAGCCGACCTTCGCGAGGCCGCGCTCGTCGAGCGCCGAGAGCGCCTCTTCGCCCACGTTCGGCACGTCGCTCGTGAACTCCTCGGTCTCCTCGAGCACTGTCTCGAACCAGGCCGAGTGCTGCGTCGTCAGTCGCTCCGCGAACGAGGCACTCACCACGACGAAGCCCTCGGGTACGGACGCGTCGTTCGCCACACTGCCCGACGGAGCGCCCGTCACCGGCTGCGAGTCTGGGAAGAAGACGTTCGTGCGCACACCATCGATGGGCTCGGACATGGCGTGTGACGCTAGTCGATGGCTTCGACGAGATGACGAACGAGTCCACTTTCTGAACGTGCGGGAGCAGGTGACTCGGGGTCGCCCGCCCGGGAAGGTCGGTGTACGTCACTGACGTCTCGATGCCTTCGTCTCGCGCCCCCAGACTCGTCGCCGCGCTGCTCGCGCTGACGTGTGCCTGCGCGACGCCGAAGCCCTCGCCCGACTCGCTACGCGTCGACCGCCTCGAGCTCGAGGGCATGAAGGAGCTCAAGGAAGACGACGTCACCGAGCGCATCGTCACCAACGCCACGCCGTGGTGGTCGCGCTGGTTCCCCTTCCTCGGCGGCACCGAGTGGTTCGACGTCAACACCTGGCAGGCCGACCTGCGGCGCATCACGCGCGTGTACGAAGCGCGTGGCTACTACCAGGCGCGCGTGCTCGAAGACCTCGTCACCGAGACGGGCACCGGCGCCGTCACGCTCAAGGTGAAGTTGAAGGAGGGCGTGCCCGCGACGCTGCGCACGCTCGACCTGCGCGGGCTCGGCCAGACGCCAGACCTGGAGCCCCGGCTGCGCGCCCGCGTTCCGCTGAAGCTGGGCGACGTCTTCCTCGAAGAGGGCTGGGCGCTCACCAAAGCGGGGCTCGTCTCGCAGTTGCATGAAGAGGGGTACGCCGAGGCGAAGGTCGAAGGTGAAGCCGTCGTCGACCTCGACGCCGCCAAAGTCGACGCGGTGCTCGACGTCGACACCGGCCTGCGCTTCCGCTTCGGGCCCGTCTTCGCGCCCACCATCGGCAAGGTCGTGCCCTCGCGGCTCATCAAAGAGGAGGCCGAAGAAGAGCTGCCGAAGGGCGCCTGGTACACCGACACCGCGCTCGCGAACGCGCAGGCCCGCGTCTTTCAGATGGGCGTCTTCAGCGCGGTGAAGGTGAACCGCGGCATTCCCGACCGCGAGAAGGGCGAGCTGCCCATCATCGTCGACGTGCGTGAGGCGTCGATGCGCAGCATTCGGTTCGGCGGCGGCGGCGGTGGCGACTTGATTCGCAACGACGTGCGCGGCTTCATCGAATACACCGACCGCAACCTGGGCTTCGCGCGGCTGTTCCCCAACGGCGCGCTGCTCGACAAGCTCTCGCTCAAGTTCAAGCCGGGCATCGCGTTCCTGCCGAACATTCCCGAGGTGATTCGGCAGGCCATCGAGGGGCCGGCGGGCGCGCGCGTGGGCTTCTTCTTCAACGCCGACGCGAACTACGAGGTGCCGCGGCTCTTCAACAACCGCCGGCTGAAGCTCGAGACGTCGCTGGGCCTCTTTCGCGCGCTCGACAACGCCTTCGACTACCTCGGCGCCGAGTTCGCGCTCGCCGTGCGCTGGCAACCACTCGTCGACCTGAGCGTGCGCAGCTCGCTCAACACCAACGTCTACCTGCTCAACATTCCCGTGATGCAGCAGCTCAACGTCGCGCCGAGCGCCGCGGTCGGGTGCCCAGCGCTGCCGGCGGGTCGCATCTTCCCCACCGCCGACGACCTCTGCCTGCTCGGCTTCTTCGACGTCACCGCCGAGTGGGACAGGCGCGATAACAAGCTCGAGCCGAAGTCGGGCTTCTACGTCGGCGCCACGGGGCAGGCCGGGCTGTCACGCACGACGCAGGTGACGCCGTTCTTGAAGCTGGTGCCCGAGGTGCGCGGCTACGTCAGCTTCGGGCCCGAGCGGCGCTTCACGCTCGCCGGGAAGGCGCGGGCCGGCACGTTGGTTGGTCTGGGTGGAGGCGAGACGCCCATCGTGACGCGCTTCTTCTCGGGCGGTTCCTACATGCGCGGCTTCAACCAGCGTCGGCTCTCGCCGCTCGCGGTGATTCAGACGGGCACGGGTACGTTGCCATCGAACGAGATCGGCTCCGACGGTGCGCCCATCTGCCAGAAGGATGCGGCGGGCAATTGCCTGACGGGCGCGCTCGGCTCCACCGTGCCCATCGGCGGCAACGGCCTGTTCGAGCTCTCGGCCGAGCTGCGCTTCGAGCTGACGGAGTCGTTCGTGCTGGCCTTCTTCATCGACAACGGCCTCGTCACCAGTGAGTCGCTCGGGCCCGCCACCGACTTCACGAAGGACTTCTACACGGCCGTTGGTGTCGGCGTTCGCTACCGCACGCCGCTCGGGCCCATTCGTGGTGACGTCGCGTTTCGCTTGCCCTTCATCGGCGGGCCACTGCTGCAGAACGACCCGACGAAGCCGGCGTACGTCTCGCAGTCGGGCTGCTTCTTCAACCTCGGCAACACCGGCTCCACGACGTACTCCGGAGCGCCCGACAACCTCTGCACGGTGCACCTCTCCATCGGGGAGGCCTTCTGATGGCGAGCTTCGGCAAGCGCGTCAGGCGCACGTCGCTGGTGTTGCTGCTGCTCGTGCTCGTCGTGCTGGCGCTGGGCGTCTTGTGGCTGCGCAGCAGTGGTGGGCAGGCGTTCCTCCGCGAGCAGGTCGTGAAGGTGGTGAAGGACTCCATCGCGGGCCGGCTCGAGTTCGAGCGCGTCGACTTCGAAGACGGGCACCTCGTGCTCGAAGGGCTCGAGCTGTACACGCCCGAAGGTGACCTCGTGATGTCGGTGAAGCGCGCCGAGCTCGACGTCGACGTGGCCGCCGCGGTGCGGAAGGACTTTCGCATCAGCCGCGTTCGCCTCGAGCAGCCGCACGTGGTGCTCGTGCAGGACGAGCGCGGGCTCAACTTCATGCGCGCCATCGCAGCGAAGACGCCGTCGACCGAGCCTGGGGCTCCGCTGAAGCTCTCCATCGAAGGCGTCGAGTTGGTGGGAGGTGACGCCTCGTTCACCGACGGCACGCGCACGGTTCGGCTCGAGCAGCTCGCGGCGAAGGCGAAGGCCGTCGTCACCACGCAGCCGCTCACGGTGGTGTCACAGCTCGAGCTGACGGCGGTGGGCACCGACCCGGTGAAAGGCCCCGTCACGTTGACGGCCACGACGACGAGCCCGAAGCCCGACACGCTGCACGTGTTCACCGACCTGCGCTTCGCGGGCGAGGTGGTGAAGGGCACGTTCGACTGGCCCGAGACGGCTGCCGAGGTCGAGGAGGTGCGCGTCACGCCGGCGCTCGTGCAGTCGCTGACCGGCTCCACGGCGCTGCGTCAGACGCTGGTGCTGGTGGGCAAGGCGTCGATGAAAGGCGCGACGCTCGAGGCCACGGGCGGCAAGGCGAAGGTGAAGGTCAACGGCGCGTGGGACCTCGACGCAAAGTCCATCTCGTCGTTTGAGCTCTCGGCCGATGACGTCGACCTCTCGGAGTGGCTCGAAGGCGGCAAGTCGTCGCGGCTCAGCCTCACCGCGAAAGGGAGCGCTCCGAATCTCGCGCTCGAGCAGCTCACCGCAGACCTCGACGCGAAGGCGACGTGGAAGACGCCCGAGGGCGTGACGCTGGGGCAGGCCGAGGTCGAGTTCACGGCGAAGGCAGGCCAGGCGCAGGTGAAGACGCTGGCCGTGAAGGTGCCGGGCGCCGAGGTGAAGCTGAACGGCCGCGCGTCGCTCTCGACGCTCAACCTCTCGGGCACGCTGCTCGCGCAAGACCTCTCGAAGCTCGACACGACGGTGACGGAGTTCACGGGCACGCATCTGCCGCCGTTGTCGGGTCGCGGTTCCCTCGCGCTCCAGGTGACGGGACCGACGAAGCGACCGAAGGTGGTGGTGCAGGGGCAGCTCGACGACCTGCGCGTCTCCACCGTCGCGGCGAAGTCGCTCGTCGTCGACGTGACGGTGCCCGACGTGACGAAGCCGCTCGACGCCGATGGAACGCTGCTCGCGACGAAGGTCTCGCTCGGTACGCAGACGTTCGACGAGCTGCGCGCCGCGGTGACGACCCACGGCCGGGAACTCGACGTGACACTGACGACGAAGGGCTTCGGGAGCCTCGGCCTGTCGCTCCACGGAACGCTCGACGCTGACTCTGCCGGGCTCGCGGTGGCCTCGCTGCAGCTCGACACCGGCGTCGACCGATGGAGCCTGGTCCAGCCCACGCGCGTCGAGTGGGAGCCGGTCATCTCCATCGCTCCGCTCACCCTCACGTCTGGCCGACAGGAGCTGCGCCTCGAAGGGCAGCTGAAGAAGAAGACCGTGAAGGCCGAGGTGCACGCGGTCGACGTCGACATGAGCCGCCTGCCGAAGGTGCTCGTGCCGGCGACGCTCGGGCTGGCGGGAGTCGTGACGCTCGACGGCTCCCTCGACGGCGTGCTGCCGCAGCCGAACGTCGTGGCGAAGCTGACGGTGAAGGACGGCGCGGTGAAGGGCGTGACGCAGGTCTCGGGCACCGTCGATGGCCGCTTCGTCGAAGGGCGAGCGACTGGAACGGCGCAGGTAAGTACGTCACTCGGCGCCATCGACGGGCGCTTCGACGTGCCTGTCTTTGCGGTGCGTGACGAGCAGAGCGACCTGCTCGAGGTCGACGCCGAGGTTCGCGACGTGAGCCTCGAGGCGCTTCAGAGCTGGCGGGCCGAGACGTGGCCGGTGACTGGAACGCTGAGCGGTCACCTCACGGCGAAGGGCCCGGCGAACGATCCAGCCGTCACCATCACCGTTCGCTCCGAGAAGTTCACGCTGACCCGCACCGCCGAGCTGCAGCAGAACCTGGTGCTCGAGCCGGTGTCGCTGAACGTCGCGACGACCGATGACGGCACGCTGACGGTGAAGCTCGAGGCCAGCACGCTCGGCGCTGTCGTCAGCAGCACGCTCGCCACGCCGTTCACCGTGCCCGGCCTTCGCCGCGAGGTGCCCTCCTTCGACACGTTCAAGACGGCAGCGCTCACCTTCGACGCCACCATCGCGGGGCTCGCGCTCGAGAAGGTGAAGGGGCTCGGCGTCACGGGCTTCGACGACGTCAGCGGCCGCACCTCGGTGAAGGCGCACGTCGTCGGCAGCCTCGATGACCCGAAGGGCCAGGTGACGCTCGACTTCGAGCGCGTGAACGCAGCGCCGCTCGAAGACCTCGACGGCACGCTCGTGCTCACCGCCGGAGACACCGTCACGCGCCTCGCCGGCAAGGGCCGCATGATGGGCAAGCCGCTCTACGAGCTCGACCTCTTCGTCGACACCACGCTCGCCAAGCTCGAGCACCTCGACTCGCTCGGGGCGGAGCACGTGACCGGCCACCTCTCCATCGCGCCGATGCCGCTGGGCCGCCTGTTGCCGAAGCGCGACGACGAGGTGATGCCGACGGGCGCGGTGAGCCTCGAGCTCGACATGAAGGGCACGCTCGACGACCCGAAGCTGACCATCGATGGCGCGGTGCAGGGGCTCAGCTTCGGCAAGATTCCCCTCGGTCAGGCGCGCCTCGTGAGCCGCACGCAGGGCAAGGCGCAGTCCGTCGGTTTGACGCTCAAAGCGTCGGGGAACAGCGAGCTGCGCGCGACGGGCACGGTGGGCGTCGACCTCTCCATCGGCTCGCTGCGCAAGGGCTTCTCGCCGACGGCGATTCCGCTCGACCTCACGGTGGCCTCGAAGGACTTCGACCTGGGCTTCCTCTCGGGCGTGACGCCGATGGTGCGCATCGTCGGAGGCCAGCTGACGCTCTCGAACTTCAAGGTGAAGGGCCTGTCTGGCAACCCCGACATCGGCGGCGAGCTGGCGTGGAAGAAGGGCCGGCTCGGGCTCGCGAGCTACGGCGACTACCGCGACATCGACCTCGAGACCGTCGTGTCTCGCGAGCGCATCGAGGTGCAGACGTTGTCGGTGCGCGCGGGTGGCGGTGGGTTCGCGATGAATCCTCTGGTGGCGATGCGACAGCCCACTGGCATCTGGACGTTCGAGTCGAGCGGCACGGCGACGCGCTTCCCCATCGTGACGGACGACCAGCTGCTCGCGATTCTCAGCGTGAAGTACGAGCTCAACGCAGAGGTCTCGGAGAGCTCCATCGAGCTGCCGAAGGTGACGCTCTCGCGCGTCGACGTCGAGCTGCCGGAAGTGAAGCGAAAGGACATTCAAGACCTCGAGCGGCCGAAGGACCTCGTCATCGTTCGCGGAGGCCGCACCATCGCCGGCCGTCGTCGCGGAGAGACGGTGACCGCCGCCGAAGCCGCCTCGTCACTCGCCGTGCGCGCCGTCATCGATGCGCCCCGAAACATCTGGCTGCGCAGCTCGGACTTGAACCTCGAGCTCGGGCTCTCGTCGGGCTTCCGCGTCGAGTACACGGGAGAGACGCAGCTGTTCGGAGATGCGCAGGTGCTGCAGGGCCGCATCGACGTCATCGGGCGCGAGTTCAAGGTGAACCGGGGCAACGCGGGCGGCGAGCGGTCCGACAGCACCGTGCGCTTTGCCGGCGCCGCGAAGCAGCCGTACGTGAACGTCACCGCGCTGCACACGAACGACCGCGAGAAGGTGAAGGTGACGGTGAACGTCGTCGGCCGCGGCACCGACGTGGCGCTGAAGGTGAGCTCGGACCCGACGATGAGCGAGTCAGACATCTACACGCTGCTCGCGACGGGGCGGCGTGACCTGCGGCGCTCGTCGGGCGCCATCACGGCGGAGCAGGCGGTGTCGGTCATCGGCTCGCTGGCGGCGAATCAGCTGAAGTCGGCGCTGCTCAAGCGGCTGCCCATCGACATCGTCGATGTGGTGAGCATCGAGACCGGGTCTGAAGGGCTCGAGTCGACGCGGGTCGAGGTCGGCAAGTACCTGAGCGACTCGCTCTATCTCGGGTACGTCGGCCAGCCCGGCGCGAACAAGGCGCGCGGAGAGAGTGTGCACACGGGCCGGCTCGAGCTGCAGGTGTCGAAGGACGTGTCGCTGCAGGCGAGCGGTGGTGTCGATGCGCCCGCGTTCGGCGCCGACATCGTGTGGAGCCGCGACTTCTGATCAGCCCGCGCGAGGGTCGAGGTACACCGCGTCGACGGTGAAGGTGACGCCAATCGATGGAAGCGTGACGGAAGCTCCGGCGAGGTGAATCGTCAGCAGCCAGTTCTCGCCCTGTCGCCGGAAGACCTCGATGCGCTGTGTCTCCTGGGAGACGAGCACGTATTCCTGCAGCGACGCGAGCCGTTGGTAGTGCGCGAACTTCTCTCCACGGTCACTTCGCTCCGTCGTCGGTGACAGGACCTCGACGATGACGACGGGGTTGGTGATGGCATCAGGGTCATCCGCAGCGTGCTGGTTCGGCCCGCACACGACGGAGGCGTCTGGGTAGGTGGCGCGGTCGGTGGTCTCGACGCGAATACGGACGTCGGAGCTGAAGACCACGCACGGTCGTCCGACGAGCAGGTTGGCCAGGATGCGCCCGATGCTCATCGCGAGCCGACCGTGCTCAGGCGTTCCGCCTGCCATCGCCCACACATCACCGCGCAGGTACTCGTGTTTCAGCTCACTCGTTCGTTCCCTGGCGAGGTAGTCGAGGTAGCGCATCACCCGAAGGTACCTCGACTTTTGTCCCCTTTCCGGAGCCGGGCATAAGGCCCTGACAGTGTCGGACGACACGACGTTGCAGGTTCGATTCGCCCGCGGCGAGAGCGCCGCCTTTCTCGACGTGTATTCGACGAACGCCCGGTACGTGCGCCGCTGGGTCGCGCGCTTCTTCCGCACGCCGTTCGAGCAGGAAGAGGCAGCGCAGGAGGTGTGGCTGATGGTTCACCGCATGCAGTCTTCCTACGACGTGAACCGCGGCGCGCTCGGGCCGTGGCTGCGCGCGGTGACGGCCAACCGGTGTCGTGAGCTGCTCCGCGCGAAGGGCCGCCGCCCCGATGCCTCTGTGCCCATCGACGATGTGGACGACGCGTTGTGGCTCGAAGGTCCCACCGTCGATGAACGCCTGATGAGTGCGACCGTGAAGCAGGCCGTCGAGACGTTCCGGCAGTCACTCCCGAAGCAAGAAGACACCGTGCTCACGAAGGGCCTCGGCGAAGGCCTCACCAACGAAGAGCTCGCCGGCGTGATGGGCGTGACGGTGCGGCAGACGAAGTACCTGAAGAAGAAGCTCGTCGCGCGATTGTCGGCCAGTGACACGCTGCGCGCGCTCGCGAAGGAGTGGCTGTCGTGAGCCTGCTCTTTCATCGTGGCGCCATCGAGGCGGCGGTCGCGGGCACGTCGTCGGTCGAAGAAGAGCGTTCGCTCCGTGAACACCTGGCGAGCTGCGATGCCTGCCGTGCGCACTACGACGCGTTGATGCTGACCGCGCGCGCCGCGACGGGAATGGACGTGACGGGCGCAGAGCTCTCGCGTGAACGGGCGCGACTCGAGGCGATGCTGACGCCGAAACCACAGACGCGCTCCGCTCCGCGGTGGGCCGTCATCGCCTTGCCGGTCTCACTCGCCGCGACGCTCGCGTTCGTCGCGTTCCTCAAGCACGAGCCCGACGTCGTCGAACGCGGAGGCACCGAGGCTCCCGCAGCGCCGTTCTCCATCTCCATCTACGCGAAGGCGAAGTCGGGCGAGGCTCCCGTACGCCTCGTCGCCGAGCTGCCTGCTTCGGGAGAAGCCTCGCTCTCTGCGAACGACTGGCTGCAGGTGACCTCGAAGGCGCAGGTCGTCGTGGTCGTGCTGAACGACACGGGCGCGCGCGTGCTCCCGACTGGCTCGAGCGAGTCGTTGCCCGCAGGCACGTGGCGCCTGTTCGCCGTCACCGACGCCACGAGTGACGAGGTGCTGCGCGCCGCGAAGGGCCTGTCGACGTCGACGAAGAAGCTGCCACTTGCCAGGCCGCAGGTGACGGGGGTCTTGTCCGTGCAGCCATGACGTCCAGCCTCCTGCTCTCGCTCGTGTTGTCGGTCGCTCCTGCGAGTGGAGGAGACGTGTACGCCGTCGTCGTCGGCCACAACGGAGGCCAGGCACGCACCAGCACCTCGCCCGGTCTGCCGACGCTGCGCTTCGCCGATGACGATGCGCTGCGCATGGCACGCTGGTTCGAGGCGCTCTCGGTCGCGGGTGGAGTCACGGTGCTCACCACGCCCGACGCGCAGACGAGCTCGACGCTCCAGGCGGCAGGGCTGTCGATGCCTGTCCACTCCGCGCCGACGAGGACCGGTCTCTCGCGCGCGCTCGCCGAGCTGAAGGCGAAGCTGGCGAAGCGCACCCGCCCCGCGACGGTCTTCTTCTTCTACGCAGGCCACGGGCTCACGGGTCGACTCCTGCTCGAGCCCGAAGCCGGTGACGAAGCGAGCATCACCGGCAAGGAGCTGAAGCTCGCGTTGATGGAGCTCGGCGCCGACCACGTCGAGCTGTTCATCGATGCGTGCCGCTCTCAGAGCCTCTTCACCGAGCGCGGCGGCCCCGACCTCTCGCAGGAGATTGCGTCACTCGAAGCGCGCGCGGCCTCCACGTCCTTCGGTGTGCTGACGGCTGCGCAGAGCGACAAACCAGCCGGTGAAGCGAGCGACTTGATGGGCGGCTTCTTCTCGCACGTGCTCGCGTCGGGGCTCGCGGGCGCGGCCGATGCTGATGGTGATGACGTCGTGCGTTTCGGTGAGCTCGCCGCGTTCGTCGCGTTCAACACCGAGGGGCTGACGGGTCAGCGGCCGTGGTTCGAAGCGCCCGGTGGCGATCTGCGCGCGCCCGTCATCAGCCTCGGTGGAACGACGAGGCTCGTGCTGCCGGAGGACACGCAAGGCCGGCTTCGCGTCTCGTCACCCAGCGGGCTTCCCGTCTTCGCGGAGCTGTTCAAACCGGCTGGGCGAAAGATGACGCTGACGCTCCCGTCGGGCCGCTACCAGGTGCAGCGCCGCGATGGAGAGACCGGCAGCGCCGCCGACGTCGAGCTCGTCTCGGGTGAGTCACGCACGGTGGGCGCGCTTATCGACTCGGCGACGAAGCGCACGCGTGAGCGAGGAGAAATCGACTGGGAGCCAGTGTCGTTCCAGAGCCCCTTCTCGCAGCAGGTCGTCGCCGCGCTCGACGCGGGCTACGTCTCGGGCCGGCCGAACGTGCTCTCGAGCCGCGTGCGCTCCTTCGGGGTCGATGCGTCATATGTGCTGTCGCCAACGCCGTTCGGGTTGCCGGGGCTCGAGCATGGCGTCGAGGTCGGCGCGCGCCTGCACTTCGGTCACGTGATGGCGGGGCTGCGTGGTGCGTTCCGGAGCTCCTCCGCGAACGACGCGCTCTATCGCCGCGTGGCTGTGAACGCGCGTGGTGGCTGGCGATTTCTGCTCTTCGATGAACGCCTGAGCGTGACGCCGTTCGGAGCCGTCGGGTTCAAAACGATTCTGCGGCTCGCGAACGCACGCGTGAGTGGTGACCCGTTCGCGCCATCGCTCGGCGCGGGCGTCCTCGCTGAGGGCAACCTGTTCGCGTGGCTGTCGCTCTGGCTCGAGGGCCGCTTCGAGGCGACGTGGGTGCAGCTCGACGGCGTGCGCGTGCCCTTCGCCGAACCCGTGGTGACGGCAGGAGCAACCCTATGGTGGTGAACCGATTCCTCCTCATCCTCGCGCTGGCTGGCTGTGGCCTCGAGCCGCTGTCGCGTGAGCAGATCTTCGGACTGCCGTCGGTGTTGCCGAAGGTGCGCCTCACCGGCACGGCCTCGGACGCGACGACGGGCGCGCCGCTCGCGGGAGTGACGGTCAACGTCGCGTCGGCCTCCATCGCCTCCGACGCCGACGGCACGTTCACGCTCGATGGCCTCGCGGCTGGTGACTTCGATGGCACCGCGGTGAAGCAGGGCTTCGAGCGCAAGGACTTCAAGGTCTCGCTCGTCGAGGGCACCAACCGCCTCGTGCTCGAGCTCACGCCGCTGCGGTGTGACGCGTGTGGCCGATTGGCGGGCTCGGTGACTGACTCCGTCACGGGCGCGCCGCTGCAGGGCGTGATGGTGAACGTCGGGCTGCTCTCGGCCACCACGAGCGCGAGCGGCGCGTTCTCGCTCGAAGGCCTGCCCTCGGGAGACGTCGACGGCTCGGCCGTCTACGCCCGGTACGAGCGAAAGACGTTTCGCGTACCCATCAACCCCGGCGTCAATCGCCTCGACCTGCAGCTCACGCCGCTACCGTGTGGCGGCTGCGCGCTGGGCCTGTGGTGTGAGCCCGTGTCGATGACGTGTCAGGAGCGCTCACGCGTCAGCCTCAACGTCGTCGATGAATGCACTGGCGCTGCGCTCACCGCGCGGGTGGCGATTCAAGGCCGCGCGACGTGCACGAAGGAGGGCCGTGGCTTCGCCGAGCTCGTCGACCTCACGCCAGGCGGGCCGCAGACGCTCGCCGTCGGCAAGGCGAACTACCAGGCCGCGAACGTGATGGTGACGCTGACGCCGGGCTTCAACGCGCTGCCTGCCATTCGCCTCACGCCCGTGGGTGGCTGTGCCGTGACGCCGGTCGATGTGCCGTGCACCTGCACCACGCCCGACTGCCAGTGATGTCTGACCGCGCTGGGCAGGCTTGAGACTGGCAGCGGCGGGAGTTCCGCGTAGGGTTGCTGCTGGAGCGCACGATGGCACCGACCCACTTCACCCGAGTTGGCCTGAAGAACTTCAAGGGCCACGCGAACACACAGGTTCCCCTGTCGCGGTTTACGTTGCTCGTCGGGGCGAACGGCACGGGGAAGACCAGCGTCTTGGAGGCGGCTGCGCTCGTCTGCCAGATGCCATTTGCCGAATCCGAGTCGGCATTTCTCGCCAGCCTCGACCCCGAACTCTTATTGAGGTCGTTTCCCGAGGGCTCGATGTTCACGAGCGAGACTTCCGACCTCGCGGTCAGTCTCGAGTTCGGTGGAGGACCTGTGTCGTTGGGACTGCGCCTCAGCCGCGGCGCTCAGCAGAGTGCAACGTTCTTTGTTGGAACGCAGAAACAGTCCATCGGAGAGCTCGATTCCGGGCACTTGCCCGAGTCGATCAAGGCGGCGAAGGGCGTTGCGCTACTGAGGCTCGACCCCAGAACGATCGCAGCTCCATCACAGAGCACGGTCGAGTTTCCGGTAGTCGGCTCGGATGGCTCCGGTTTGGCCACTGCGCTGAAGGAGATCAAGGCGAACAAGGAGGCTCGGTTCGACCAGTTCCGAAGTGCGGTTCGCGCAGTCGTGCCAGCCGTCGAGGATTTTCGTTTCGCCCGGCGAAAGCGAACCGCCTCAAGGTCTCGGAGCATTCGAGTCGAGGACCAGGTTATCGACGTGCCCGAGTCCTACGACGTGATCGAAGACGAACTGCTCGTTCGTTTCACCGGCACCGGGTTCGTTCGTGCCCGTGCCGCCAGCGAAGGCACGTTGATCACCATCGCGCTCCTTGGGTTGCTCTACGCGAACGAACAACCACCTCGACTCATCCTCATCGACGACCTCGACCGCGGACTTCACATCGAAGCGCAGGCTGAACTCGTGAAGGCGCTGAGGAAGGTGCTCGAGCTGCATCCAGAGACGCAGATCATCGCGACGGGGCACTCGCCATACCTCGCCGACCACTTCGAACCGAGCGAGGTGGTCGTGTTGCGCCGACCCGAACCCGGTGCCGCGATCGAAGCCACTCGATTGTCTGAACACCCCGACAAGGTCCTGCGTGAGTTCAAGACAGGAGAGGCGCTGGTCGCGACGGGCAAGGACTGGTTCGGCTGATGTTCACGATCGTCACGTGCGCAGAGGACGAGCTCGCTGCCCGCGTCGCACAACACCTCTTCAGGCGAGCGCTCGAAGAGAACTCGACGGTCGATCATGTGCGAGACAACGTCGACACGCTGCAGTTCGTCGACCTCGAGGGAAACCCCGGCTGGACGCTCAACCGCGACCTCGAGCCCATTCTCGAGCGGCACGGAAGACGAATCGGGGTGCACCCGCCTCGTGGCCTGGGCGGTAACGCGCTTCGTGCCTATCGAGTGATTCGGTTCGCGCGGACTCTCCGACACGAGGCCATCACCATTCTCGTATTGGCTTACGACCGAGACGGTCGCGACGCAGAGCACGGACTTCGCGCAGGAGTTCGGGCCGCGTCGCCACAGGCAGACAACGTCGTGGTGGCCGAGGCACAGCCTGAGTTCGACGCCTGGGTCGTCTGCGGGTTCGAGCCAGCCAACCGGCTGGAGCATGAGCGGCTGCAAACGTGGATTGCCCAGCTGCAGCCTCTCGGGGCGAATCCCGTCACGTCGCCAGAGCGGCTCACGAGCAATGTGCCTGGTGACGCACGCGACGCGAAGTCGCTGGTTCAGGGACTGCTTGGGCTCGAGGGGCAAGCGAAGGGAAACGAGCCGCGCGTGCTCGACTGCCTCGATCGACCTCTCTCTGAGCTTCGCCAGCGCGGGGCGCTGACCGGGCTGCCGTCGTTTCTGGACGAGGTCTGTCGTGTCGTCGACGCGACACAACTTCCCCAAATGAAACTGACTGCCAGTGATGTCTGACGCCCTCACTGTGTGGGCTCCGCTCATCACCTGAGCGACGGCACGACGCGCGGCTCGCCACGCAGATCGTGGATCGGGACTTGAAGGTGTTGAATCCGGACTCTTCGCCTGCCCCCGCACTCCTTGAACTCCACGCTCCTTCGACTCTTCCCGCTGCTCGCGGCGCTCGTGTGTGCCTGCACGAACGCCGGTGACGCGCCGCCTGCTCACCAGCTGGCCGCGCTCGATGGTGACGACGCCGGCTTCGTCGAGCCCGAGCTCGCGCCTGGCCGGCTCGTTCGCCGCATTCAGCTCTCGCTGCTCGGCCGCCCGCCCACGGTGGAAGAGCTCGACGCCATCGAGGCGCTGACGACGCCCGAAGCGCGTGAAGCAGCCATCACCGAGCTCATCGAGCGTGACCTCGGCTCGGTCGACTTCTACCGGCAGTCGATGAAGTTCGCGCACGACTGGTTCCGCGTCGGCGCCCACAACGCGCACGCCAACATCTCGCACGGCTACTTCACCGGGCACCTCGCCATCGAGCTGCAGACCTGCGCGATGGGCACGCTCCACGCGGGCAAGCTCGGCTTCCTCAACAACATTCCCCAATATGGAGACCCGGTCGCCATCTGCAACGACCCGCAGGCGACGGTGAACGCGGTGCAGCCGTGGTGGGCGCCCGAGACGATGGTGCAGATCATCGGTCGCGCGGGCAGCGCCTCGGCGCAGAGCGCGGTGCGCAAGAACGGCGTGTACGACTGCGGCGTCGCGCGTGTCGGAGATCGCGCCAACTCTCCGGGCGACCTCTCGGCCAGCCCCATCTGCGGCTGCGGGCCGAACCTCGTCTATTGCATCCCTCCGAAGAACGGCCGCCTCGCCAACACCTGGAGCTTCGAGCCCAACAGCGCCGACTCCTCGCGCCGCATCGCGAGTGAAGAGGTGGCCCGGCTCTACGCGCACCTCGTCTGGTACGACCGCCCGCTCAGCGACTTCCTCGTCGGCAACTACACGGTGGCGCCGCTGTGGCTGAAGCACATGTACGTGCGCGCCGCGCGCTTCGACGCCGAGAACGCCGCGCTCGACGACTCGCGCTGGTGGGACCCGATGACGTGGACGACGCCCGCCGACCCCGAGCACATGCCCGGCACCCCGCTCGCGTGGCACGAGGTCGTCGTCGAAGAGCTGCACCCGAACCTGTTGTCGTTGACAGGCGGCCGCACGCTGGCCACCGGCGCCGCCGCGCTGTCCCGCTCGCTCAAGTTCGACCCGCGCACCGAGCCCGCGTCGAGCTTCAAGGGCATTCCCGCGGCGGGAGCGCTCACCACGCTCGTCGCGCAGGCCTCGTACCCGCGCGAGCGCGTTCGTGCGGCGCGCTGGCTCGAGACGCTCACCTGCCGCACCTTCGTGCCGCCGCCCGCCGACATCGTCTTCAACGACTTCCGTCGCGACCCGGCCCTCGAGGGCAACTGCCAGCACTGTCACCTGCTCATCGACCCGGCCGCCACGTTCTTCAAGCGCTGGAGCTTCGCGGGCAACGGCGTCGTCGCGCTCGGCGGCTTCGGTCACGCGAGCATCACCTCGACCACCAACATGGGCCAGGAGCCCTTCGTGCGGTGGATGAAGGCGTTCGACCCGGGCACGGTGATGACGCCCGCGACGCCGGCGCAGGTCGCCCAGAGCCCGAACGCGCGCTTCATCGATTTCCTGCAGCCGAACCAGACGCTCTTCGGCTCCTCGGGTGACGGCACCTACGGCCCGCTCGGCTTCGGGAAGATTCTCATCGAGTCGGGAGAGTTCGACCGCTGCGCCGTTCGCCAGCTCTACGCGCGCTTCGTCGGCCCGCAGCTCGACCCCGCGCACCACGACGCGCTCATCGAGTCGCTGCGCGCCCGCTTCGTCGCGAACGACCGCAAGGTGAAGCCCTTCGTGCGTGAGCTGCTCGCGCTGCCCGAGTTCAGGAAGGGGCTCTGACCATGAAGCGCGCGCTCCTGCTGCTCGCCGTCTCGTCCTTCGCGTGTGAGGGCATTCTGAAGGGCGGGCCCGCCGATGGCCGTGTCGTCGCCTCGGAGTGCACGACGCCCGCCGTCTACACTGCGCTCTCGAGCACCTGCGCCTCGTGTCACGGCGCGGGCACCAACAAGCCGTACTTCTCGACGCAGCAGTCGTTCGAGGCGCTGCTCGTCGCGAAGCGCCAGTGGGTGGTGCCGGGCAAACCCGACGAAGGCCAGCTGCTGCCGCTGCTCCGTGGCGAGGCGCCCGGCACGTACCCGCAGATGCCTCCTGGAGAACCCTCGGCCTCGTTCTCGGCGCAGGCGCAGGCCGGCAAGACGCAGGTCTCGATGGCGACGCTGCGGTGTTGGATCGAAGGGCTCACCGACACGGGCATCATCGCGCCCGCTGGCCCACTGCCCGTCGCGCGCCGACTGAGCGCCGAGCAAG
>JBEOKA010000508.1:0-5842 GCA_040275325.1 Myxococcaceae bacterium | reverse complement strand
CCTTCCTTCAGCGCGCCCGAGCCGAGCTTCACGTCGAGCGAGACGCGCGTGTCGGCCGAGGAGTCGGGCTTCACGCGGTTCGAGCGCACGGCGATGGAGAACGGAATCGCCGAGCCGCCTTCCTGCGCGAGCTCGAGGGTGTGTTCTCCCGGCGTCATCAGCTCGCCGACGTCGGCGAAGACGATCGCGCCCTGTGACGCGCCGTCGTACTTCTGTGCCCCGCCCACGGCCTTGCCGTCGACGAACAGCTTCACGCTGCCGGCCTTGCGCTCGTTGGCCTTCTTCTTGTCGAACTCGACGATGGCGCGCAGCGCGAGCACGGTCGACTGGGTCGAGCCATAGCGGCCGTCTTTGCAGCTGTCGGCGAGCGCCTTCATCGACTTCTCGACGTTGAGCGCGAACGCGGGCTGGCGCATCCACGCCAGGGCTGCGAGCGCGGTGGTCTCGATCTCGAGCGACTCGCCCGTGCTGCCGACGATGCTCTGCGTGCCACCGCCGACGAGGCCGTTCTCCTTCTGCAGCGAGGCGAGCTTCGTGAGCGCGTCTTTCGCGCCGTTCGTGTCACCCGCGAGCGAGAGCACGTTGGCGGCGAGGGCGACGACGTACGCGTTCTTCGTCGTCTTGATCGACGCCTTCACGCGCGCGACCTCGGACGAGAGGTTCTTCTCTCCGCCTTCGAGCAGCGCCCAGGTGATGTACGCATCGGACGAGTCCTTGTCCTCGACCCAGACGTGCAGCGCGCGGCGCTTGCGCTCGAAGCCGCCCTTGCCGTCACGCTGCTTGAGCAGCCAGTCGCGTGAGCGCACCAGCATCGCCTCGTCGACCGAGCGAACCTTCTTCATGTCGGTGAACTGCAGCACGCCGTACGCGGTGAGCGCCTCGTGGCCGGGGTCTTCGCCGAACCACTCGTAGCCGTTCTTCTTGCACTCGAAGCCGGTGAGGCGCTTGTAGCCGCGCTCGAGCTTGTCCTGCGCGTCGCGCACCATCGCCGCGTCGACGCCGCTGTGCGACTGGAAGTACTGCATGGCCATCGTCATCGGGTAGGTGGTCGAGCTGGTCTGCTCGAAGCAGCCGCTCGGCTCCTGGATCATTCGCTTGAGGGCCTGCGTGAGGTTGGCGGCAGGCGAGGGGAAGACGGCGATCGAGGTCGATTGACTGCCCGCGACGGTGTCGGCCGCGAGCGTCACCTTCCACGTGGCCTTGCCGTTCGGCGCCAGCATGCCGCCGGTCGACTGCTCGATGGGGAAGCCCTTCGGCTTCACGTTCAGCTCGCGCGTCACGACGTCGGAGTAGCCGCCGGCGTTCGAGGTGAGGGTGAGGTTCGCGGCGCGGGTGCCAGCGCCGATGCCGAGCTCGACGACGCGGCGCTCGCGGGTGTCGCCCTTGAGCGCGAAGGCGGTGGGCGCCTGGAAACGAACGTCGCCCTTCGTGGTGAGGCCGAGGGTGACGTTCGAGAGGGGCTCCTTCGTGCCGTTGACGAAGGCGATGGGCAGTCGAACGAGATCGCCCGCGGTGACCTCCAGCGGCAGCTTGGGCTCGACGTAGAAGGGCTGCACCGACTTGAGCGCGGTGCTCGCGGCGCCCAGCGAGCCCGTGTCGGTGTAGCCGCCGATGGAGGCGCGGAAGGACGTGATGGCGTCAGAGGTGCCGAAGGCGATGGTGGCTTCGCCCTGCGCGTTGGTGCGAATCGCGGCCGACCAGAAGAGCGTCTCGGCAAAGTCGAGGCGGTCGTTGGGCTTGCGATCGGGCCTGACCTGATGCGCGAACTCACGCACCGACACGAAGGCCACCGGGCGGCGGAGCTCGTCATCGAAGCGCTGCTCCCGCTCTGCGAACAGCCCATCGCGAGCGACCTTCTTCTTCTCGGCGACGGCCTGCTTGGCCATGGGTTGGGCAGCGACGATAGGAGGCGGCGGAGGAGGCATCGCGGCGACTGGCTTTGCGGCCTTCGCGACGGCGACTGGAGCGGCGGGCGCGGGAGCAGGCTTGACGGGCATCGGCGGCGGAGCGCCCGGCCGCTTCGCAGCCATGTCAGGCATGGGCGCCGCTTCGGCCGGCACCCCACCCATGATGCCGCCGAAGTCCTCGAAGTCGCGCGGCGGTACCGGTTGATAGAGGGCGAGCGCGCGCTGAGCGGCATCCTGATGACGGGCGAGGAAGTCGGTGACGCGCAAAAGGCCGAAGCGCCGCCAGCCCTGCGTGCCCAGCAGCAGATCGACGGCGAGCTTCGACTTTGGGTTCTTCGGGTCGAGGTAGACCTGCGCGTCGGCGAGCTCCTGCACGTCTGACTCGAGCAGCACCATCACGGGCAGCGAGGGCGGCTGCTCACGACGCTCGAGGATCTCGAAGACGCTCTCATCGCTGACGGTGACGCCGACGACGGCGCTGGTGGGCTTGCCCTCGAGCGAGGTCTTCACCGTGAGCTTCACCGGCGCGCCCGGCACGTAGCGTTCGCGATCGGCTTTGAGCTCGATCGACAGCTGCTTCTCGGGCTCGCGGAACACCAGACGCTCGGCGAGCGGCAGCCCGTCTTTCGAGACGACGGTCAGCACCAGCACGCCGTCGGCCGAGCCCGCCTTGAGCGAGACGTCGGTGCCCTTCTGTTTGCCGGCGTCGAGCGTGATGGTGTCGAGCTCGCGATCGCGTTGACGGAGCGTGACGGTGACGAGGCGATCTCCGGTCCACGCGATGGTGGCCTTGACGGGCTCCTTCGCGGGCGAGACCTCCGAGAGCGTGGTGATGACGGCGCCGTCGTCGACGATGGCGGGCAGGGGGAAGCGCTTGGTGATGCCGGCGGGCTCGGTGATCTTCAGCGAGTACTTGCCGCCCTTCGAGGGCGTGAAGCGCGCGCGGCCACGGCCTTCGTGCTCGGTGCGAAACGGCGCGACCTCGGCACCGCTCGCGTCGACGATGAAGCCGGCGATGTCGGCAGGCTTCTTCGCGGGGGTGCGGGCCTCGACATAGAGGCGGCTCGGCAGGCCTGCGACGAGATCGCCGCCCTCGGGGTACAGCGCGACGTCGACCGAGTTCACGAGCAGGGGAATCGTCTTGGTCGCGGTCTCGATGACGCCGCCGTCTTCGATGGTGAAGGCGAGCGTGCCTTCGCCGCGCTCGATGGCTTTGGGCAGCGGGAACGAGACGGTGGCGCGGCCCTGGGCGTCGACGGAGGTGGGCACGCGCGCGACCTCTTTTTCGTCGACGCGGGCGACGGCAGTGACCTTCGCGTTGACGGGAATGCCGCCCTCGGCGCGCTTCACCTCGAGGGTGGCCGAGACCGAGTCTCCGGGGCCGTAGCCGTCACGCAGGAAGGTGATCTGCGAGTTGAGGCGCGGCGGGCGATAGGCGCGTACCTCGAACTTGCGAATGGCGGTCGCGTGGCCGAGCACGCCCTGGGCTTCGACGCGGTACTCGCCGCCAGCTGCGTCGGGCCCGAGCACGTACGAGAAGCCGAACGCGCCGTCCTGGCTGGTCGACTGCCCCTGGGTGAGCGTCTCGCCTTTGGGGCCCTTGACGACGATCTCCGAGCGAATGCCGTTGCCGACGGGCACGTGCGTGTTGGCCTCGAGCACGACGCCGCGCACGAAGACGGTCTCTCCGGCTTTGTAGATGGACTTGTCGGTCGAGAGGCTGGTGAGGAAGCGGTTGGTGCCGCCCAGCCGCGCCGTGGTGGCGGGGTCGCGTGGAGGCGGTGGGGCTCCGGCGAGGGTGACGACGACGAGGAACGCGAGAGCAGCGAAGCGGCGTGCGTGCATGAGGCCCCCTTGAACGGCGAGGGCCGGCATTCGATCTGTCAGGGGCGGAAAAAGCGAGTCAGATCGCTGGATTCAGCGCGTCACGGGTTGACATCTGGCGGCAGGTGACGATGCTGACGCCATCACCAACAGCCGGGGGCGACCTGGCTTCGACGAGGGCATGGAGGTTCAAGGACGCGTGCCGAGTGGGCTCATCACACTCGTAAATCAAAATGGGCAAACCCAAAAAAGCCAACGACAACGTTGAGCTTGCGCTGGCCGCCTAAAAACCGGTTCACGCACGGTCGCCTGAGCTTCTGCTCGTGAGCGCAGGGCCGACCGAACCAATGCGAGCTGGCTCTCACTCATGGCTGGAGGGGTGAGGGCGAGACTTTTCCAGTCAGGCCATCGCGTATTCCGTCCGTGGAAGACGAGGTGGCGTCACGAAATCGCGGACTACGCACGTAGGGTTTTTGAGCCAAAGGCTTTCGGACGTGGGTTCGATTCCCACCGCCTCCACATCGAGCCGGCTGATTCGCTTCGGCGGTCAGCCGGCTCAGGTGTTCGGTGAGCCCGCTCGCCTCATCAGCGCCACCACCACGGCGACCGCGACGCCGAGCTTCGACGCCGTCGCCAGTGAGATCACCTCGGTCGACACCAACACGAGCGCGAGGATCGCGAACGGCAGCGTCACCACGACCGCGCCCCATGGTGTCGGTGCTGGCTCACTGATCGGCTCGGGCTCCGGCTCGGGGTCCGGTTGCGCTTCGGCTTCGACCTCGGGCGCGAGCTCGGCCACCACGATCCTGGGCTCATCGCTCAGCGAGCGCAGCAGCACGTCGAGCCTCGCCCTGGTTCGTTCGTCGATGACGGGCCGGGCGAACCCATCGGCCTCGACGACGCCCTCGAGCGTGACCCGCGCGTTCTGACGAGGGTGCCGCAGCTCGAGCCCCACCATCGCGCCCGGCTTCAGGTTGCGGCTGGGCAGCGCCACCTTCTCGGGAAAGCCCAGCTCGCGCGTCACCGACACGCGCCGAATGGGCTGACCTCCGCTCGTCATCAGCAGCTCGAGCGTTCGTGTCGGCATCAGCACCGGCTCGGCCTCATCGCCCGACGCCCGTGGATCTGCAGGACAGCGCTCGACGGGCTCGGCCTGCTCGAGCAACGAGTCGAGCCGCACCTGCAGTGCGCCGCCTCTCCACTCTGGCGGCAGGTCGTCACCGAGCGGCACGTCGAAGCCGACCGCGAACAGCACCGACTTGAGCCGCTCCTTCGAGGCCGGCTTCACCGGAGCAGCCGCCTCCAGCAGGCTTCCGCGGAGTGTCTCGAGGGTATCGAGGCCGGCGAGCGTGACTCCTCCTTCGAGCACCGCGCGCAGAGCCGGCGTGAGCTGAGGGTGGTCGTACTCGCGAGGAGACCTGGCGCCCTGATGCTCGAGCAGCGTGGGGAACGGGTCGAGCAACCAGATCAACGTACGGCACACCGACCACACGCGCGCCAGTCGCGCTTCGGGCTCGAACGTCGTGCTGAGCCGCGGCACCCAGTCGAGATGCAGGCCGATCAGTTGAAGCTCGGTCGCGAACACCTGAACCGCTCCGTCGAGATCGACCCCGAAGCCGTACGGTCCCGTCCAGTGGGCCCAGTTCAACTGGGCGCGCTCGACCGTCGCGATCAGCTGGTCGGCCAGCGCGAGCAACACAGCGAGCGGAATCCTGCGGCCGCGCTCCTGCAGCGCGAGGCCAGCGCGGGCGGCCGTCACACCGATGAAGGCGCGACGCGGGGGAAACGGCGATGCGGGCTGGGGCGGCCTCGGGATGACCGCGGGCGGAGGTGGCGCAGGGCCTACGGGCCGCGCAGCCGGTCGTGCAGGCCGCGCCGACTCGGCGAACAGCATCGTGGCTCCGACCCGCCTGTTGGGATTCAACACGGCGCCGCATCGGCTGCATCGAGCCATGGGCTCATCGAGTTGATGGTCGGCGAGGTCGTTTGGGGTCTGGCACTCGGCACAGTGAACGAGGGTGCCCACTGGAAGCCGCGGAGTCGGCGGCGGCGCGCTGGGACCGGCACCGAACATCATCGCGTAGCGTCGACCGTCGTCGACCGCCGGCTGA
>JBEOKA010000507.1:0-6970 GCA_040275325.1 Myxococcaceae bacterium | reverse complement strand
CAACGGCCTGGGCTTCTGCCAGGACCGCTCGGGCTGCGCGACGAACGCCGACTGCGGCTCGGGCAACCTCTTCTGCGATACCTCGGTGGGCGAGTGCGTGCCGAAGGGCCGCTGCAGCTCTGACCTGCAGTGCGACCTGGGCCAGGTGTGTGACTTCAAGAAGGGCAGCTGCGTGGCGGGCTGCCGGAAGAACGGCGACTGCAACGGCACCTCGTGCCGCTGTGGCGACGTGGCGTGTTCGTGCACGGGAACGTCTCCGGCCGAGCTCGCGCGCTGCCGCATCGGCGTGTGCGACCCGGCCTTCTGCGCGTCGAACGACTTCTGCAACTTCGGAGAGCAGTGCGCGGTGCTGCCCGACGCCGGCATCACCTCGAACGAGCCCGACGCCGGCCCGCGCGCGCAGTGCTTCTCGGACTACGACCAGCGGCTGCGCCCGTACTGCGACAACTGCGTGGTGGGCGCGGGCGGCTTGCAGGTGTGTGGCTCGGGACCGAACTACTGCCTCATCGACACGCGCAACGCGGGCAACTTCTTCTGCGGTGCGGACTGCTCCGAGGGTCAGGCGTGCCCGCGCGGCTATGGCTGCCAGGACGTCATCGTGGTGCTCACGCAGTGGAGCTGCACGCGCTCGAACCCGGCCTGCCCCATCAACCCGATGCTGCCGTGCACCACCGACGCCGACTGCAAACGCGGAGGCGTGTGCGGGAAGAACCCGGGCGAAGCGACGGGCTTCTGCGCGGGCCGATGCTCCGTCGATGAAGGAGACGAGCAGGGCTTCTGTTCGTGTCAGGTCGACAGCGACTGCGCTCCCGAGTCGTGCATGGCGGGCGAGTGCAGCATCTCGCGGAAGAAGTGCGTCACGGCCGACGACTGCAAATCGATTCGCTGTGTCGACTTCGCCGGCGCGGGCGGGTGTCTCATCGGGCAGAACTGCGCTCCGGCCAGCGGCCTGTCGTGTAACGACGTTCGCGGCATGGCGAACCCGTAACGGGCCCAGCGACCGCGCACGAAGACGTGGCGCAGGTCGACGACGAGGCCAGGCACCGCAGAAGAGGCCACCTTCGAGAGGTCACCCGCGCATACCGGCAGCCGCGACGCCCGGCACCTTGAGCCAGCCCGGCGCGTACTCGAACTCGGTCAACCGCCGGCCGAGCAGGTGCTGCGTGGCGTGCCCGGGGAACCACGGCGAGATGGGGAAGTTCTTCGCCGGCGCGCGCAGCACGAACTTCTCGAGGTCGTCGAGCAGGAAGGTGTTGTGCACCCACCCGCGCCCCGACTGAATGTTCGCGAGCGTCGACGACGGGTGCCCGCCCCACGGAGCGCTGCCCAGGCCGAACACCGCGCCCGCCCACGTGTTCACCACCACCGCGCCGTAGCGCAGGTCGCGAATCATCTTCTCGACGGCTTCGGCCTGCGCGGGGTTCTCCATCGTCTTCGGGTGCACGAGCACCATCGCCGCGAGCGTGCCCCACACCTTGTCGTTCACGAACTTCGTCGCCTCGTCGCAGAACGTCGTCACGTCGCTCGACTCGAAGGCCGTCTCTGACAGCACGGTGCACCATGGCTCCTGCGTGAAGACGCGGTCTTTCTCGTCGCTGCGGTCGACGTCGGTGATGAACGCGTAGGCGAGCTCACCCTGCTTCGCGTCGCCGATGATTTTGACGTTCTTGCGGCCCTCGACGAACTGCTTCCACCGCGTCTCGGCGCCCGGGTACCAACCCTTGCGCACGCCACCCGTCGCCATGGACGACGAGACGAGGTCGAGCAACGTCTGCCGCTGGCTCCAGCCCTTCGTGGTGACGAGCAGCTTGGCCGAGTTGCAGTTGAAGCTGGCGTTGTTGCAGACCATGCCGCCGATGTTGCGCGCCTGAAACTCGAGGCTCGTCTGGTCCCACGGGCCGGGCACGACGATGACGGGCGAGACGTTGCCGAGCTCCGAGGTGATGTCCTTCTTCAGCAGCGGCTCGTTGCGGGCCTTGCGGGCGTCACGCTCCGCGCCTTCGGGACCCCAGACCATCAGGTCGTGCGTCTTGTCGGAGCCGGTGATGTGAACTTCATCGATGGCCTTGTGATTGACGAGGTACGCCCCCTCTTCACCGCCGCCGTAGACGACCGCGAGGAAGCCACGCGCGATGAGCGGCGCGAAGGCCCTCTCGATGAGCGGCCCGAGGTACGCGTTGACGGGGTTCATCTTGAGCACGCACGCGGTGCCCTCGGCGAACATCTTGTAGACGACGTCGGTCGGCGGAATCGCGTTCACGTTGCCGGCGCCGAGCACGAGGCACACGCGGCCCTGGTGTGGCGTGCGGTAGTGAACGGCCTGGTGCTCGGCCAGGTTCGCGCGAGTGACGCCCTTCTGCAGGTACGCCTCGCCGACGTGCTTCGCGAGCAGCACCGAGTCGAAGGAGTCAGATGGGAACACGCGCACCGCGAGTCGGCCGTCGGGCAACTCGCGCATCATCTTGTCCGTCACTCGGGGAGCGCCGTACTGCTTCACCTCTCGCAGCGCGTGCTCGGTGAGGCGCAGCACCCGAATCGTCACCATCGGCCCCGCGAGCCACTCTTCACCTGACGACGGGCTCTCGAAGGGCACGCCCTTGTACGCGCAGGCGAGGCGCACCGACTCCTCGGCGATGCTCATGTAGCCGTCGCGCATCTGGCGGAGGAAGGCGATGCGCTCGTCGATGCTGGTGCGCGCGAAGGTGGCGGCGTTCTCCTTCACGCGAGTCACGGCGGCGTCGAGCTGCGACTGCGGCATCGGCGGAGGAATGGCGACGGCGGCGGTCATGGAGCGCTCCCGGGTGAACGACGCAGGCGATGTAGCGAGTCGACTCCTCGTCAGGAAGCGCGACGGGCCGAACGTTTCGCAAGCTCTGGGCCTAGAGTTCGCGGCCATGGTCAAAGACCTCTTCTTCGGAAACGTGATGCCCGCGCCGCTCAACCCGGTGTCGACGGGGAACCCCAAAGCCGACGCAGCCATCGTGAAGCTGCAGCAGTGGGAGCACTCGCCGCACACCCCCATCGCGATGCCGACCGGTAAGGACTACGAGGCCACCGTGGCAGCGGCCGAGAAGGCAGGCGCGCAGGCGCTGCTCGCGCTGCTCGACGACGCCGCCGTTCAGACGGGCCACAGCGACTGGAGCGATGATCACCACGACTCGCTCGGCACCGCCGACCGCAAGACGTTCAAGAAGCACTACGACGCGGTGCTCGAGGCGCTCACCACGAGGCGCACCTACATCCAGTGGCTCGTGGGCGCCGTGTGCAACACCCCTGCTGGGCTGAAGCGCGCCATCGAGATCGCGACGACAGGCACTGAGACCGCGCGGCTCGCCGCGGCGTCGGCACTCGTCTCGAAGCTCGAGCGGCCTGCAGACAAGAAGGCCTTCGCGGCGGCGCTGTCGCTCGAAACGTGGGACGGGAAAGGCGACCTCGGCAAGGTGTACCGCGCCGCCGTTCGGCTGCTGAACGAGGTCGACCCGAAGGCAGCGTTCGAGCGGTTCTCGCCGCTGCTCGCGCCCGCGGCGGTGAAGAAGAAGCCCGCGGGTGAAGCGCGCGCGTCGGTGGTGCTCTTCGGGCTGCTGAGCGCGCCGCCCGACCCGCGGTGGGTCGACAGCCTGCTGCCGCACCTGAAGGGCGAGCTCGACCACAACGTCTTCATGGTGCTGGAGAAGTTGCCGACTGACGCACGCCTCGTCGCGCCGCTGTGCGCCGTGTTGCCGAAGCCGGGCTCCGACGATGGGCTGTGGAGTGACGCCGCGGTGAAGGCGCTCATCAAGTCTGCCGACGCGAGCGCAGTGCCGTGGCTGGTTGGTGCGCTGCCGAACTCGTACAAGAACCGGTTCGGCATTCTCGACGCGCTCGAGCGCATCGGTGACGCCTCGGCCGCGCCTGGCCTCGCCGCGTGGGTCGCCGAGTCGGACGGAGACGATGCAGCGCGTGGAGCGGCCGTGCTGAAGAAGCTGACGAAGGGCGCGCCCGTCGTCGCGGCGGCTCCAGCGAAGGGAGCGCCGAAGACGCAGGCGCCTGTCCGCCCGACGCTGGTGTTCAAGAAGGTGAAGCCGTTCAAGGCACCGAAGCTCGAGCCGTTCTCGAAGGTCGAGCAGGTGCTGCGGAAACGATTCAAGGCGGCGGGCCTCGACGCTGCGTTCGATGCGCTCGTTCAACGCACGGTGGTGATGCTGCCTTCGAGAGTGGACGAGGCGAAGCTGAAGACGCTCGGCGCGACCAAACTGGGCGGACATCCCGAGCTGCCGGAGAAGACGGCGTGGCCGCGCGTGAAGGGAGAACCGCTCACGTTCCTGGCGCAGCTGAACCTCGCCGACTTCGCGCCCCACCTCGGCAAAGCGCTCCCGAGTGCCGGGCTGCTCTCATTCTTCATGGGCAACGTCGGCGGCTCCGAGCGCGCGGGCTACTGCGAGAACGCGAAGGTGTTCTTCACGAAGCCTGGCGTGAAGCTGGTGCGGCACGAGGTGCCCGACGACTTCGCCGACGTCATCTACCAGGCGTGCACGGTGAAGCTGCACCCGACGGTGAGCCTGCCGTCACCGACCAACCCGCACGCGGCGAAGGTGCTGAAGGGCGAAAAGCTCGAGACCTACGAGAGCGACGTCTTCGACCAACAGAACCCGCTGCCGCGCGTGTTCGGTTTTCGCGACCATGGCTACGACGCCGAGGAGCCGGCTTCGGCGCAGATGCTGCTTCAGCTGCCCGGCGACCCGCAGAGCGACATGGAGTTCGGTGACGTCGAGGCGCTGTCGTTCTTCGTCGACAAGAAGGCGCTCGCGAAGGGCGACTTCTCGAAGGTGTGGCCGAAGATTGGCGACTGAGCAGGCAGTGCTGCTACGAGCAATGCGTCGGGCCGGGCGACGCTGCGGAGCCTTCATGCGATTCCTGCTGGCCTGTCTCCTCGTCCTCTCGACCAGCGCCTCCGCGACGACGTGCCTGGCTCCCAACTGCGCCTGCCTGCCGTCGGAGTTCACGGGCTTCGTCGTACTCGACTCGAGCAACCGCTACGTCTTCTCGGACCTGCGATGGAGCGACGGAGGTGTCGCCGTCATCGACCCGAGCGAGGCCTTCGAGCTGGAGCCCGCAGCTACGCAGCGAGTTCCGCCTGGCAACCGGTTCTTGGTGGGCGGGCGGGCTTTCTTCGAGGACGGCGGCACGAGGCTGGGCATCGAGTTCAACGCCTACCTCGTCGGTGACGGAGGCGAGACCGTGAGCTGCGGCGTGAACGTCGCGTCGACGGTCGCGTGGAGAAGAGCGCTCGAGCAGGGCACGTGTGCAGCCCTGGCGACTCGGTCGTGTGGCGACACGCCATCGGGCTGCTCGGCGACGGGAGGCGTTGCGTTGGCGGCTGCGGCGCTCCTCGTCGTGAGACGACGTCTCAGCCGCCGCTGACCTGCTCGGGGAACAACACCGCGAACGCCGCCTTCGTCTTCGCCGTCAGCGCTCCCGGCTCGGGCCACGACACCTCGACGAGCGACTTCACGTAGAGCGCCTCCATCACGCGCTTCACCGTGCCATCAGCCTGCGCGTCACGGTCGAACCCCGGCACCAGCCCCGCGAGCCGAAAGCCGCGCCGCTCGGCGAACAGCTGCTGGCCCTTCGAGGCGAGCGTGACGAACACCTGCAACGACTCCGCGCCCATGAGCGCTCCGAGCGTCTCGAACAGTGGAAACCCGAGCGCGCCCAACATGCCCGCCCTCGCCTCAGGAGCGAGCACGCCCAGCCGCCCAAACAACGTGCGTGACGCGACGTTTCGCTCGAACGCCTGAAACCCGACGACGGCGCCGTCGAGCACGATGGCGCAGGCCCAGAGGTCACTCGTGTCGCGAACGGACGACGCGAGGTGGCGATGGAGGAACGGCGCGTCGAGAAACACCGACTCCGCGCCGACACGAACGGCTGGGTACCAGCGCTCGAGCAGCGCCGGCAACGCCTCGAGCTCGTCATCGCGAAACCAGCGCAGCTCAACGCCCGGCGGCAACGTCAGCATCAACGACTCGGGCGAAGGCCACGCGTTCATGGCGCGGGAGGAATCACCTTCCGAACCGACATGCCAGCGCGTCAGCACCGGCCCGTGGCATCGTCGGCACCGCATGGCTTCCCGACCTTCAGCTCTCGACGCGCTCGATGGGGCGCCCACCTCGCTCCCGCACGGCACCGAGGTGACGACGCGCGTCGAACGGCTGCTCGGCGACCGGCGCCTTCCCCAGGGCCTCGTCGGCCGAATCGCGCGCGAGCGTGATGGCGGCTTCGACGTGCACGTCGTTGGCGTCGGCGACGTGTGGTTTCGACGTGAAGAACTGCTCCCGCGCCGTGAAGGCCAGCTCGCGTTCGCGGTGCGTCGTGACGCCGCGTGGAGCGCCCTGCGTCAGTGCGCCGTGCTCGAAGCGACCGTCGGCTCGCGCGCGTGGGGCCTCGCGAACGACCAGTCAGACACCGACGTGCGTGGCGCCTTCCTGCTCCCGTTCTCGTGGACGGCGGGCCTCGTGGAGCCACCGCGTGACCTCGTCAGCGCCGATGGGAGCCAGACCTTCTGGGAGGTGGAGAAGACGATTGCGCAAGCGCTGCGGGCCGACCCGAACACCTTCGAGCTGCTCTTCGTGCCGACGGTGCGCGCGACGGACGAGGTGGGCGAGTGGCTGCTCGCTGCGCGGGAGTCGTTCGTCTCGACCCAGCTCTTCGGCAGCTTCGGCAAGTACGCGCTGCGGCAGCTCGACTCGCTCACGAAGTCGGCGCGCCTCGCGGAGCATCGCGACACGGTGCTCGACTGGCTGCGTGCCGAACCGACGCTCTCACTCGACGACGTCGCCACCCGGCTCGCGAGAATCTCTCCCCGCACCCACGCGACCGACGCCGAGGCGCTGCTCGCGACGAAGACGTACCTGAAGCAGCTCTACCGCTCGCTCAGCGACCAGGGCCTCATCGCAGCCAACGACTTCGCCTCGCTGAAGGCCTTCGCGCT